>DASZYU010000001.1:0-21131 GCA_035545215.1 Puia sp.
CTTCGGAGCGGTATGGTATACCAAAGGAAGAAAATTTGACTAACTATGCTTGATCTCCACCAGCAGATGAAAGGCTTCCCCATGATGGGAGTGCTCAACTGCATCGTCGTGGAAGACAACAACAAGCAAAGCGCCCTGCTTAAAGACTACATCGCCAAAACGCCCAACCTCGCCTTTTCCGGCAAATGCGAATCGGCCGCCGACGTCTATTCACTCGTCATCCAGCACCGCGCCGATATCATTTTCTGGGACATCCGCCTGCTCGACAACCGCGTCATGCTCCGCCTGAGGGAGTCCGGATACTATCCGATCGTCATCTGCATCGCCGACAAACAGGAACAGGAATACAAGGAGACCGAGACCGATGTGTTCAGTTACCTGATCCGTCCGCTCTCCTTCGAACGCTTCCTCTCCACCATGAACAAGATCCGCGACTACCTGTCGACCACCATCTACCTGCACCACCGCAACAACCGCTTTGTCTTCATCAAATCCGAATACAAGATCATCAAGGTGCGTTTCGAGGACATCCTGTTCTGCGAAGGCATGAAAGACTATACCCAGATCAATGTCCGGGGCAAGGCGGACCCCATCCTGACGCTCAGCAACCTCAAGTCGTTTTCCTACAAGCTGCCCCCCGACGAGTTCATCCGCGTGCACCGCAGCTTCATCGTTTCGCTCGACCATATCGATTCCATCGCCCGCAACGAGATCTACATCGGCAAAAAGATCATCCCCATCGGGGACAGTTTTAAAGATGATTTCTACCAGATCATCGAATGGAATTCCTGAGCCGCCATACCCATCCCACCCGCCGCATCCGTCTCCGGTGCCGCTGAAACGGCCAGCCGCGCCCCCTCCTTTTTGGGCCCCCGCCCGATTTCCGTAACTTTGCACTATGGTGAAAGTAGCGATCCTCGATCTCTATGAAGGACAAGCCAACCAGGGCATGCGCTGTATCCGCGAACTGCTGTCGCAATACGGCCGCACGCATGGGCTCGATCTCCGCTTCGATGAGTTCGAGGTCAGGCTGCGCCACGAAATACCCGATCTTTCCTACGACATTTACATTTCCAGCGGCGGACCCGGCAGCCCGATCGACAGCGTCGGCAGCGACTGGGAAACTGCCTATTGGACCTGGCTGAGACAAGTCGAGCAATTCAACGACAATCCTGCCGCCGGCGCTCCCAAAAAAGTGCTCTTCATCTGCCATTCCTTCCAGCTCGCGTGCCGACACTATGGCGTCGCCCGCGTGACACACCGCAAGTCGACCGCCTTCGGCGTATTCCCCGTTCACATGATCGATGGCGCCGCGACCGAACCCATCTTTGCCGGTCTTCGCGACCCTTTCTTTGCCGTGGACAGCCGCAACTACCAGGTCATCTCTCCAAACCATGAGCGCCTGGCGGAAATGGGCGCGCATCTGCTGGCCATCGAGAAAGAACGGCCGCATGTCCCGCTCGAAAGAGCCATCATGGCCATCCGCTTCAACGACCATATGATCGGGACACAGTTCCATCCCGAGGCTGACCCCGCCGGCATGAGCATCTATTTGCAACAGGAAGATCGCAGGCGGATCGTGATTGCCGAACACGGCGAAGAAAAATGGGAAAGCATGATCGCCCAGCTCAACGACCCCGAGAAGATCACCTGGACATATTCGCACGTCCTGCCCAATTTCCTCGACTATGCGCTGCGCGCCGCCCCGTCCATTCTGGCTAAAACACTGTAACTTTCGGGAAAAGACGCAATATGGTCCCAGCACTGCGGAAGGCCTTCAACGCCGCCTACACCCGTGAACAGTATGAACGCTTTCTGGCCGACCTCAATAGCCGCTATCCGGGCGCCGTTGAATTTCGGATCGCCGAAACACCCGTCTTCATCCCGTCTTCCTTCTCAGCCCTGTTGCTGGATGCATGCGAATACATCGTCGACACGGTCCTCGACCCATCGTTCCTCGAATGGACCGAACGCGCCATCCCCGCGAATGACCGCGTGCCCAATGAGAATGCGCACCCGCATTTCCTGGTCTTCGACTTCGGCGTCTGCGAGGACGGACGCGGCGGCTGGCAGCCACAGTTGATCGAAATGCAGGGATTCCCGAGTCTCTACGGCTTCCAGGTCTACTACCCCGAAACCCTGCGCCGCCATTTTTCGATCCCCGAAAATTACAGCCAGTTCCTGAATGGCTATGACCACGATTCCTATCTCGCCCTCCTGCGCGACGTCATCGTAGCGGACTGCGATCCCGAACAGGTCGTGCTGCTCGAGATCAGGCCACACCAACAAAAGACGAGGATCGATTTTTACTGCACCCAGGACTACCTCGGCATCACACCGGTATGCCTGACCGAACTCATACAGGAAGGGAGACAATTGTTCTACCCCCATCCGGCCACAGGAAAGAAAACGCCTATCCGCCGCATCTACAACCGCGTGATTTTTGACGAGCTGCATTCGGCCGGCCTGCCGGCCGGCGGCGGTAATCCCGTGGACATTCGTCAGGACCTCGATGTCGATTGGGTAACCCACCCTAACTGGTTTTATCGCGTCAGCAAGTATACCCTCCCCTTCCTGCGTCATCCCTTCGTCCCGCCCACGTATTTCCTCGACCAGTTGAAACAACCGCCCGCCGATCTCGAAAATTATGTCCTCAAACCGCTGTTCTCCTTCGCCGGACAGGGCGTGATCATCGATCCGGTTGCAACCGATCTGGAGGTCAGCGACCCCCAAAACTGGATCCTCCAGCGAAAGGTCACCTATGCCAACCTGATCCCTACGCCCGATGTCCCCGCGAAAGCGGAGATCAGGATCATGTACCTCTGGCCGGACGGCGCGCCGCGACCGGTACCCGCGATCAATCTCGCCCGTCTCAGCAAAGGCAAAATGATCGGCGTCAATTTTAATAAGGACAGGGAATGGGTAGGCGGCAGCGTGGGATTTTTCGAACGGTGATGCCCGCCCGTAGTACCCGGCCTCCGCACAGTTCGAAGCTCCTGGCAAGCGCTTATTCCCGCCCGCCGGCGCTCCTACACTTCGCCGGTGCCGCGTTCGGTGCCATAGACGAACCAGTAACCACCTGCTTCGAAATAA
Source organism: Puia sp. (assembly GCA_035545215.1). Taxonomy (GTDB): domain Bacteria; phylum Bacteroidota; class Bacteroidia; order Chitinophagales; family Chitinophagaceae; genus Puia. Next base: position 3,094 of record DASZYU010000001.1, read on the forward strand.
AGCTTGTCGGTCGTCGGATCGATCGCCATCGCCGTACAATCGATCGGCACGGCCAGCTCCTGCATCTCTCTCTTGCCTCCCTGTGGACGCCGCCGGAAGATCGTCAGGCTGCCCGTCATGCGATAAGAGAACAGCAGATCGTCTTTCTCCAGCTCGAACCCTTCTGCGTCGACCGGATCGGCGGGGTCCAACCTTTGTTCCACCGCCGCAGACAACGGTGGGCGCAGCCGCACAAGGAAATCGTACGGCAGGTACTGCGGCCCCTTGCCCCGGATGAACCGGTGGATCAGCAGCGTGACCAATCCGAAAACGATCAGTATCTGAAAGACTTTATCCATACGCGGAAAGCAAGATAGCGCGTATCTTTAGGATCGCAATCAAATAATATGGATCTACAATTGAAGGGGAAGACAGCCCTGGTCCTCGCCGGAAGCAAGGGGTTGGGCAAGGCCTGCGCCGCCGCTTTGGTCGCCGAAGGCGCAAATGTGATCATCGGTGCCCGCAACCAGGACACACTCGAAGCGACGGCGAATGAACTGCGTCCGCAGGGCACGGGCCAGGTCCTCGCAGTACCGGTTGACGTACAGGATAGCAAACAGGCGTCGCAGATCGTCGACGCAGCCGTCTTGCAATTCGGAAAGATCGATATCCTGGTCAACAATGCTGGCGGCCCTCCTTTCGGAAGATTTGAATCCTTCGATGACAGCGCCTGGGAGTCCGCCTTCAACCTCACACTGCTCAGCGCCGTTCGGTTCAGCCGGCTCGTCATCCCGCATATGCGCCCGACCGGCAGCGGGCGGATCATCAACATCGTAAGCCTGACAGTCAAGACGTATCTGCCCAACTCGGTCCTGTCGACGAGCCTGCGCATGGGCGTGGTCGGTATGGCTAAAATGCTGGCGCACGAACTCGCGCCGGACAACATCACCGTAAATAACGTCGCCCCCGGCCTTATCCTCACCGATAGAGTCAAAGACACGCTCCCCGCTCCAACCCCCGGCGGACCGGATTTCGACCAGTTGCTGGCCGGGCGCGTAAAGGACATCCCGATGCGGCGCATCGGTCAACCCGCAGAGCTGGCGGCGCTGGTAGCCTTCCTGGCCAGTCCGCTTGCCGGCTACATCACGGGCACTACCATTCCCGTCGACGGCGGCGCCATCATGGGCATGAATTAGCGGATCGACGCGTCGGCTGTCGGCGCATCATCCGGTGGCTTGCTGATAATATTGATCCGGACAGCCCAATCGGCCAGCAGGTAGACCAGTTCTACGTCGACCTGCACCGTCCGGTAGCGCCAGTCCCCGATTCCGAGACGCAGCGTGGAGGTAGTAAAGGCAGCGTCTTCCTTCGCCGGCTCCAGATCTCCTTTCAGGTAGGCGAGACTACTGTCCTGCAGCCGGAGATAACAATGCTTCAATTGTTGGAACAGTTGTTTGTAACATCTCTGCGCTGCCGAAAAATCCCCGCCGCTGTACATATTTGCCTGCCAGCTGGCGGTCGTATCGCCGGTGGAGTGCCACCGGGTGATGATACAATCCACCGCACCGGGCAATACTACCGTGGAAGAATAGTTCTCATATTCGCCCTGCGCCAGCAACAGATCCCCGCTGATATGTCGCAAATTTTGAGGAAAATCCCGCAGGATCGAATCGATCGCGGTCGCGAACGGTGATGCCGGCGCGGAGGTCTGCCCGAGCAGCCCGTTCAGAAAAGCCAGGGTTAAAAAAAGGGTGAAAATGGTTTTCACGTGATCGACGATTTGCAACAAGGATACAGTAATTATCCGGCCCCCGCCGGCCCCGATTTTCCACTTATCCACATTTAAATTGTATTTTTGGAAAAACTTGGAAATGAAAAACCTGAAGGACATCCCCGTAAAGGAAATGCGCCCCGGCTTTTTCGGGAAAATGGTCCACGGTGACAACAGCTCACTCGTTTTTTGGGATATCAAAAAGGGCAGCATACTGCAGGAACACTACCACGTCCACGAACAGATCACCTATATCGCCGAAGGACAGCTTGAAATGGTCATCGGCGGCGAAAAATACCTGCTCAATCCCGGCTCGGTCTATGTCATCCCCTCCAACGTCCCGCACTCGGCCATCGCCGTAACGGATTGCAGGGTCATCGATTCGTTCGCGCCCGCGCGCGATGATTACCGGTAAAACCGAACTATGGCCCACCCGTATTCCCACGACCATTCCCGATCGCCGAAAGCACCGCAAGACCACGATCACGCCCACGGTGATTCCCACGGCCATTCGCATTCATCCCATGGCCCACACGCCCACGATCACACGCATGGTCACTCCCATGGGTTCGGGCACCACCATCACCCTGTCAATCTGACCAGCGTGAACCGCGCGTTCATCTTCGGTATCGCACTCAATTTCCTGTTCGTCGTCATCGAGGTGGTCGCCGGCATCTCGATCCACTCTCTCTCGCTGCTCTCCGACGCGGGTCATAACCTTGCGGACGTCGCCTCCCTGGCCATGTCGCTCATCGCCATCCGCTTGCTGAAAGTGAAACCGACAGACAAATTCACGTACGGGTACAAAAAAACAACCGTGCTGGTCGCCTTGCTGAATGCCGCCATCCTGTTGCTGTCCATCGGCGCGATCAGTTACGAAGCGTTTCACCGGCTGTTTCATCCCGAACCCCTGCCGGGAAAAACGATTTCGATCGTCGCCGCCATCGGCATTGCGATCAATGCAGCAACCGCGCTGCTTTTCCTTCGCAACAAGGATAGCGATCTGAACATACGCAGCGCATTCCTTCACCTGTTGTCCGATGCGATCGTCTCGGCCGCGCTCGTCATCGGCGGCCTTGCCATCTTCTATACTCACCAGTTCTGGGTCGATCCCGTATTGAGCCTGCTTGTCGCCGTTGTCATCCTGTACAGCACCTGGCAGCTGCTGCGCGACAGCCTGCGCCTTTCGCTCGATGCCGTGCCTGCCGGTATCGAGATCCGGCGGGTTCGTGAAGCCATTAGCAAGATCAGCGGCGTACGCGGCTTTCATCACATCCATATCTGGGCCATCAGTACCACGGAGAATGCGCTCACCGCCCACCTCGTAGTCGATCCGGCGGCCGATATGGAATTCATCGACAAGCTGAAACACCGGATCAAACACGAGCTGCTGCATCAAAATGTCCAGCACGCGACGCTCGAAGTGGAAACCGAGGACGCGCCCTGCGACGAACCCGATTGCTGAAGCCACACCTGCTGCGATCCGCCCTGCGACGAACCGGTTGCCGCACCTGCCGCCATAGCCGCCACGCCTGTTGCCACGACCTCCGGCCGCCGGCTCGCATCACCGTTCAATTGATAAATCCCCAGAATATGCCGACACGCACCATGAACCCGGCCTCCGGGTAATACGGCGCCACGAAGTTGTTGTTATAGAACCCGAAACCGTGCGGGCTGAATGCCATCGAATTCACGTTTTCGCCCTGGATATAAGCCGTGAAGCTCCGGATCCGCAGGTGAAGATAAAGGTTGATGTCCGGCAGGCTCTGTTGGATGGTAGTATGGGTAGCGCTTTGCGAAAAGAATTGCCCCGTCACCGGCGAATAACCATCCGCGCGGTACGGGCTGATATAGCGGATCTCGGTCCCAAAACTCACATTGAGGTATCTGAAGCCCAGGTTCCCGTCGAAACCGACCTGGTTGCTCGAGACCAGCAGCGGGACGTGCACCGGTGAAGCACCGGCCACTTGCTGCACGATCGTCAGCGTGCGCCAATGCCAGTGCCGGTACAGCGTGAACTGCTTTTTGAGCGCAATCTGCAGAAGATTGAACAGCGACGACGCCTGACTCAGCTTATAATAATCCGCGACATAGGTATAATTGCTCAGCAGGTAGAGCGACGCCGAGAGGTTCAGTTGATGCGCCGGCTGATCGATCGAGGCAAAAAGATGCGTAGTATTTTCTTTCAGGAAGTTGCGATGTGACGCCGCCGTGTCCAGGTTAAAACTGCTGGCCCTTTCATAAATGAAGCCTGGTGTCCGGTTGGTATTCTCGAAACCGGCCTGGAAAAAACCCAGCCGCCGGCTGATCAGGCGCTGGAGCGAAATGTAGGCGTTGTAGTCGCCCACATCCAGCCCGTTCAGATAGAGTTTGCCATATGCTTCGATGTCCCATTTCTGGTTGCGGGTCTTATTCCGGTATTCCGCATGCGCAAAAACATTCTGGTCATGGACCTTGTGCGCCGAAAGCAGGTTGCTGGTCACCAGCGCCGACGTGTCGAACCTGCCGCTCAGCACCTCGAGCGTCGCCCCGAGTTTCACAAACTGCTGGGGGTTCTTCGCATCCGGAAACTGGTAAATGCTCATATCGCTCGACAACTTATGCCAGTTGTCCTGCCGGATCATGGTGTCGGTCGGCAGAACGTATCCCAGCCCAAGGTTATGCCTGTAATAGGCGGTATCCAGCGAATAGCTGCCCGGATAATAGTAATCGATGAACTTGTAGTTGTACGTGGTATAGGCCTCCGTATTTTCCATCCGCAACCGCGGATAGAACAGCGGGATCACCGATGAGTCCGTTACGATCGAATCCTTCTGACCGAGGTCGTACTGATGCCGCATCAGGAAGGTCAAGGTCGAGTATTTCGTGCCTGTCGTTACCGTAGAGACGAACGGATTCCCCGTGATCGCCGCCAGATTCGGGCCGATCTGCACCGGGATCGTAGCCTGGTTGCTGTATTTGACCGAATCGAGATCGCCGGGACGCTGTATACCGCCGTTCTCCGAAGCGCTCAGCTTGCTTGCCACCAGCACGAAGAAATTCTGGTAGCGTTTGTTCTTCGATTGGTACCACGAGCTGAAACGGTAGTTGTTGTGGTTGGTATTTTGATTCATGAACGTACCGGGCGCATTGATCAGCCGGTATTCCAGCCCGAAATTCCAGTTCGGCCGGATATTCTGCGTATGCAGGATATCGATGTCCTGTTCCGATCGCGCGGCCAGCACATAACCCAGCTCGGTATACGGTTTGGTCGTGTTGAAGAACCGTGTCTCGTCCACCTTGAAAGTATACAAGTCATACGCATGCCATCCCGGGTCCCACCCCGATTGCATCCGGGGCGTGAATGCGAGGTTGCGCGCCGGCGTACCCAGGTTGCCCAGGTTGATCCACGTGGCGGGCCGGGGGATCTTGCGCCCCAGATCGTAGATGGAGGAATCGAAATGCTGCAGCCGGCTGCTGTCCAGGAACCGGAAATTGATCGTAATGGTATCCGCCTTACGGTGTTGCAGCGAGTCCTTGCCTCCCGGCGCGGCCCCGGCTCCGATGTTGCCAAACCGGCCAAGCGGATTCTGCGCCAACAGGGCCGGGCTGGTGAACAGGGCCACCAGCAATAGTATTGTTCGGCATCCTCGCACTATTGAAAAAATTGCGGACAAGTTACTCATTAAGTGGAGAACAAAAAGTTAATAGTTCCGCTTTGGGCCTTCACAGCTCCGCGATCAAGCCCTTGAACAGTGCCGTCAGCTTCGGTTCGGCGGCAGCAGCAGCAGCCAGTACTTCCTCGTGCGTGATGATATTGTCCTCATCCCGGATGCCCAGGTCCGTAACGACGCTCACGGCGAACACGGACAGCCCGATATGCCGCGCCGCGATCACCTCCTGTACCGTGCTCATCCCGACGACGTCCCCGCCGACGATATGCAACAACTTGTATTCCGAACGTGTTTCAAAAGTGGGTCCCGTTACGCCGGCATAGACCCCCACATGGATAGGTATTTGCAGCCGGCCGGCGATGCCTTGCGCCTTTTTGATCAGCTCCCGGTTGTACGGCTCGCTCATATCCGGGAACCGCGGCCCCAGTCCTTCTTCATTCGGCCCGAGCAACGGGTTTACCGTAAACAAGGAGATATGATCGCTGATGATCATCAGGTCTCCTACCCGGAAAGTCCGGTTCATCCCGCCCGCCGCATTCGACAACAACAGCGTCTTTACGCCGAGGAATTTCAACACCCGTATCGGGTAGACCACCTGCGCGGGTGCATAGCCTTCATAATAATGAAATCTGCCGGAAAGGACCGCCACCTTCCTTCCCGCCAGCGATCCAAAGATCAGCTTACCCTGGTGGCCTTCCACCGTGGCTACCGGGAAATGCGGGATATCCGAATAGGCGATCTCTTTTTCCGCAACGATCTCGCGCGCGAGATTGCCCAGCCCGCTGCCCAGGACGATACCCACCGCAGGTTGTTCGGAACAAACCGACCGGATATACCTGACCGTTTCTTCCAGTTGCTGTAAAATGGTATGAGGCATGTCAGCTGACGGCTTTGTTGACCAGTGCCGCCGCCTCGCTCAACAGGATCGCAGACTGAACTTTCAGGCCGCTTTCTGTGATGAGCTGTTTGGCTTCTTCGGCATTGGTGCCCTGCAAACGGACGATGATCGGCACTTTGATGTCCCCGATCGAATTGTAAGCATCGATGACACCCTGCGCGACGCGGTCGCAACGGACGATACCGCCGAAGATATTGATGAGAATAGCTTTTACCTTGGGGTCCTTGAGGATGATCCGGAAGCCCGCCTCGACGGTTTGCGCATTGGCCGTTCCGCCGACGTCCAGGAAGTTCGCGGGCTCTCCGCCGCTCAGCTTGATCATATCCATGGTCGCCATTGCGAGGCCCGCGCCGTTGACCATGCAGCCCACGTTTCCATCCAACTTGACAAAATTGAGATTGTATTTGCCGGCTTCGACTTCCGTGGGATCTTCTTCGCTGATATCGCGCAGGGCTTCCAGCTCGGGGTGACGCATCATAGCGTTGTCGTCCAGGTTCATCTTGCAATCGACGGCGATGATCTTCTCGTCGCTGGTCTTGAACAGCGGGTTGATCTCGAGCATCGAACAATCCAACCCGACATAGGCATTGTAGAGATTGGTCACGAACCGGACGCAATTCTTGAACGCCTCTCCGCTTAATCCCAGGTTGAACGCGATCTTGCGCGCCTGGAAAGGCTGTAGCCCTCCGCCCGGGTGTACCCACTCCTTATAGATCTTCTCCGGCGTCTTGTGCGCAACTTCTTCGATATCGATACCACCCTCGGTGCTGTACATGATCACGTTCTGCCCCCTGGCTCGGTCGAGCAGGACCGAGAGATAGAATTCCTTGACTGGATTGGCGCCCGGATAATAGACGTCCTGGGCGATCAGCACCTTGTTGACCTTCTTGCCCGCAGGCCCCGTCTGGATGGTCACCAGCGTGCCACCCAGGATACGAGAAGCGATCTGCTGGATCTCTTCGGCGCTCTTTCCTACCGCCACACCCTTCTGTTCCGTTCCCTGTACCTTGCCCTTTCCCCGTCCTCCCGCATGGATCTGCGCCTTCACCACCGCGAAGTTATTCCCGAACTGGACCTTCAGATGTTTGTAAGCTTCTTCAGCGGCGCCCGCATTGTCAACCGGAATTCCTTCCTGAACGGGAACCGAATATTTCTTCAGTAGTTCTTTGGCCTGATATTCATGCAAATTCATACGGGGGAAAAATTTAGTGCGAAAATAGGGAAAAATCTATATCGATTCGCGTTTGACCAGGTCGGCCTGCAGTTGAACGGGCGCGTTCGCGGGCACGCTGTCTTCGCCTACATGCCGAAGCCGGTCCATGAGCGTGGAGACCGCTTTCTGACCGATGGCCTCGATGGGCTGACGGATCACCGAGATGCTCGGTGTATAGAGGCGGAAGATATCGTTGTCGTCGAAACAAAGCACGGCAAGTTGCTCCGGCACTTTGATCTGTAATTTCTTGATGACCTCGATCCCGAGCACGCCGAGATAGTTGGTCAGGAAGAAAACCGCGTCGAAGACGACGCCAGCTCCCGATAACAGCTGCGTCACCTCTTGCAGCGCCGCTTCATGATCGCTGTTATAAGGCACGATCCGGATGAACCGGTCCTGCACTTCCAGGCGGTGACGGTCCAGCGCGTCGCGGTAGGCGCGGACCCGGTCCTTCATATGCGCCATCTCGGTTTCGATCGTCACGAGCGCGATCCGCGAATAGCCCTTGCCGAGCAAATACTCCATTCCGCGAGAGACACCCTCGTAATTGTCGACCAGCACGGCCGGGATCTCGGTGTGCGCGGGAAAATAGCGGTCGATGAGCACGACCGGCTTGCTCTCCGCCTGCAGTTTGCGCAGGTCTTCCGCCAGATTGAGCGTGGGGGTGATGATATAGCCGTCGACCTGTCGTTGCGAGAGCATATTGATCAGGTCGCGGGCTTTTTCTTCGTCGTTGTCGGTACTGCAGTAGACGACCTTGTAGTCGTAGCGTTTGGCCTCGTCTTCGATCGATTTGGCCAGGGTTGCGAAAAAAGCGTTTGAAATATTCTCGACGATCAGACCGATCGTCTTGGTCTTGCCGGTTCGCAACCCGCGTGCCAGCTGGTTAGGACGATACCCCATCTCCCTGGCCACGTTCTCCACCTTCTCTATCACCTCGCGGCTTATGCGCATTTTCACCGCCTTGTCATTCATTACAAAGGAGACCGTCGAAACCGAAACTCCTGCCTTACGGGCTATATCACTGATAGACACTTTCTTCATGCATCGGAATTGCAGGCATAAAGATAGGAAAAGCCGACTAAATCGTTTTAGCCCTCACCACGTTTATTTCTTTTCGTATCTTATTAAAAGTTTTTCCCCAACACTCTGGTTATGAGACAGCTTCTGCCCTATGCGCTAATGATTTGCTGCGGGCTGCCGCTTTTAGCCCACGCCGGTCCGGATACCACTATATATATAACGAGGGACACGCCGCTCGCCCGGACCCCGGTCATCCGCCTGGAATGGCAACTGCTCGTCAACGGCATGCCCTCACAGAAAGGAGTGTTGCCAGTGGTGACGCTCTCGGCCAGACACCCAACTCCGGTCAATGTCCCCGCCAAATGGCCCGCGGGCAACGATGAACTGACTCTCCGCCTCATCTTTCGCCGTCCGTCTCCGGCAACGGGTAGAGCACGCGGAAACCCGTTGTTCACGCGGCAGATCCTGGTACGCCCATGGAAAGGAGATTACGCCATCCCGCCGACCGGCGACCTATCCTTCACAGACTCCAACGATATCTTTACGATCACTTCCGCCAATGCCATTTTCCGGTTCGATAAACAAACCGGCTGGCTCCTCCACTACGAGGTCAACCACCTGGTCCTCGTCGATGACAGCGCGGGTTTGCGGCCATCGCTTTGGCCCGCGGACAGCACAGTCCCCCATCTCCAATTATTTTCGACCAGCACCGGCAGCCAACTGGTCATCGTTCGGAGCGAATACACGCTGCCCGAAGTATCCTGTCTTTTGCACATGAGCTACACCATGAACGCCTCGGGCGAAATGCTCGTCGGACAATCCCTCGAAGCAGACAGCACGCGCCAGTCCCCCGCGCTGCCATCATTTGGGATGAACTGGACCTTACCCGCCCGGCTCGACTCCGTTGCGGGCTATGGACCACCTGCCGACTCCTCCTGGCCGGACATCTTTCACGCTTCGGTTGCGACAACTCCGACGACTCCCATCCGGTGGATGGCATTCTATGGCGGGGACAAAAAAGGCATACGCATCACCGCAGACAGCAATTTCCTCGTGCTTCGCACCTCCGCCAACCGGCTCGAACTCCAACGCCCCATGCCGCACTACCCTTTGCCTTATGGTAATTACCAGTATTGTTATAAGGTTTCACCCGTACTTCCCGCTTCGCCACGCGTTGCTAAAAGGTTTTAATTTTGAATTGTGTCTAATTGACGCACTTGCAGAGCCGCTGATTTTATTTCTTAAAAAAAAATTTGCAATCTCATTTGCGATTCGTCTACTTTTCCATGTATCTTTGTACGTCGGTCAAACCTACACGATTCGGTGTCCCTGTTGAAGATCAGCTTGCATAGGAAGATGTGTTATGAACCAATATTCAATCATCTTTAACACCTCGTCAGATGAAGCCCAATGTCGTCACCGTTACAACTTCCGCCGTCAGCAAATCGCTGACCGCTTTGCCAACCGCTAAGATTGTCAGGCATCCCAGGTCAAGAATGGAATTGGAAAATTTTAAATTGACGCCTCCCGATGAGGAGACGCTCAGACGTCTGAACGTGCTGGCCAAACAATACCCTTTCAGCGTCATGCACAAGGGTAGCAACAGACCGTTGTTGTAATGTAACACCCGTCCGACCGCTGCCGGCACGTCCACCGGTTCACCGCCTGCCAATCGCAGGGCCTTTATCGATCACACGCTGTGCCGTTTCTTTGCAACCGATTTACATTCGCGCGCGACCCCAATCGCATTCCGCAATGCCCAATCCTCTCTCGTGCCCGACCCCCAATCCGACGCCGCACCACTCGCCGCCTCTCAATCCAGCTCCGGCAACGCCTTCGAATTCAGGATGACCTCCAGCCGGCAACCCTTTCCGGGCGAAGAGTCGATCTCGACCTTCCCATTGTATAGTTCCGCCCTGCTCATGATGTTGGAGATGCCGACGCCAAAACGCCGCATCCTCGGGTCGAACCCCCTCCCATCGTCCTCGACGCGTAAACGGATCTGCTCGCGGTACTTATTCAGCTCGATACAAACGGAGGAAGCCTCGGCATGCTTCAGGATATTGTTCAGTTGCTCCTGGATAATTCGGTAGACATTGATCTTTTGCTCCGCCTCCAACGTGTTCTCGTCGAGACCCGTTATGGTCAGCCGGATCTTCATCTTCCCGGCGACCTGTATATTCCGGATCAGCTCTTTGATCGACTGCACCAGACCGAGATCGTTCAGACTGGGCGTGATCAGCTCTTTGGAAAGCCGGCGGATCTCTTCGATCGCCATCGAGATATTGTTTCTGCTCTTGACCAGCAGTTCGAGCCTCGGCTCGCTCTCCTCGATGGCCACGTCGAGGTACAGTTTCGACGTTGCCAGGATCTGGTTGATATTATCGTGCAATTCCTGGCCCAATTCGAACCGCTCCCTTTCCTGCGCTCCCAATACGACTTCGGTGATATGCTGTTGCTTTTGTCGCTGCTGCAGCGCCAGGTCTTCTTCCGATCGTTTGCGAAGCGTGATGTCCTGTATCGCCCCGATCATCCGCATGGGCCGGCCGTCGGTGGAATAGATGATATAGCCCCGGTCATGTACAAACGCATATTCGCCATTGTTCTTTTTAAGACGGTATTCATCCTCCCATTTGCTCGAGACTCCTTCGCGAACGATGGCCGACAGCTTGCCCAGGACCCGATCTTTGTCCTGCGGATGGATGATGCTCTCCCAAAGTCCGTCAGGAGGGTAAGCGTTCACGATATCATAACCGAACAATTGCTGATAGGCGTCCCCGACGATGAACAGCTTTCCCGTCACCAGATCGCGGTCCCAGATCGCGTCGTTGGTCGCCTTGACCACCGTATTGAAGCGCTCGATGCTGACCCGAAGGCGCTCCAGCGTTCGCTTTCGCTCCATGCTGTATTGGATCGCCTTGGTGAGCAGGCTCTCAGTGAGTTCGCCCTTTACAAGGTAGTCCTGTGCCCCTTCTTTGATCGCCTCCAACGCTACGATCGTATCGGACACACCCGTAAGAATGATCACCGGTATACGTTGTACTACAGACTTAATCTGAATAAAGGATTGGATACCGAAACTATCGGGCAGCGTAAGATCGAGCAGGACGACATCGATTTCCCGGTCGCCGAGTAGCGTGAGCGCCTCGCGGATCGAGTTCGCGGAACATAACTGCCGGATGGAGAGACCGGACGATCTCAGCATGTGCTCGACGAGGAAAAGATCACTGGGATTGTCTTCGACAGTTAAAATGGTTAAACCGCTATTCATCATTCAATCGGTTGTAAGCACCTGGCAAATGTAAAAAAGAAAAAATCCCCGCTGTTAGGCGGGGATGCACTAATCAAATACCATAACCATTAAACCTTATCCTATTAGACTATGAATGTACTTATTTTTCTATATTCTCACAAAAATCTTCTTCGGTCATTTTTAGTTGACTATAAAATCGCGTAAAGATAAACCCTTATAATTTTCTTAGTAAAAAGCATAAAATAAGATCCGCGAAAATACGACACGATAAATTGTTCATTTTCAACCGATTTTACCCAGTTACCCCAACTCGAACGCCCGCTTCTTACACGTGCCGGCGCCGCGAGGTCGCTCACGACGGCAAAAATTTTTTGGACACCGGCCGGAATAACACCCTTTTCGGCCGCTTCCGACCCCCCGGGACACCCCGCAAAAACCCGCAAAAAGCCCTTTTTGCCAGCCCTTTCTTCCGTTTTTCGCGCCCATTCCATCACGCCGCATGCAGCGCGAACCCGAACGAACTGCCTTCGCCCAGCCTGCTCCTCGCCCAGATCTGACCGCCCTGCGCTTCGATGAATTCCTTCGATATCGAAAGACCGAGCCCGGTGCCGTTACGGTCATGCGTGTCCGGCACTTTGAAATACCGTTCGAAAATCCTTGGCAGATATTTTTCGTCGATGCCGCGACCGTGGTCTTTCACAAGGAACTCCACCTTGTCTGCATTGCGCAAAGCGGCGATCTCCACTCGCGAATCCTCGGGCGAATATTTGATGGCATTGGTGAGCAAATTGATAAGCACCCACGAGGTCTTCTCCACATCCGCCTGGATGAAGGGCAGGTTCTCGGGCAGGCGGGCGTCGATGCTGATCCTGCGCTGCTGCGCCTGAAAAAGTACCGCCTGTATCGCCTGGTTCACGATCACGGCCGGATTCGCCGGTTGCAATTTCAGTTGGATATTCCCGGTTTCGACCTGCGACATATTCAGCAGCTCACCCGTTATTTTCAACAGCCGGTCGGCATCGTCCGTGATGCTCCGGATCAGTTCCTGCTGTTCGCCGTTCAGCGCTCCGACCCGCATGTCCGTCAGCAGGCTCGCGCTCATCTTGATCGAGGACAACGGCGTCTTCAGTTCGTGCGACACCGTGGCGATAAAATTGGTCTTGGCTTCGTTGAGCTCGTGGAAAGGCGTAATATTCCTTAATACGATCACCTGGCCGATGATTGCCTGGTTATTGGTCACGTCCAGGACATCCTTGCTGAAATAGCTTTCCTTGTTGTCGCAATAGATCTTCAAGTCCTTCCTGGGTGCTTCGGTCTGTAACAGGGTCCGCATCAGGTCGTTGGAGACCGCGATATCGGGCGCATAACGGCCGGCAATATCCGACTCCTTCAGACCGAGTAGTTTTTCAGCCACGGCGTTCAGGAACAGGACATGCCGCTTCTCATCCAGACCGATGATCCCGTCCCGCATCTGGTTGATGATCGTCTCTATCCTGCTTTTTTCGAATTTGATCTGCGCCAGGTTGCTGTTCTCATATTCATCCAGTTTTTCGGCCATGGTGTTGAAAGCGTTCGCCAGGTCGCCGAACTCATCGGCCTGTTTGAGATAGATGCGTTTCTTGTAATTCTTGCCCGCAATCGCCAGGATGCCCTCGGAAAGACTGCTGATGGGGCCGGAGATGATGCCCGGCAGGTTGAAGATGAAAGTGAACGCAACCAGCGTCAGGATCGTAAAGATAACGGTGAGCACCTCCTTGGCGTCGTCCGCCGTCTTTTGCGTCACGGCATTCTTTCGGACGATGGCGTTCTCGTTGAGGTCTTCTATCTTCCCGATCGCGCGGCGGATATCGGCATAATTGCTGGGGTCGGAAGGGTTGGCCAGCAGCTGGTTGAAATTGCGGGCCAGGTCGTCCGTCGCCTCCTTTTCGCCCGCCTCGGTGATATTGCTTTGTTGTTTCTTTAAATTCTCCCCGAATTGGTTCAGCGCGTTCCTGTCGGCGGGCAGGCCTTCCAGCGCCTCCAGCATTCGGTTGCAGTATACCAGCGACTCGTGATTGTTCCGCAACACCAATCGGCCTTCGTTGCTGAGCCGGTTGATATAAAATAGTCCAAGCACGCCGAACAGCACGATGACGACGAACAGGAAGATCAGTCCCAGCGACAGTTTGGTTTTCAAACGCATGCTCATGCTATAAGAATTTTTCACGAAAGGATCACCACATCGATATCCGGTGCGGCGAGTTTGTTCAGCAATGGGTTAAATACCGCCGTGCCACGGATCACATTGAACCTGCTCCGCCGTTGTTGGCGCATCAGGTCCAGGAAATGCGGCACGTCCGGGGCCTTGTCCGTTGGTCTGGTTTGTTTTTCAGTGTCTGCCATCGGTCGCCGGCGCCCTTCGGGCGCCGCCTCTATTCAATTCATCCAGTGCCAGGTTCAGCCGGAACACGTTCACCTTCGCCGGTCCAAAGATACCGAGGAAAGGGCCCTCCGTGCAACGATCGATCATTTCGTTTAATTTTTCTTCCGTCAGCCCGTGCCATCGCCACCCTGCCTACCTCCCTTTCGCGCCGGCCGGTGACACGTCCGGATCCAGCCCACCCCCGAATCGGTCACCGGTTCGGGGGGACGTCCGCCTTCCGAACCCCACCGCGGACAGGATGGCAGCAGGATCCCGGTGATCGTTTTGGTAGAGATCTTCCATAAATTGCCGAGGTTCTGCGTCGTCCTTTCATTCAGCCCGTTCAAGAGCGCCACCAGGCAGGCGATGCCCGTCGCCGTGTTCACAAACTGCAGGAAGGTAATCACCAACAACTGCGTAAGGTACGCGGCCCCTGTTTCGCCCGAGTAGCCTTGCAGGTTACACTGGGGTTCCCGTCGGGATTCGTCGCACCGGGTGCCTCAGGCCTCGTAGCTCAGCTTGTATTCTTCGATCTTGCGGTAAAGTGTGGTCAGTCCGATGTTGAGTAGCCGGGCGGCTTCCGTCTTATTGCCCCGCGTGTGGTTGAGGACACGCTGGATATGCAGTTTTTCGACACTCGCCAGGTCGAACGCCGAAATGGGTCCGGTGGAGCGCTGGCCGGTAATGTGCAGGTCGGCCGGGAGGTTTTCCAACGTCAACGGTCCGCCGTCGGAGAGGATGACGGCGCGCTCGATGATGTTTTTCAGTTCCCGGATATTGCCCTTCCAGTCGTGTTGCTGCAGGCGTTCGAGGAACTCCTTACTCATGCCGTCGATGTGTTTGTTTCCCTTGGCCGCGAAGGTTCGGAGGTAGAACTCGGCGATGGTGGGGATATCCTTTTTCCGTTCGCGGAGCGACGGCAGCGAGATCGAGAAGACGTTGAGCCGGTAGTAAAGGTCGTCGCGAAATCTCCCGTCCGCCACCTCCCTTTCCAGGTCGCGGTTCGTGGCCGCGATGATGCGGACATTGACCCGGGTTGGCCGGGTATCGCCTACCTTGATGAATTCGTTGGTCTCGAGTACCCGCAGAAGCTTCGCCTGGAGATCGATATGCATTTCGCCGATCTCGTCGAGGAACAGCGTGCCCTGGTTGGCTTCTTCGATGAGGCCTTTCTTGTCGCGCGTGGCGCTGGTGAATGAGCCCGCCTTGTGTCCGAATAGCTCGCTTTCGAGCAGCTCTTTACTGAAGGCGCTGCAGTTCAGCGGAACGAAGGGTTTTGTCGCCCGTTTGCTCGCAAAATGGATCGCCTGGGCGAAGACCTCCTTTCCCGTCCCGGTTTCGCCGAGTAGGAGCACCGTCGCTTCCGTCGGGGCCACCTTTTTAGCGAGTGCGACCGCTTCTATGATCAGGGGCGAATGCCCCAAAATGTTGTCGAACGTGTAGCGTTTGCCTACCTGTTTCTCGAGTTGGCTGACCCTTTTTTGCAGTTGTACCTTTTCTAGCGCCCGCGACAACAGCGGGATGATCTTGTCGTTATCGTCGCCCTTGGTGATGTAGTCGAAAGCGCCGTTCTTCATCGCCATTACTCCGTCGGCGATGTTGCCGTAAGCGGTCAGCAGGACCGTCTCGACGAGCGGGTGCCGCGCCTTAATGTCCCGGACAAAGTCGACCCCGTTGCCATCGGGCAGCTTGACATCACAGAAAATGACATCGACATCCCCCTTCTCCAGGGTCCGGTTACCCGCCTTCAGCGTATCGGCCTCGAGCACCGTCATCCCTTCCAGCCGGATGATTCTGGCCAGCAGCGTCCGCAGCTTCTCCTCGTCATCGATGATCAGAACGGTACCTGTCGACATTTTTTCGTGCGAATTAAGGGGGCAAGTTATCCCTTTTCCCAGAATCCGGCATAAATGGCCGTTTTTCGGCCCAAATCCATTATTTTTGCGTCCCATTGCACCGTTCGCACGCGCGAACCTGCCGGCCTGTCGCAAGCGCCAGGCCCGCGGCACGCATCCCCCGGAGAGGTGGCAGAGCGGTCGATTGTGGCGGTCTCGAAAACCGTTGTGCGGGCAACCGTACCGAGGGTTCGAATCCCTCCCTCTCCGCTGAGTCTGTTTTCAAACCTGATTGAGGGCTCGTAAGACGCTGGTTCTACGGGCCCTTTTGAATTTTTCCACTACAAGTTGATTGAAAGAAAACCGAACGATCGGTGGCCAAATCGGTGCACCAGGTTTCCGCACTAATTTAGTGCACCGAATCCCGGCTAAGCCGCGCCGAATCTCGGTTTCAGAAGGATCAACGCTTTTGGTGACGGATGCAACCCAATTCGTAAACACAAAAAAGCAGTGGAACATGGAACATCGTATCAGCGTCCTCTTTTACGCCAGAAATTCAAAAAAGAACAGTGCCGGGCTCTCCCCCCTTTACATCCGTATTACCGTTAATGGCCAAAGGTTGGATCAAAGCATCCAGCGCTATGTCGCCGCCAATCTTTGGTCGGCACCTGCCGGCCTGGTGAAAGGAAACACTGAACAGGCCCGGCAGGTAAATTCATACCTCGACACCTTGACGAGCAAAGTACTAAAGCTGGAGCGGGAGATGGTCCTGGATAGTGTCCCCGTCACCTTTGCCAATTTCCGGGAAAAATGGTTAGGCATCGCTGAACCTGCCCGGATGCTAATCGAGATCTTCCAGGAACATAACAACCAAATGGAGGCTTTGATCCGGGTGGGTAAAGATTTCCGTCCCGGGACGCTGGACCGTTATAATACCTGCCGCGATCATGTCCGGGCATTTATCCGTTGGAAGTATCGGATGGTGGATATCGACATAAAGCGTTTGAATTTTGAGTTTGCCACGGATTTGGAGTTTTGGCTAAAAACCGAACGAAAGTGCTCTCACAATACGACCATGAAATATATCAGCAATCTGAAGAAAATTGTCAATAGCTGCATTCGGAAGGGGTGGCTTACGAAAGACCCGTTTATAGGGTTCAAGACGACAAAGGTGGAAATTGACCGGCAGGCCCTTACTGAAACCGAATTGAAGAATATCCGCACCAAGGTCTTCCCGACCGACCGGCTGAACTATGTCCGGGATATTTTTCAGCTGCTATACCGGGTTGGCTTATGCTGATGTAAAGAAATTGAAGCGGACCGAGATTGCGCCAGGTATTGACGGAAGTTTCTGGATTTTCACCAACCGCCAGAAAACAGAGACTTCCTCCCGGATTCCGCTTTTACCCCCGGCCCTGGCAATTGTCGAAAGGTATAAGGATTTTCCGGGCTGTAGCGATTCCGGCCATGTCCTGCCGGTTTTGAGTAATCAGAAGATGAATGCGTATTTGAAAGAAATTGCCGATTGCTGTGGGATTTCCAAAAACTTTACCTTCCACATAGCCCGGCACACTTTCGCGACAACGGTCACGCTGAGCAATGGAGTACCCATCGAATCCGTCAGCAAGATGCTTGGGCACCGGAACTTGAAAACGACGCAGCATTATGCGAAGGTGCTGGACAGGAAGATCAGTGAGGATATGAGTCAGCTAAAACTGAAATTGGCTGGAAGCAAGGCGGGTTTGGGTTAAAACTAGAACGGTCGAAGAGTTCACTTTTTGTGGTATCTACGCCTCCATAGGCTCAAGTCAACTGCGGTGTCATTGAAAATATCGTAGTTCATTATTTTTCGGCCATTCAAATAGACGTAGAAAAAAAAATGCGGGACAAAATTCATTCCATTGTCCTCTCCTATTGCTACCCAATAGTATGGACGCAGACTATCGGGTTTGCTATAAACCATGCCGAAGAGATGCCTTTTCCCTTTGGTTTCTTTTCTGATATATGCATCA
>DASZYU010000002.1:0-2732 GCA_035545215.1 Puia sp.
CAGCGGTATCATCCCGGGCCGGTGGAAGGCTTGTTATACGGGGATCGGTCGCTGCAATACATTCCTAGTGAAAGTGGATGAGGTGACCATGGATGATGCGTTGAAGACACGGATGAAGGGAGAGGCTTATTTTCTCCGGGCGTTATATTATTTCACGTTGCAGAATTATTATGGCGCGGTGCCGCTTATCCTCGACCCGCCCGACCGGGCTACGCAGACGGACGTAAAGCGGACGGACAGGAAGGACGTGATCGCAAAAGTACTTTCCGATCTCGATAGTGCGGCTGCTGCGCTCCCACTGAAGTATTCGGGGGCGGATGTTGGCCGGGCGACGAAGGGTGCGGCGATGGCGTTGAAGGCAAGGGTATTGTTATGGGAGGCGAGCCCGTTGTTCGCGGGGAGCAATGATGCTGCCAAGTGGCAGGCTGCTGCCGACGCCGCACAGGCCGTGATGAACCTGAGCGGTACCGGCTATGGATTGTATGCCGACTATCGCGCTTTGTTCCTGCCGCAGAATGAGAACAACAAGGAGGTGATCTTCGATGTACAGTTTATTTACCCTGATCTTGGAAACTCCTTTGACCTCATCGACAAACAGTATAATACGAATGCGCCGTTGCTGGATATCGCGCAGGCGTATACGATGAAGAACGGGTTGCCGATCACCGATCCCGCATCGGGGTATGATCCTGCGCATCCGTATGCGAACCGCGATCCGCGGTTGTACGAGACGATCGTCTATCCCGGTGACACTTTTATGACGGTGCCGGTGACGCCGACGCGTTTTGCGATCACGGGTTATGGTTTGAAGAAATACAGCATATATGACAAGGGTGCGCCGCCGGCGGGGAAGAGCGATCTGAAGGGCGGTCAGTCCGAGACGAACTATATTATCCTGCGTTATGCCGATGTGCTACTGATGTATGCCGAGGCCAAGAATGAGGCTTCCGGTCCTGACGCCACCGTCTATTCCGCGTTGAACAGCGTGCGGAGCCGGGCGGGATTGCCGGCTGTTGCGACGACGTTGACGCAGGATTCCTTACGGACGATCATCCGGCATGAGCGGCGGGTCGAGTTTGCCGGGGAGGGAGTCTATTACAACGATATTCGCCGGTGGAAGACGGCCGAGCAGGTGCTGGGGCAGTCGATCTACAAATATGACGGCAGCAAGATCGAGACGCGCAAGTTCGATGCGGCCAGAGATTATTGGTGGCCGATACCGCAGACCGAGCTCGATCTGAATCCGAATCTGACGCAAAACGATGGTTATTGATGCATAGTTTATCGATCGATCCGTGACCTGGAAAAAGAGCCGCCTTCGGGCGGCTCTTTTCGTGTGTGCCAGGGACGGCGGCAGATCGTTATAATTTATGCGTGTTGAAGCTGGGTGGAGAGCCAGGATGCGTAGTTGATCGTTCCGAGTCTTGCCTGGCCGGCGGGTACCAGGGATGTCCTGCCGATCTGGGCGCCGTAGTAGCGGCCGTGGTCGTTGGGAATGACTTCCCGGGCATCGTTGATGTCGTGGAGATAGCGGGTGATGATCTCCGTGAGTGTAAAGCGCTCGGGACCGGCGATCTCCGTGACCCCGTTGACGGGCGCTGCGAGGGCGAATTCGGCGACAAAGGAAGCCACGTCTTCGGCCGCGATGGGTTGGAACTGAACATCCGAGATGTGCACGACTTTTCCTTCCGTCGCCTGGTCGGCGATGCCGCCGAGAAACTCGAGGAACTGGGTGCTGCGGATAATGGAATAGGGCACGCCGGATTGCCGGACCAGGTCTTCCTGTACTTTTTTTGCCCGCATGTAACCGCTGTCCTGCATGAGATCGACCCCTACAATAGAAAGCGCCACGTGGTGTTTTACCCCCGCGTTGGTCTCCGCCGCCAGCAAGTTTTGGCCGGCTGTCTTAAAGAAGTTCATGACCGCATTGTCTTCGAACGAAGGAGAGTTGGCAAGATCGACGACGACATCCGTGCCGGTCAGGGCTTCGGCCAGTCCCTGGCCCGTAAGCGTGTTGATGCCGGTGGCGGGAGAAGCGGCGATGACCTGGTGTCCGCGTCCACGTAATTTAGCGACTACTTTGGCGCCGATGAGGCCGGTGCCCCCGATGACTACGATTTTCATAATTTAATTTTTCTTTAGGATGGCCAAGAGGATGCCAAAACATCAGATACTTGAAAATCAAGGATATCACGGCGGGGTGGCCCACCATTTTTCACTGTATTTCGTGAAAGTCCGATGGCGTTCCTGAAATAAAGGGACTACCGGGGAAAGCAATCCGCTTTGGTGATGCCCAGCTTTTTCATTTTCGAATGCAGGGTATTGCCGGGCATCTGCAATATTTCCGCTGCTCCGCCGGCGCCGGAGATCTTACCCCCGCAGCGCTGCAGCACTTCGATAATATAGCTGCGTTCGACCTCTTCCAGCGAGCGATTGGCGAGGGCCGCCGCTCCCTGCTTTTCAGCAGCGTTACCTTTGGGAATGTATACGTCCCGGAGGGTGTCGCCGGACGTCAGCAAGACGCTGCGTTCTATGAGGTGTTGGAGCTCGCGGACATTTCCCGGCCAGGTATAGCTGCGTAGTTGTTGGAGAACGCCGGGGGAGATCTTTTTTATTTTTTTGCCCGTGTTCCGGCTGTACATGGCGACAAAGAAATGTGCAAGCGGTTCGATGTCCTGCGGCCTATCCCGCAGCGGAGGGAGCCAGATGGGAAATACGTTGAGCCGGTAATA
>DASZYU010000003.1:0-11782 GCA_035545215.1 Puia sp.
TTCATCGACGAAATAGATGCGGTCGGCCGATCGCGGGGGCATGTGGGCTATTATAATAATGCGAATGACGAGCGTGAAAGCACCCTCAATCAACTGCTCACCGAAATGGACGGTTTCGGTACCAATACGGGCGTCATCGTACTGGCGGCTACGAACAGGGGCGACATGCTGGATCCTGCGCTACTCCGTCCGGGACGCTTCGACCGGCATATTTATCTCGAGCTGCCTGACCTTGTCGAACGCGAGGAGATCTTCCAGGTCTATCTCAAACCCCTGACGCTCACCGGCGACCGCGTCGACGCGCACCTGCTGGCTGCTCAAACGCCCGGTTTCTCGGGCGCCGACATCGCCAATATCTGCAACGAAGCCGCGCTCTTCGCCGCGCGAAGAAAAAGCGCCGGGGTGGAGAAAAGCGATTTCCTGAATGCTATCGACCGGATCGTCGCAGGACTCGAGAAAAAAAGCCGGATCATCTCACCCTCGGAGAAAAAGCGCATCGCGTTCCACGAGGCGGGTCATGCCGTCGTGAGCTGGTTCCTGCCGCAGGTGGACCCGTTGATCAAGGTGTCGGTCATTCCCCGAGGCAAATCGCTGGGCGCCGCCTGGTATTTGCCCGAAGAAAAACAGCTTCGCACCGCCTCCT
Source organism: Puia sp. (assembly GCA_035545215.1). Lineage (GTDB taxonomy): Bacteria > Bacteroidota > Bacteroidia > Chitinophagales > Chitinophagaceae > Puia. The sequence goes on from DASZYU010000003.1 coordinate 644, forward strand.
CCTTCCGCGAGAGACTGTGCGCCACGCTCGGGGGCCGCGCCTCCGAAGAGCTCGTGTTCGGAGAGGTATCCTCGGGCGCGCTCGACGACCTGGAAAAGGTGACGAAGGAGGCGTATCAAATGGTGGCGTACTACGGGTTCGATAAGAAGATCGGCAACGTCAGCTTTTATGATTCCGACGGGGCAGCGGAAAAAGGTTTCCAAATACCATACAGCGAAGAGACTGCGAATTTGATCGACGAAGAGGTACACCAGATGGTCACCGATGCCTACGGCCGGGCGATGTCGTTGCTCGAAGCGCACCGCCGGGAGCTCGATAGACTTGCGGCCATCCTGCTTGAAAAAGAAGTGGTGTTCAAAGAAGACCTCGAGGCTATTTTAGGGTCGCGATCAACCGCTGTTTTACCAACTGGGTCAGTAGAACATAACCTGCCAGTACCGGCACCAGCGTGACCCAGAAGAGCGCGGGCAGCGCAACGAATCCCAGGGTTTGCGCCAGCGGCGAAACCGTCAGCCAGGCAGCGACTATCAAGATGACCACTGAGCTGAGCATCAGCTGCCACGAAGCCCTGCTTTCGATGAAGGGGATCTTATTGGTCCGGATGACGTGAATGATGAGTGTTTGCGTAAAGATCGATTCGACGAACCATCCGGTATGGAATAACGCCGGGTTGGTTTTTGCGTCGAAGCCCCACCACAGGACGCCAAACGTCGCATAGTCGAAGATCGAACTGATGGGGCCGAGGAAGAGGATGAACCGTTGCAGCTCACCGATCGTCCATTTGCGCGGTTTGACGAGCCAATCCTCGTCCACCTTGTCGGTCGGAATGGTCGTTTGCGAGAAGTCGTACAACAGATTGTTGGTAAGGACCTGGATGGGCAACATGGGAAGAAAGGGTAGAAAGGCGCTGGCGCCCACCACGGTGAACATGTTGCCGAAATTCGAACTTGCCGCCATTTTGATGTATTTCACGATGTTGCCGAAGACGCTGCGACCTTCTGCCACGCCCTGTTCGAGTACCAGCAGGCTGTTTTCCAGCAAAACGATATCGGACGATTCCTTGGCAACGTCGACCGCGCTGTCCACCGAAATGCCGATGTCGGCCGATTTGAGCGCCGGTGCATCGTTGATCCCGTCGCCCATGAAGCCTACGACATGGCCATTCTGTTGCAGGGCCTGTATGATCCGGCTTTTGTGCTGCGGCGCGAGCCGCGCGAAGATGCCATAGTCGGCCGCTATCGCCGCCAAACCGTGATCGTCCAGTTGTTCGATGTCGGATCCCAACAGGATCTTGTTCGCGGGCATCCCCACCTTTTGGCAGATGCAGGCAGTGATGAATTCGTTGTCGCCCGTAAGGATCTTCACCTCGACGTGCAGCTTTTTCAGTCTTGCCAGCGCTTCCTGGGCGGTCTCCTTCGGTGGATCGAAAAAGGACAGGAACCCCAGGAGTACCATGTCCTTTTCATCGCACGCTTCGTAGTGCGGCCCACCGGGGGGTTTAGGTATCGTGCGATAGGCCAGCGCCACCACGCGGAAGCCTTTGCTGTTCAGCTCGTGGACGAGCCGGAGACCGGATGCGCGGTCGCTGTCCTGCAGACCGCTCACTTTTCCGCCGACTTCAACGTGCGTGCAGCTGTCGAGCAGCCCTTCGACGGCGCCTTTGCAAACAAGGATATCGGACGCGCTGCCTTCTGCCACGACTACGGACATCCGCTTGCGCTGGAAATCGAACGGGATCTCATCGACTTTGGAATACATGGCGCGAAGCCTGGCGCCGGATACCTCTGCCTCGCGTTCGAGCACGGCCTCGTCGAGGATGCTTTTCAACCCCGTTTGGTAAAGGCTGTTCAGGTATCCGTATTCGAGGACCTTTATGCTGCTGTCGCCGTTGACGTCGAGGTGTTGTTCGAGCACGATCTTTCCGCGGGTGATGGTGCCGGTCTTGTCCGTGCACAGGATATCCATGGCGCCAAAGTTCTGGATGGCATTCAGCCGTTTGACGATCACCTTTTTTCGTGACATGGCGATGGCGCCTTTGGACAGGTTGACCGAGACGATCATGGGCAGCATCTCGGGTGTCAGGCCGACCGCGACGGCCAGCGCGAAAAGAAGGGCTTGCAACCAGTCGTGTCTGGCCACGCCATTGATGACAAAGACGGCAGGGACCATGATGAAAATGAACCGGATCATCAGCCAGGTGAAGCGGTTGATCCCTTTGTCAAAGCTGGTGGGAGCGCGTTCGCCCGCAATGCTGTGCGCCAGGGTTCCGAAATACGTATGGCCGCCGGTAGCAACCACCATCGCGGTGGCCGATCCGCTGACGACATTCGTTCCCAGGAAGCAGCAGTGGTGGAGTTCCAGCGGGTTGTGCGACCCGTTATCCGTTTGCTTGTCGCTCTTCTCCACCGGGAGGGACTCGCCGGTAAGCGTGGCCTGGTTGACGAAGAGGTCTTTTGCCGAGAGCAACCGTACGTCGGCGGGGATCATGTCGCCGGCCGCCAGCATCACGAGGTCACCGGGTACCAGCAACTTCAGGGGTAGCTCGCAGGGTGCGCCATCGCGGATCACGGTGGCATGCGTGCTCACCATTGCCTTCAGTTTTTGAGCGGCCCTGTCGGCGCGCATCTCCTGGAAATAGCGCAAGACGATGCCCAGGATCACCATGATGAAAATGACAATGGTTGCGCGGATGTCGCCGGTAAACCAGGAGACTGCTCCCAGGATGGACAGCAGGATGACGAGGGGATTTTTCAGGTGGGTCCAAAGGCGTCTCAACGGAGAAACGGGTTTCTCGCGGGCGATCTCGTTGTAACCGTACCTGGCGAGTCTTTCCCCGGCATCTGTCGTGGACAGGCCGGCGGCGGCGAACTGCAATTTATCCCGGAGCGCGGGCAACGGCAGCATCAACGTTTCGAAGATCTGCCGGTTTCGGTTGTCGGAGGCTTTTTGGGGAGGGGTTTGCATGACGACCAGCTTGTTTATCACACCGCGCGTGGCTCTCAGGGATGTGCGATGAATACCGGCAGTCTGTGTTCATGGATGACCTGCGCTGCAAAGCTGTGTTTGGCCACATAGGAGAAGGGCGATCTGCTGTAGGACCCCGCGACCAGCATGACGTGTTTTCGTTCGCTGATCCAGGTGGCGAAATACTGCGCCGCTTTGAAATGCAGCTTGGAGAAGCCGACGGCGCTGAAATGGAGGCGCGTGTAGTGCTTGAGGTGCTCGAGGTCGGGAATATCATCGGTGGCTTCTTCGCGCACATAAACGATCTCCGAAGGCAGATCGGAATAGCGGGGGAAAAGATAGTTGAACTGTTTCATGGCGAATAGGCTTTCCCTGCTGCCGTCATAGGCGATGAACAGGTGGTCGCATTGGCGGAAATCTTCCGGGATCACGAGTACGGGGCATTCCGCCGCGTGCAGCGCTTCATGGAGATAGGAATTGGGTTGCCGTACATTGATGTCTGCGTAGAAGAGCTCGCCGCTGAGCAGGATCAGGTCGGCGAAACGGCTTTCTTTCACCAGCAGCCCTTTGTCCCATTGCTTGTCGTTGTCATGGACGCGATGGCGGATATGGTACTCGGCGCATTCTTTCGCGAAGACCGCTTTATTCGCCGTTACGGCCGCCTGTTCTTCTTCCTCCAGCCTGTCGAAGGGCGCGAGGACGGGCAGCTGGCTGACCGTTACCATGGCCTGGAGATCGATCGGGCTGAAAAAGAGCCCCAACACTTCGACTGGTTCGTCCCGTTGCATCGACTTCAGGAAGTTGAAGGCCCCGCGGGGGAATGCCTTACCGGCGCAGACAAATAGTACTTGTTTCATAAAAGGCTGTTATAAGCTGTTGATAAAATTATTGTTCTTCTCCCGGGGCCAGTTCGCGGCCGCGATCGTTCTGCTGTCTGAGCGTCCAGTCGCGGGTCATTTTCGTCTCGATCCAAAGCCGCGCGCTCTTCCGGAAGATCTGCACGGGAACCGCGAACAATTCCACGAATGCGGCTTCCAGTTCTTTGACGGTCATACCGTCGGCTACCCGGACTTCTGATTGCAGGAGATCGCGCGCTTTTAGCCGAAGGGCCTTCGCCTCCGAACCATCGACCACCGGATCGGCGACGCCTGCGCTTTTTGGAAATTCTATACGCAGGTAGGGGTAGATGCTGTTGAACTCCGTTTCTATTTCCCGAAGGAATGGCCTGCTGATATGCGATTTCATTGGATGCGCTCCCATAACAAAAATATTTAATACTCACTCCAAAATCATGACGAGCGACAGCCGGCGCTATGATACTAATCATGCCGCGATAGGGTAGGGCGGATCCCTCTTCTAAGTTAAGCGGCCGTCGCGAATCCTTACGACGGCCGCCTTTGGTCCTTTGGGTACGATCAACTGTTGCCCGAACCGGCAAGATCAGAAGGCGATCGATGCTTCTGCGCACCAGCCGTAGAACTTACCGCCGTTCAATATATTGGTGGAGGGGTAGCCCATGTACACCTGGTTGACATATTCGAGTTTCAGCATCACGTTGTGCGTCAGGAACCAGCCTACGCTGCCGGCTTCGCGCTCGATGGTGACGTTGTTCGTCATGCCTTGCAGGGCGGCGTTTACCGTATTGTAGCGGAAACCTACCCAGAAGTTCTCGTTCCGGGTGAACCGGTAGATCGCATCAAAGGCCCATTGCGTTGCCTGGCGCTGGCTCTTTTCCGTGATCGTCCGGCCCTTCACATTTTCGTAGGTGCCGAAGAGTTCCAGGCCTTTGTATTTCAGGAAGGCATTGCTCATGAACGCGTTGACCTGCTCGCTAAAGCCGGGGTTGAGGCGGCCCGAGAAAGCGTTATAGTCGACCGCGTTGCTAAGAGTAGTCCCCTTGGCTACTGCGGCATTTGACATGACGTAGTAGTAGTGCGAGCCGGTGCGGTCGCCGCCAAAGAGCGTAATGCTGTTGCCGCTTTGGTCCACGTAGAAGCTCTGGCTGAGGCGCAGCCGGAAATCGCTGGTCAGTTGTTTGTCGAAACCCACTTTGCCATGCCATGCAGCGTTGTATTTGTTCAGTTTGCCCGTAGCCGAATCGATCTTCGTGGAGGCCAGGGCGGTAGGATTCAATTCGCCGTTCGTTACCCCGCCGAGAGCGAACAGGCCGCTTTTGTGGTGATAGATGACCTCGCCGCCGAGTTCGGTGGCAAACTCGTCCATGATGTAGTTTTCGATGAACGGGTTATAGATGGTGTTGCCTCCGTCTGTCCGGCGAAACACCTGGTCACCATAGGCCACGTCGAACTGGCCGATCTTGATCGTGAGACTCTTCATGATATTGTCGATGAATGCGCTGTGCATGAAGAGCAGTTTGTCGAACTGGATATAGCCGCCCTTCACCCATCCGTCTTCGTGGTGCCTTGAGGCCAGGTACGTCGTAAGGCTTACCCGGATCCCGTCGGCCAGTTGCACGTCAACGTTCAGGTTGGCCATGGCCAGATTGAAGCCGGGCGTCAGGTCTTCGAGGCTGTTGACGTTTCCGGTATAAGGGGACTGCGTCATCGAAGCAGCGGTATTCTTGTTATTCAGGTTTTGAAAGGTCTGTTCGAAATTGCCCCCTACCTTGACGTGGAGCTTGCTGAACGTGCTCGTGTCGCTCTTCGAAGTCTCGAAGACGTTCAGGCCCGTCTTGTCATTGGGTCGATAGTTCTGCATATGCCCATCCTGCGCCGCGGCGGTAAAGCCGAGCGCCAGCAATATGATCGTGAAGAAGTGCCGGACAGCGTTACTTGAACGTGTGAGGCCAAAAAGCGTTTTCATTGTCAATTTTTTAAATTGTTATAAAATGTTTGGTTGATGAAATTGGTCTTAAAATGTATGGTGATATCCGGTGAGGCGCGCAGCGTTCCGAAAAGAGCCGAAGGAGGCCGAACACCGAAATCGGTCATTTTCAGGTCTTCGAATCCTTCGAACTGCAAGTCGCCCCGGCGGATCTCGAATGTCTTTACCTGCATCGTCACGGGCCGGCATACGCCGGCGAGCGACAAATTGCCTTTCACGGGGATGAAGGTTCTGCAGTCCTTCACAGGGACCATTTTCAGAGGGCTGTTCAACAGGAATACGATTTCCGGGTGCGCGTTGGCTTTCAGCGCTTCATAGGTCTTGTTGTCCATGACGCGTCCCATATCGCTCCTGATCGACAGCACGTTCATGCTGATCCGGATGGCCGTGAGATCGATGCTTCCATCCGTATTCACTTCGGCCTCGACGGCGCCCGATACCTGGCCGACGCTTTCTTTCCAGTCGCGCAGGTTGGAAGTGCCGGCAATCGTCACCGTATATTCTCCCGACAGCACGTAAAGGTTTCTGCCCGGATCGGTTGCGCCCGTGAGGAGGAGCAGCGAGAGCAGTGAAAAGAAATACGGTTTCATTGTTTTCTATTTATCAGGGGTTCGCTTTTTCAAACACGAGGCCGGCGACCAGGCCTTGCAGCAGGCCGAATACCAGCCAGGTGCCGACCATGGCAAGCGATACGCTCAGCGCGCTGTATGTAAGCCACATCGAGGGGAAGATGGCGACCAGGGCATAGATCAGTCCGAATTCGATGCCCCTCGTGAGGAAGGAGCCCGTCAGCGCACTTTTGAACCGGTCCCAGAACCAGGCGAGCGCCAGCCCGATCACAAATGGGTGCGCATAGTAAAGCAGGTACCTGCCGGACTGGTTGTCGAAAGAGGGGCTATAATATTGCGCCGCCACCGTCGGAAAGAACCAGATCGTGGCGTACAGCCCCAGGACGCTGAGGATCAGCAGTACCACGCCCGCCAGCAAACCGGATGTAATGATCTTCTTCATGGTTGGTGTTTTGAATATGGTTAGGAACGTTTTAGCGTCAATTTGAAGGACAGCGTAACGTCGTTGCCCGTCTTGATCGTGCCGAGCATGAACGTCGGCGGCGCCATACTGAAATCCTTCATGCTGATGTTTTCCTTACCGGTGACCGTGATGGTATTGCCTGCGGAACCGGGTTGGCAAAGCGTGACGATCTGTGCGTCCCGGGTCATACCGGCAATGGTTAACTTACCGGTGACGGTCACCGTCGCGGCGCCTCCTGCGGCTGGCGTAACGTTTATGGACGTCGCGGTAAAGCTGATGAAGGGATCCTTCTCCGCCTTCAACGCCTTATAGGCATTGTTATCCATAGCGGTGTGGTCGCTTTTGAGTGCATTGGCCGGCGTGGAAAAACTGACCGACCGTACGCCCGTTATCTGTCCGGCGCTGTTGAGATCGAACAATGCCTCGCATTGCGCCCTGACCGACGTCATCGACCAGTCGTGAAGGGTTGACGTGCCGTTGATCGTCAGGTCTACCGCCGCGCTGGTATAACGGGTCTGGGCATTTGCAGTAAATAACAGGAAGGTGGATATCATTAAGAGCAGTATCGGCTTCCTGGAGGATGAATGAGTGTACATAGCGATGTCATTTTGATGATGTAAAAGTATCCGCGGGGGCGCCGGAGGAAGATGACGTTGGTCAGCGGTTCGGATGATTTGCGGCAGGGGAGGGCCGGATGTTTGTCAACCCGAACCGGGCCAGCCGCGATTTGTATGGAAAGAAATGTCTAACTTACGGTTGCAAAGCCAAAACACGTAATCGTCTATGCGCAAGCCTGTCATCCTGACCGCGATATCATTCGCCGTATTCCTGTTCATGGTCGGCGCCTGCGGCCAGCCGGAAGACCATACGGCCGCCCTTCAACTTCAGATCGACAGTCTCGAACATCGCCTGCATAACAGTTATGCGCCAGGTCTCGGCGAGTTCATGTCCGGCATACAGGTGCACCATGCGAAGCTCTGGTTCGCGGGGAAAGCGGGAAACTGGAGACTGGCGGATTTCGAGATAGGCGAGATACAGGAGGCCGTCGATGACATCAACAAGTATTGCACCGATCGGCCGGAGGTGTCGTCGCTGCCCATGCTGCAGCCTGCATTGGACAGCGTCTCGCATGCCGTCACGAGGGCCGATGCCGCGGCGTTCAGCCGTACCTTCATGGTCCTTACCAACACCTGCAACAACTGTCACCGGGCAACCCGGCACGAGTTCAACGTGATACAGGTACCTGCCACGCCGCCTTTCTCGAATCAGCTATTTGCCAAACCGGAGCCTGCGAAGTAAGGGTGGTTTAGAACCGGAAGGCGGTATGCGGGTTCATGGGATGCCGCAGGGAGCGGGAATGTTTGCCGCCGCCAAACCGTCTGCCCAGTATGACCTTGAAGATGCTTTTGTCGATGCTGTTCGTCAGACCGAACCCATAGCCGGCATTGAATTCCCAGCGCGGGTCGAAATCGGCATCCACGGTGATGAACAATTGATTTTGTTGTTGTGCGAACGGATTGAATTTTCGGATGGGTCCCCAGGAACCGTAGTATTCGATACCCGGCGCCCACACCTTGCCGACCTGGTAGCTGAACTTGAAGTCCGGCGCGAAGATAGCTCCGTGTCCCGCGTCGGCGCCGACCCAGGTGAGGTCCACGACCGGGTTGAGGGCAAGGTACACGGGTCCCAGTTGTTTGTCGACGATCGGCCGGATCTCCATCGACCAGGTGTCCGGGTCATACCCGTCCTTAACGAAGCCGCCCTCGAACGAAACGCTCGCGCCCACCGGCCAGTGCCAGTTTTCCGGCGCCATGACGCGGGGACGGATATGACTTCCGACATAATTCGTCCTGCCCATATCGCCGATGCTGTTGAAGATGTAAAAACCTATCTCGAACCAGGGGGTGAACCCGTGGGTGATCTCGATGGTCTCGCGGAGCTGGTGGTCCGAAGCCACCACGCCGTTCGCGGCCGGCAAACCGATGAGACTGAAGTTGCTGTGGAGCTCCACCATGGTGGTGTCTTTTCCGAGAGTCGGCGAACCGTAGACCTGGATCTCGTAATTGTCCTGCGAGTAAGCGAAGGGCGCCGTAACCAGTACCATCAGCAGTGCGAACAGGGGGTATAGTTTGGTCATCAGGGGACTTTGGGACGGCAACCTAGCCAAAAAAATTGAACAAAAGCTGTTTTTTCCCTGAACTTGTCCTTGCTTAGTTTTTTGTTTGCGGCAGCCGTAAGGCTGCGGGTCATGGCGTCTTGGTCCCCACCAAATGAAATTTCGTGCCCTTTATGCAACCTTTAACAATTCGGATCATTCTATCCCCGAATGGGTACCGTATTTTTTGGGACCTTAAAAACAATCGCATGAAATATTCCGCCAGGGACGGCAACGTATTCAGACAGGTGTGGGAAAGTAAGGAGACCGACAAATTGCCGAAATGAACGAGCGGCAATTGATCGAATGGGTCAGGGCCAACCCGAAGGTGTTCGGCGAACTGTACGACAGGTACTATCCGAAGATATTCGGCTATCTGTATCGCATCACCGGGGATCACGCGTTGGCCGCCGATATTACTTCCGAGACCTTCCTGAAAGCGTTCATCGCCATTGGCTCCTTCAGATGGAAAGGGATATCGATCTCGTCCTGGTTTTTCCGCATCGCCACTAACGAGCTGAACCTGTATTTCCGCAGAAGGCGGTATGTCCCGCGCAGCCTTACCGACCTCGGGATAATGGATGCGGCAGACTGGGCCGAGCGTCACGCGTTCCGCGACGAGGACGATGTCAGCCTGCAAATCGATCGTTTCGAAGAATTTGGCCTCGTCCGCCGGCTGCTGCAGACGCTGCCTCCCGTCGACCAGCAGGTCATCGCTTTGCGTTTCTTCGAAGACCTTTCTATCCGCGAGATCGGCGAGATCCTCAACAAAAAGGAAGGAACCGTCAAATCGCTGTTGTCGAGGGGACTCGGCAAATTGAGAAAATTGATGGATGCCGCTGCAACGAATGGCGGAGCTTGATCATTATACAATAAAACCGGCAGTCATGACAGATGAAAAAACGGGCGATTATTTAAAAGCCATCGCCAAACCGCAAGCCCCACCCGCTAAAGGGCAGGAAATGCTTCGGCTGACGCTGATGAATGCCCGGCGGTCGTCCGCCATCGGGGCCGTATTGATCATTCTGCCGGCCGCGCTCATCCTGTTGTTCTTTCTGCAGAACAGCCTTCATCTTTTTCCCGGGGTCACCCGCTGGCTGGCCGGTGAGGGAACCCGGCTGTCTTTGCCCGCGCGGGCCATCGTGGCCTTTCTGTTCCTCGTCGTATTTCCGCTCCTGGCGGTGATCCTGAATTTAATGGCCATCACCTGGTTCCGTTACGACCGGGCGCGAAAAGAGCTGTCTATTTCCATCCGCATGCGTTGGGTCAATGTGCTCATCGCGATCGGGGGCAGCGCGCTGGCCGCCTTCTATGTCCTTCACCTGCTTGCCGACACCCTACCCGGCAACGGCTAAATTTCAAGATATGGCAAACCGTTTTTCCACCGAATTCAAAGAGACCATCTCGCTCAGCGCCGAAGAGGCCATCCGCACGCACAGCCCGGTCATTGGCCCGGGTCACTTGCTGCTCGGGCTCATCCGGCATGGCCAGAACAGCGCCGTAACGATATTGACGCAGGAGCTTGGTCTTTCTCTCCCTGCGCTGAAGGAGGCGGTCGAAGCATTGCTGCCCCCGGCAGTTGACCACCGGACGGCCCCTGGCAAAACAAGGGTGTCGCTCATGGGTTTTCGCCAATCAAACCGGCTCTGCCTGGACCGGGGCGCCGAGCGATCGCTTCGCGGCAGCGTTTTGAAGGCCAGGAGAATGGAGAGCCGGACCGTCGGAGCCGACCACCTGCTGTTCTCGCTGTTCGGAGACCGGGACAACCAGTTGTACCTGGTATTTCGGCGCTGGGGAATCGACCGGTTGCCCGGAGCGCCGGGTGCACAATAGGCGATCCGACGGTTGGGAAGCCGGCAGGTTATGGAAGCGCTGACCGCCGGCCGTGCAATTGGTGATCCGACCGCCCGCAATGGCGTGAAATTCCATAAAAAGGTGTCCGGTAGCGTAACATTTCCCATATTTCCCGCGTCGAAGCGGCGTAAACCATCCGGCATGCTAAGAAACTATCTCAAGGTCGCGCTGCGCAATCTTTGGAAAAGCAAAGGCTTTACCGCTATCAATATCATCGGGTTGGCGGCCGGCATCGGCGTTTGCCTGCTGATCGTCCTGTATGTGACCGACGAGCTCAGCTATGACCGGTA
>DASZYU010000004.1:0-6630 GCA_035545215.1 Puia sp.
TGATCCCGGCAGCGACAGACACGTTGAATGAGTCGAATTCTCCCGCCATCGGTATAGTGAACCGCTCATCCGCCGCTTTCAGCAAAAAGGACTGCACCCCTTTGTCTTCACTGCCCATGATGATACAACAAGGCTCACCCAACGGCAGTTCGGAGACCGTTCGCTCCGCCCGCATTTGGCTGGTAAATACCTTGATGCCGTTGAGATGAAGGGTATCGACCGCCTTGAGCAGGCTCGGAACCCGGCAAACCTGGATGCGTTCCAGCGCTCCTGCGGAGGATTTCATCGCCTCCTCGTTCAGCGCCCCCACCCCTTTGTCCGGTATGATCAGCGCCTGCGCACCCGTGCATAGAGCCGAGCGTGCCATACCCCCGATGTTGCGGACATCGGTGACGCCGTCCAGCATGACGAACAACGGGACCTTTCCCCCGCCGACGACCTGGTCGATCACGTCCTGAAGGTCCATGTACTGCACCAGCCCCGCAAAGGCCACAACCCCCTGGTGATTGGCCCTGGTCAATGACGCCAGCTTCTCCACCGGCACCATTTGCACAGGGATATGATGTTCGCGCGCCAATTGCCTGATCTCCGCGATAGAGTCGCCGGAAGTATTCCGCTGCAGCAGGATCTTATCGACAGCCCGGCCCGCCCGGATCGTCTCGATGAGGGGCTGCCTTCCGATGATGAGAGGGGTCTTCTTCATTTGCGGATGTTGAGCGTTCCATTCAGCTCCATCAACTTTGCTTTCAGCAGGCCGGCGACCGACATCGAATCCGTAATGACGCCTTTTTCCACCAGCAGATAGGCTTCATCCAACGGCATGCGCCGGATGGCCAACTGTTCGGTTTCCTCCGGTTTCGCTTCTCCCTGCCGCAGACCACGCGCGAGGAACACGTACGCATGCTCGTCGCTGACAGAGTTGGAAAGATGCATCTCCATCAACAGGGACCAGTCGCTGGCATGCAGCCCCGTCTCTTCTTCGAGCTCCCGTTTCGCGGACTCCAGCGGTGGGACGCCCGGATCGCCGCCGCCTTCCGGGATCTCCCAACTATAAGCCCCCAGCACAAAGCGGTATTGACCGACCAGCCATACGAAGCCTTCCTCGTCGATCGGGACAATTCCGATGGCGAGACCTTTGTAATGTACCTTGCCATAAATGCCCGTTCCTCCGCCGGGGTTGATGACGTCGTATTCGGTCACCCCGATCCAGGGGTTGTCATAGATCTGCCGCTGCGCGAGTACTTTCCAGGGATTTTCCATTCTGCAAAAATAAAAAGAGACCGGCACGCGACGTAAAAAAAATCGCAGCGGTCTCTATTTCGTCCAATGCCCCGGATGCTGCGCATCCGGGGGACCTCCCGTTAACGGAGGTTCTCGGTTACTATCATTGCTTATTTCAATCCGAAAGCCCTTTTCACTTTCGGCACGTAGTCCAACTTTTCCCAGGTGAACAGCTCGACCTTGCGTTTGACCTCCTTGCCTTCCGGCGAGATGAACACCTTCTCGACCACCTTCGGCTCACGGCCCATGTGCCCGTAGGCAGCCGTTTCGCTGTAGATCGGATTGCGCAATTTGAGACGGCTCTCTATGAAATAGGGACGCATGTCGAAGAGTTCCATCACCTTTTTGGCGATCTGGCCATCGGTCAGCTTGACTTTGGCCGTGCCGTAAGTATTGACGTTGATACTCGTCGGCTGCGCGACACCGATGGCGTAGGACACCTGCACCAGCACCTCGTCGGCCACTCCCGCGGCGACCAGGTTCTTCGCGATATGCCGGGTGGCATACGCCGCAGAACGGTCCACTTTCGAGGGGTCCTTTCCGCTGAAGGCGCCGCCGCCGTGCGCACCCTTGCCGCCGTACGTATCGACGATGATCTTCCGGCCCGTCAGACCGGTGTCCCCATGCGGGCCGCCGATGACGAACTTCCCGGTAGGGTTGATATGGTACTTGATCTTGTCGTTGAACAGATGAGCGTACTTCCTGTACTTGGCCTTTACTCTCGGGATGAGTATATCGATGATGTCCTTCTTGATCTTCGCCTGCATCTTTGCCTCCGTATCGAAATCATCGTGCTGCGTCGACACCACGATCGCATCGATGCGGACCGGTTTGTTGTTGTCGTCGTACTCCAGCGTTACCTGGCTCTTAGCGTCGGGCCGCAGGTAGGTGATCTGTTTGTTCTCGCGGCGCAGCGCAGCCAGCTCCAGCAGGATCTTATGCGCCAGGTCGAGCGCCAGCGGCATGTAATCCTCTGTCTCGTTACTCGCGTAACCGAACATCATGCCCTGATCTCCCGCGCCCTGCTCTTCCTTCTTCTTACGATCCACCCCCTGGTTGATATCCGACGACTGTTCATGGATCGCCGAAAAGATACCGCAGGAATTGGCTTCGAACATATATTCACTCTTCGTGTAACCGATCTTGCGGATGACCTCGCGCGCGATATCCTGCACGTCGAGATAGGCCTTCGATTTTACTTCGCCGGCCAGCACGACCTGCCCGGTCGTTACCAGCGTTTCACACGCGACCTTGGACTGTGGGTCGAAGGCCAGAAAGTGATCGATCAATGCATCCGAGATCTGGTCCGCGACCTTGTCCGGATGTCCTTCGCTGACGCTCTCGGAAGTGAATAAATAAGGCATTTGATTGTAAAGATTTTGCGCGAATGAATGGGTTAGACTTTATTTGACGCGGCAAATATAGTCGATTGCCGTAAATTATTTGCTCAGGTCCATGTACAGCTGTAAATAATCTGTTAAATCGGACTCGGCATTGAAGGAAAGCACCTTGCGTCCCCGGACCTTGCCGAATTCTTCGACCAGCTTTTTATCGACCTTTTCGGCGCCGAAGCTGATGGCGTCCGCATAGGTCGCTCCTCCCCGGAACATGGCGGTATTACTGGCGTCTTTGTATGGTTCGAGATCTTTTTCCTTAATGCTCGGATGGATGTTCGCCAACTTGAGGAAGTCCGCGCCCAGTTTTTCCTTGAAAGTGGTCTGTCCGATCGTGAAGACGCACTTACTGTGGGCGAATACCGGCTCCTTCTTGTAAACTGTTTTGAGGTACAGAGGGATCAGGCCTGTCATCCAGCCGCTGCAATGGATGACGTCGGGGGGCCAGCCGAATTTCTTGACGGTCTCCAATGCCCCCTTGCAATAAAAAACGGTGCGAAGACCATTGTCCTCGAACCATTTATCGCCCTCGTCGTGAAAAATGAATTTTCGTTTGAAGAGATCCTCATTGTCCAGGAAATACACCTGCAGCCGCGCATTGGGCAGCGAGGCTACTTTTATCTGAAGGGGAAAATCGTCATTGTCCACCGAAACATTGATGCCGGAAAGGCGAACCACCTCGTGCAACCGGTGTCTTCTCTCATTTACGACCCCAAACCGCGGCATGATACAACGCACCTCGAATCCATTGTCATTTGATTTAATTGCCAATTTATTAACGATCTCTGCAAATTCTGTCAGCTCTAAATAGGGAGACATTTCGTTGGCAATAAATAAAATTCGCTTCTTTTGTAGCATTATTTTCTTAAAATTGTTGAGAGGAACCTTAACTGAACGCAAACAAAACGGTTTGCAAAGGTACAATTTTTATTGTAAAATAGGCACGAAGGGCGGTTTTGAAGCCCAAAAGACGCGCAAAATCAGCCGTCGGCGGCGTGGTGCGGCTTCCCTGATGAGCGCTATTTTGGCAAAAATCGATATTTTGCCGGCAATTTTCTGCCAAATTCCCATTAATGATCATCTTCAAACGAGCGGGCGACCTGACCCCTTGGCTGCAAACGCAACAAACCGCAGGCCGTCGCATTGGCTTCGTACCCACCATGGGGGCCCTTCACGAAGGACATATCTCACTTATCGCCATATCTAAAAAAGCCGCGTCGCTGACCGTTTGCAGCATCTTTGTCAACCCGACGCAATTCAACGACGCGCGCGATTTCGAAAAATATCCGGTTACCATCGAGAAGGATATCGCCTTATTGGAGAGGGCGGGGACGGACGTCCTCTTCCTGCCGGACCTGGCCCAGCTGTATCCCGGTGGTACGACGGGACTCGAACAGTACGACCTCGGCGCCCTCGAGACCGTCCTCGAAGGCAAATACCGGCCGGGACACTTTCAGGGCGTTTGCCAGGTCATGCGCCGCCTGCTGCAGATCGTCCGGCCGGACGATCTGTTCATGGGCAGTAAAGATTACCAGCAATGCATGGTCGTCGGGCGTCTCCTCGACATCCTGGCTATGCCTACCCTGTTGCATCGCTGTCCCATCGTCCGCGAGCCCGATGGTCTGGCCATGAGCAGCCGTAACGTTCGGCTCAGCGCTGAACAACGTATCCGGGCCACGGCCATATTCAAGGCCCTTCAGAGCATCCGTCGGGGCTGGACGCCGGGGGCTTCCGCGGCACCGTTGATTGCCGGCGCCGGCCGCCTGCTCTCCGCCGCGGGCTTCCGGACAGACTACGTATCGATCGCCGACGACAGGACGCTCGAACCGCTCGATGCCTGGCGCGAACATGCCGTCGCGCTGATCGCTGCCTTCCAGGGAGAGGTCCGGCTGATTGACAACATGGATTTGTCTACCTTTGCGGCCTCAAACAATTAACCTGGTATGGATATCGAGATCTTAAAATCCAAAGTACATCGCGCAGCGATCACCGAAGCCAACCTGAACTACGTCGGCAGCCTGACGCTTGACGAAGACCTGATGGACGCCGCGGGCATGATCGAGAACGAAAAGGTGCAGGTGGTCAATGTCAACAACGGCGCCCGCATCGAAACCTATCTCATCAAAGGCAAAAGAGGCTCGGGCACCTGCTGTCTCAATGGTCCCGCTGCAAGACAGGGTGCAGTGGGCGACATCGTCATCATCATCTCTTACGCGCACATGGATTTCGAAGAGGCAAAGCATTTCAGACCGCGCCTGGTTTTTCCCAGAGAAGGAAATAAGCTGTAACTTGTTTCCTTTATGAAGAAGAAATTGCTGACCGCGCTTCAATACATTTTTTTTTCCTCGATCGCGCTCTTTTTTCTTTGGCTCAGCGTCAAGGGCATGGATGCCAAAAAATGGAGGCTGCTCAGGGACGCGCTCGACCGGGCCAATTACTGGTTGCTGATCCCGGTGCTCGGATTTCTCCTGCTCAGTCACTGGCTGCGTGCGTTGCGCTGGAGACAACTGATCCAACCCATGGGCTACAATCCGGGTGCGGTGAATTGCTTTCTCGGAGTAATGATCGGTTATTTCGTCAACCTGGGCCCGCTGCGGCTGGGCGAGATCATTAAGTGTACCGTCCTGGCCCGTTATGAAAAAGTGCCGGCGGACAAACTGGTCGGGACGATCGTCGCCGAAAGAGCATTCGATGTCGTTTGCCTGCTGATCGTTTTTGGGCTCACGCTGATCCTCCAATACGAAGTCATTCATAGCCTCACCGCCGGCAGGACGGACTCTTTTTTCCGCAATGCGAGCGGCCATACTTCCGTGTTGAGGATCGCGATCCTTATCGCAGCGGCAACCATCGTCTTTTTGATCGCGCGCCGGGCGGCCTACCGGCTCAGACATATCGGTATCGTCGACCGCTTGTGGCAGATCGTTCTCAACATCTGGCACGGATTGATCAGCGTCAGGGGCGTTCGGAACAAGCCGCTTTTTTTCATATACACCGCGGGTATCTGGGGCCTCTATCTCGTGAGCACCTGGGTCGGTTTTTTCGCCATCGACGCCACGCGCCACCTTGGCATCATCGACGCATTGAGCGTGCTGGCGATGGGCAGTATCGCCATGATCGTCTCGCCGGGCGGCATCGGCGCTTATCCCCTTTTCATTCAACAGACTGTAGCCTTCTATGGGGTCCCGGCATTGCCGGACGGACAGGCCCTGGGCTGGTTGTTATGGTTCGGGCAATTCCTCTCCTTCATCCTCTTTGGCACCGCAAGCTTTATCCTGCTGCCGCGTATCAACAAACGCCCTCACTACGAAATTCTCCTTCATGAAAGTACCGCAGATCATACAGGAAAAGATATTTGACCTCCCCGGGATGCTCCACCAGGTCCGCCGCTGGCGGCTGCTGGGAAAGACCATTGCTTTTACCAACGGATGTTTCGATATTCTGCACCAGGGGCATATTGCGTCGCTGTCGGATGCCGCAAGGCAGGCCGACGTCCTCATCGTGGCAATTAATTCCGACGCTTCTACCCGTAGGCTGAAAGGAGAGAACCGCCCCGTCAACAGCCAGGACGCCCGCGCCGTGGTACTCGCTTCGCTGTTGATGGTCGACGCCGTCATCATTTTCGACCAGGATACTCCCCTCGAACTGATCGAAACGCTCGGACCCGACGTGCTGGTAAAGGGCGGGGATTATACCATCGATCAAATCGTGGGGGCAAAGGAAGTGCAGGCTGCTGGCGGACGGGTCGTCATCAACCCGATCCTCACGGGCTTTTCCACGACCGGGTTGATCGAAAAGATCCACCGCCTCTGAGACGGCCCGCGTGATTGCGCGCATCGGTTCCGACGATGGCCCGCCGACACAGGTACATTCAACTGTGGTACATCCGTTCGACCTCCTCGACGATCGTCTCGATCGCCTGGTCATCCCCCTTTGGGTCATACGGTTGCTTGAGGCT
>DASZYU010000005.1:0-36289 GCA_035545215.1 Puia sp.
GCCCATCATAGTAGCGGACCCCACCTTTCAAACCCCTACCCTTCAAACCCGGCAAAGCCTGTGTCATTTCCTTTCGTTTGACATATCCCGCCTTTCCGAAACTGAAACGTCCCGAAAGGAATTGATACAATTTCAAACCCAGAAGGTATTTCAGCACCTCCCACCGACTGTAGCATGGGATGATAAACGATTGTTTACGAACAAGATGTGACGCATTCCGGAGAAGAATGCCGCGCTCCCGCAGCGCCGTATACACCAAGCCTATCTGCCCCTGCGCCAAATAGCGGACGCCGCCATGAACCAGCTTTGTGCTCCGGCTGGAGGTCCCCTTCGCAAAATCCGACTGCTCCAGCAACAAGACCCGGAATCCTCTGCTGGCCGCGTCTACAGCCACTCCTAGCCCCGTCGCCCCACCACCGATGACGATCGTATCCCATTCCTTCACATCGTCTAGCCGCCGGAGCTGGCTGGTACGGTCAAAGCAGCTATTCTGGTTCATATTGTTTCGAAATGTTTCCTAATCTTTCGAAACCAAAACTAATGAAAGCAATTTGAAATAAAAAAATGATTTTCTGAAACAAATCGAAATCCTATCTTTACCGAATACGCTAAACTCGAATGGTAACGGACAGACACCAGTTCATCCTCGATCAGTTGCACCGCGACGGAAGGGTCAACGTGCTGCAGCTCTGCAAGGAATTGAAAGTCTCTTCAGTCACGATACGCAAAGACCTGCGGCTACTGGAAAAGAAAAGCCTCCTCTTCCGCACACACGGCGGAGCCAACGCCTCCAATCCGTACACGATAGATAGACCCGTCGTCGAAAAAGAGAAGTTACAGTCCACCGAAAAGGAAGATATCGCCACGGTCGCCGCACAGCTCATCGAGCCCAACGATTCCATCATCGTCGCATCGGGAACCACCGTTCTTGCCCTCGCCAAAAAGATCCAGGTGAAAGAAAGTCTCACCGTCGTCACGTCCGCGCTCAATGTGGCGATCGAATTGATCAAACATCCGAACGTCGAGGTGATCCAGCTGGGAGGCTTCCTCCGAAAAAGCTCGTCTTCCGTGACAGGACCCTACGCCCAAACCATCCTCGCCGACTTTTTCTGCACCAAACTCTTCCTCGGCGTGGATGGGATAGACATCGAAATGGGGCTCAGCACCACCAATTCCATGGAGGCGCAGCTCAACCGGCAAATGATCTCCCGGTCCCAAAAGATCATCGTGCTGACCGATTCGACCAAATTCGGAAGAAGAGGCTTCGGCCGCATCTGCGGCCTCGAAGAAGTCGATCAGGTGATCACCGATGCCGGCATCCCCGATCCTTACAAAAAACATCTCGAAAGCATGGGCATCGAAGTGACGATCGTGGCCCAATGAACGAATTGGCGGTTTACGGGGAATCCGCCGGTATCCCGGCATTCAAAAGCCGCAGCGTCAGCTCACCCGCGTCATCCAGCGTGAACAGCGTCACCGATGCATTTTCCTGGTGCAGTCTGCGGTAGTTCCTCAAAGGCATGCCGAGCTTCCACGCGAGGTAAAGACGATTGACGCCATTGTGCGCCACGACGAGAATGGTTCCGGATGGCTGCGCGTGCCGGCGTACGGCTTCGCGAAAAAAATCGTCGACCCTCAGGACGACCTGCATACCCGTCTCGCCGCTGCCCCCGGCCCTGCCCGTCGCAGGGTCGGCATCCCAGGCTTCCCAAAACGCCGGGTTCTCCGCAACGAACTGCTCCCGCGTCTTGCCTTCCCACTGCCCGAAGTCGGCTTCGATCAGGCGTTCGTCGGCAATGGGACTCCTGCTACCCGGCAGCGCGCTGGCCGACTCCCCTCCTGCAGCGATCCTGGCTGTATGAAGAGCGCGGTCTAACGGAGAACAATACACGGCATCCAGCCGGATGTCGCGCAACCGCCTTCCGGCTTCCATGGCCTGCGCAATACCCCGCTCCGTCAGCGGCACATTCGTCCTGCCGCAATAACGGTTGCCTTCGGCGTTCCAGGTAGTCTCGCCGTGACGAAGCAGATAGACATTAAGCATAAGCTCCCTCCCGGATATATCCCTTTTGGCGCAATGTAGCGAGGAATTGCCGGTACTGGCCATCATACCGGTCCGAAAGCGCCGCGGAAGGAGACACCCTCTTTTCGACCTGCGTCATGGTCCGCGCCGCGGCCGTCAGCGATCCGAAATGCGTGCCCGATGCGGCCAGGATGGCAGCCCCCGCCGCCGCCGAGACGTATCTCATTTTGTACAGCGGCATCCCCAGCACATTGCTGCGGATCGTCAGCCAGGTGTCGCTGTTGCTCGCACCTCCGGCCGTGTAAACGGCTTTTACGGCGGACCCCGACCATCTCCCGATCAGTTCATATGCATAGCGCTCCAGACACGCGACCCCTTCCATATTGGCGGCAAACCGCTGTACCGGCGACAGCCCCGGCGCCGAAAATCCGCGCGCCTGCGGCGCAACGAAAGGGAACCTTTCTCCATGCTGGCACAACGGCCATGCGATCAAACCCGTGGGGATCAGCGAGGCGGCCCCTTCGTTCAGCGCATCCAGGTCCTCGTGGAATTCCTTCGATACCCAATCCGCCCCGGTATTGCTGGCCCCCCCCGGCATCCAGAACCCCTCGGGATGACGATGACAGTACAGCGCGTCATCCGGATCCCGTACCTGGCGTTCGGTCACGCCCTTGATGACCATCGTCGTGCCGATCGTGGTATTCCAGTCGCCCACCGCCACAGCGCCCGACGCGATCTGCGAGGCGCACCCATCCGTCATCCCCGCCACCACCCGGACGTCCGTTCCGAGACCGAGTTCCAGGGCCAGCGCCGGCAGCAGCCTTCCGACAGGCGTCCCCGGCGCCACGACTTCGGGTAGCCAGTACCGTTGCAAACCGAGCCCTTCGAACAGCCAGGACGGCCATTGCAAGCCGCGCAGGTCATATCCCGATTTCAACGCATTCGTATAATCCGTGACATGCCAGCGGCCGCTGAGCATGCCGGTAATATAGTCGGCAGCGTGCACCCAGGCGCAGATGGCTTGCGCCTTCGCCGGGAACTTCCGCTGATACCACACCATCTTCGAAAGCCCGCTGGATGAATTGAAGCCCGTATACCCGTCGGGATGACAACGCAACGCCATCTCCCGGCAGAAACGCCCCTCCTCCGCCGACCGCTGATCGCTGTACATGATCGCGTCATGCAACGGGCGGTAGTCGCGGTCCAACGGGATCACCGTGCCCGAGGTCGAGGTGACGGCAATCGCTCTGATGGCGGCGCGATCGATGCTTCCGGCAACCGACACCACGAGCGCTCTCAACAACGACAAACAACCTTCCCACCATTCCACCGGCGATTGCTCCTCCCGCGACCGGTCGCTCAACAAACACGCCCGTTCTTCGCTCCCCGCAAGATTCCCCGCGGCATCCATCAGCACCACTCTCGCACCCTGCGTTCCGATATCGATGCCGATAAAATAAGCTGCCCTCCCCCCTCCGGCCTCCGCCGCCACTCCCTCCATCGCCTCCATCTTCCCCCCTCCGGCCTCCGCCGCCACTCCCTCCATTGCCTCCATCTTCCCCGCCTCCGCGGTCCCACCCTCCGGATCCTTGACATTCCAGTTCATACCAGCTTTTTTAAGGCGTTCCGCATCCCCTTCCATTCCCGGTAAAGGTCCGCAAAATAGGTCTCGTCCACCGGCTCCACGACGTCGCATGCCCTGGAAGGCTGTTGCTTCACACGCAATGCCCTGTTGCAACAATAGACGCCGCCGATGACCGAAGACTGCCGGTAATCCCTGCGCAACAGCACCTTTTTCCCGAGCAATCCCGCGATCAGCCTCCGCAGCGTCCGGCTTTGCATTCCGCCACCACAGGCCCAGACATAGTCCCTGTCATGGACAGCGACTTCGCAAAGCGTCCGGTAGTTCTCCCGGATGCTGCAGGCGATGTCCCACAAGGTCGCCCATACGAAACTGGCGCGGGTCAGCTCGTGGGAGACAGGCACGCTGAAGAGGAAGCCTCCCCGCGTGACCGGCGTCTGCTCATCGGCAAGGACCGAACCGAGCGAAGCCACGACGTCCGAACAGGACACCGCCGCCAGCTCGCTCTCTATCCGTTCGTAAGGCTCATTCGGATAAAAGATCGCTTTCAGCCGCTGATAGTTGAGCCCCGTGACCCCCGCATTCGCCTCCAGCACAAAACGGTCATCGCTCGTATGACGACCGGTCCAGGTGCGCTGTCGCCCGTCGACGACATAACCGTCCATCAACCGGACCACGGGCGTGGTCGTACCCGAGACGATGACAACATCATCCGCCGCAGGCCGAACGCTTTCTATGGCCAGTTGCGTGTCGGCGCCCCCGACGACGACCGATGCCCCGGCTGCCGCAGGCCACCTGCGCGCATATTCCGCGACCACCGGTCCCAACACCGTTGCCGAAGATTGTAACGGCCGTAAAACCGCCCGATCGATGTCGAACATCCCGCAAAGTTCATCAGACCACCCCTCGTTCTGAATATCGTAAAACAGCGTCTCCGAGGCTTGCGAATGCTCGTACCGCGCCACCCCGGAAAGACGGTATTGCACCCAGTCGCTGATACTTAAAAAACCCGACACGCTCCGCCAGATTTCCGGCCGGCGCTCACGGATTCCCAAAAGCTTAAATGCAGAGAACAACGAGCCGGGATACCGTCCCGTCAATTGATAGACACGCGCGGCATCCTTCAACCGGCCTTCCCATTCCCTGCCGCGGTGATCGATATTGGGCAGCCCGATCAGCGATTCGCCCGCAGCCCCAAGCAACACGATACCCTCCCGCTGACTGGTGCCCGTAAAAGCCGCAATCCTGACCTCCGGCACACGCGCAAGCGCCCTGTCCGTCATACGCAACACCTGCTCCCACAAGATTTCCGTATCGAAATAAAGCGCGTCCGGATACAGATCGTCTTTTTCATAGCGGATGTCTTCGCGTTCGATGCTCAGGATACGGCCATCCCCGGTCGCGACCGCTATCCGCGCATTCCCCGTGCCGATATCGATGATAATATACGCGTTTGTCATTTATTCACTTTTAAACTGTCCTTGTTCACCACGAGACGCGTGTCTCTCTTGCCCTGCGCGAGCCAGCCAAGGATACCTCCGTTCATGATATCGGCGTGGTGGTCCTCCACCTCGAACGTAGCCCCCGCGATATGCGGCGTCGCCAATACGCTCGGGTGACGGATCAGGCGATAGTCCAGTTCGTCCGGCGGCTCATGATCGAATACGTCGAGTACCGCGCCACGGATCGACCCCCCTTCCAGGGCTTCCAGAAGATGATCGCTTTTCACGACCATCGCACGCGACGTGTTGACAAAGATAGCGTCGCGCCGCATTTTCGAGATCAGGGTTTTGTCGATCATCCCCCGCGTATGCTCGTTGGCCGGAAGATGGACCGATACGATATGGCTGCCCGAGAACACTTCCTCCAGCGACACATTCCGGTATTCCTTCGACGCCTGCGCAAGGAATGGATCGTAGTACTGGATCCTGCACGGGAAATTCCATACGAGATGCGCTATCCGCTGCCCGACCGCGCCAAAACCCACCATTCCGATCGTTTTGCCGGCGAGCTCGTTGCCCTTGAATTGCAGATACGACGTATGCGCGCCAGCCTCCCATTTTTCGTCGAGCAGCCATTGCCGTGCCGGAAGCGTCTTGCGCAACAGCAGGATGACGTTCGAAACGAACATCTCGGCCACCGCCTGCGCGTTGCGCGCCGGGGTGTAAAACACCGGGATATGCAGCTCCGATGCAACGTCGACGGCTACGTTCGAAGGCGTGCCGCGACAGACGCCGATAAAGTGAAGGTCCGGATGTCCGCGTATGACCGATTCCGTTACCTGGTCGTGTTCCGTTATCAGCGCATCGGCCTTGGTCTCCTCCAGCAATGCGGTCAGCTCGCTCTCGTTGTAGGCCCGCCCGTGCGTCTTCCAGGGCCGGTAGACGACGGCTCCCAATTCGGTTTCGAGTTCCTGGCGGGCTTTCTCATGATAGGGCGCGGTGATCAATACTTTCATTCAATTTGTATTTCAGTTTATTTAATGGTTTTAGCCTTATCGGGAAGAGTGATCCGGCGGGTGAGGACCGCCCCCGCAAAATACAGGCCGGCCAGGATCCAGATCACGCCTTCATTGCCCACTGCTCCGATGAAGATCCCGACAAGGGCCGGTCCGACAAAGACGGGTAACCCGGCGCCCAGGTTCAGGATCGCCATCGCCGCCCCCTTGTCCTTCCTGACGAGCGAGGGCACCAGCGCAGACAGCGGGACATAACCAGCCAGCAAGGCCCCCCACAGGACGCCGGCCAGCAGGATCAACCAGAAATTCCCGCCGCCAAGTTGCGGAGCATAATAAAACAACAACGTAGTGACGCCGCAACCCACGCCGCCGAACCACATGACGGTGTTCCGCCACCCCAACCGGTCGCCGACAAAACCGAAGATGAGATTGAAAGCGATATTGGCCGTGAAGATGGTCCCCCATATTTCCAGCCATTGCGTCGTCGATATACCGTGCGAGGCCATATAGGTGGGCAGGAATACCGGAAAGGCGAATTGCGCCGTCGTATTGATGATCCGGACGATGCCGCCGAGCAGCACTTTGGGTTCTTCTCTGACAATCGTGACGCCCTTGACAAGCTCACGCATCTTCGTCCCGTATCCTTCGCTCACGGGACGCGGTTTGCTTTTGTTCAACACGAGCGCGAAAAATGCGCCGACGAGGACCCACCCTACCGCGCTCCACAAGGTGTCGATATAACCGAGACGATGAATGGCCCAGCTCGAATAATAGGCTCCGAGTACGTTCAGCCCGCCCGTAAAGACGAACCAGAACCAGCCCATCGCGCGACCGAGCGATCCCGCGCGACTCGCGTACGTGATCCACACCAGGAAAGAATATGCGAACAACGGATAGCCGAACCCCCGAAGCGCGTAAGTCAGCAGCATCACCGGAAAATCGAGGTCCTTCATCCCATAACCGATAAAACCCACCGTACCGGCCAGGTAGACGACCAGGCCCGCGAGCATCGTCCTTTTTATCCCGAACCCCTCCGACAACACGCCGGAGAACCAGGAGGATATGGCGATCGTAATGCCGTAGGCGGTAAAAAGCGTCGCCGATTGCCGGATGCTCATGCCGTGCTCGATCAGGTAGGGACTCAACCACCCTTGCTCCATGCCGTCGCCCATCATGAAGATCAGGATGCCCAGGTATCCCCATACGAGCTGCGCAGGCAGTCCCGCCTTTTCCAGCAGCGAACCCCGGGTGACAATGGCTGCGGTTCGTGTCGTGTTCATGGTGTACTTTTTTTATTGGTGATCAGGGATGGTCCCATCCGGGGTTTTGTACCAGGTGCGGGTTCAGTACTAGTTCATTGAAGGGTATCGGGTAATAATATTTGTAGTCGTCCCACTCGCGCGTGATATTGTCCAGCCAGATGATCGTCCCGTAGGTGCCCTGCGACAACCGTGCCTGCGTGTTGTCGATCAGGAAATAATAAACGCCCGACACCTTATTGGATGGAATAGCGCTGACGAAGGATACATCGGGCTTCCCGTCGCCGTTGAGATCGTATAACGTGTTCATAGCCGGAACGTAAAGACCCTTGTAGGTCATGGCCAGCAGAGACCCGGCCTTCCACCGGAACAGGTCATCATAGCGAAAGCCTTCCAGCGCCAGCTCCACACCCCGCTCGCGTCTGATCTCCAGCAGCACTGGGTCGGTGATGTCGGGGAAATAAGTTTGCTGCAGATAGGCGTCGGCTGCCACCGGCATGGCGGTATTGGCGATACCCGCGCGCGCACGCAACAACTTGATCGTGTTATCCCAGTCCGCGCCGGTGAACCCGCCCAGTTCGGCCTTCGCTTCGGCGTAATTCAACAGCACTTCCGCATACCGTATGATGGGAATACTGTTGTCGTTTTTCGCGATCCCGTCCGTCGCCTTCGAGTCGAGCGTGAATTTCAGCGGCTGGTAGCCGGTATAAGTATAGGTAAAGTCGGGCGGCGCCGCCGAGCCATCGCTCCGTTTATAACCACCCATCCGGATCGTCTGCTGTAGACGCAGGTCGCGGTTCTTCACTTCGTTCCAGAACGGTATCGTGTCATAGTCGGGCCGGTCGGTGAAACGCGAGCCGTCGGCGTCCAGGTACGTGTCGATAAAGGTCTTGGTCAGCGACAGCCGGTCCCCGTAGGTGGCGCTCGTATAATACCAGTTCGCGTCGTTAAAGACCTGCTGGTCGGCATTGCAGACATAGGCCAGCATCACCTCATCCGAAAATGGCGTCGAACTGACAAAGAGATCGCGGTAGCTGAGCGCGGGATTCGAGCTGTTCACATGCAACTTGTACTGGCCGCCCGTCATCACCGATTGCGCGGCAGAGACGGCATCGGTCAACCATTGCGCGGCCGTGCCGCCAAGCCCCAGTTCGGTGTGATACTTCCGAAAGGTGCCCTCATACAGACAGACCCGCGATTTGAAAGCCAGCGCCACCCATTTGCTGATCTGCGAGGCGGTGTTGTCTTTGGGGACACTGATATTGGAACACGCGAAATCCAGGTCAGCCAGTACGCTGTCCATGACGAGCGTCCGCGGGTCACGCGGCTTATACAATGCCGAGTCGCCGACTTCCAACGGCTTGCCATACCATGGAACGTCGCCGAATTTCTGCACCATGTTGAAATAGAACCAGGCCCTGAAGAACCTCGCGATGCCTTCGTAGTTGTTCTTCACCGCGTCGCTCACCTTCGCCTGCCCGAAGTGCTGCAGGAAATAGTTGACATTGCGCAACGCCGACCAGGACCACCCGGTGGCCTGCGTGGAAGAAAACCCGTTCGGCACCAGGTAAGGCGAGGCGTTCTTATTGGCGGCATAATCGCTCAGCTCGTCACCCCTGATGATCGAACTGGCATCCGGCAACATTTTATAAAACGAATTCGCATACAGCTGCAGGTCCTCTTCGGTGTTGAAGGCCGTCGAAGGCGTCAGTTTATCGAAAGGCTGCAGGGCGAGCTCATCCTTCTTACAACCTGGCAACAACATCGTCCCCACCAGGACTACGGACAAAAGATGGAGCAGCCGGGTACGCATAGGCAGGACGCTTTTTTTATCGGGATTCGCGAATACTTCGAATTTCATGATCGGTCTTTTTTAACTTAGAAGGTAATGTTGAGGCCAAGGGTATAGGATTTCATCATCGGGTAGTCCATCCCGTTCCCGGCATTGTCGTTCAGTTCGGGGTCCGATCCGTCGATCACCTCCGGGTCCAGGGTCTTCATGATCCTGTACATCGGCGACCAAACCCAAAGGTTTTGACCGGTGAAATAGATCTTTGCGTGCTCGATCCCGATCCTGCCGGTCACCGATGCCGGGATATCGTACCCGAAAGACAGGTTCTTCAGCCGGATATATCCCGCATTCTGAAGGTATTTCGACTGTTTTACCGTCAGCTCCGCACCCGAATTGAGCGCCACATAACCCCGCAATCTCGGGAAGTACCCATTCGGGTTCGAGGGCGACCATTCATTCTTCAGCACATCCGCGGGCAGCCAGCTGTAAGGCCGGTTGTACTGACCCCAGAACAGCGAGGCATCCGACCCCGGCCACCAATTGCGTTTGCCGATACCCTGGAAAAAGGCGGACAGGAAAAAATGGTTCCAATCGAAACTGGCGCTGAATCCGAACGGAAGACGCGGCGCGGAATTGCCGATGATCCGCATATCGCCCGGGTTGGATACCGTTCCGTCGCCGGGAGTGATCTTTCCGTCGCCGTCGAGGTCCCTGAATTTGATGTCGCCGGGCAACGGCAGGTTCGCGCTGCTCACACGGATCAGCGTCTGGTTCGCGTGTTTGGCGATGTCGTTGGCATCGGTGAAAACCCCGTCATTGACATATCCCCATATATCGCCCACCTTCATGCCCTTGTAATAAGTGCTGATCAGACCAGTAGGGTTGTTGTATTTCGTGATATGAGAGACATTGTCCGATAGAACGAAATGGAAGGAATAGCGCAGCGGTTTGCCCGAACCGGCCTGCCCGCGATAGGTGAGGTCCAGCTCCCATCCCCTGGTCTCCAGGTCGGCATAGTTGCCTTTCGGCACACTCGCGCCAAAGACGGCGGGCAACGGCAACCCGGTCGTGAACATGTCGTTGGTATAACGCCTATACCAGTCGACGCTCGCGGTGAGGTGGTCGTTCAGGAAGCTGATATCCGCCCCGACGTTCGCCGTCGTCGATTTTTCCCAGGTCAGGCCGTCGGGGATGACATTGGGGGCCTGCGTGGCATCCGGAACGATGCCGCCGATCATCATCCCCAGTTTGGCCACCGACATCGTTTCCAGGTATTGATAAGGGGAGACATTCCCATTGCCCAACGTGCCATACGATGCGCGGAACTTCAGATCCGAGATCAACCCCGGCGAGACATTCCAGAAAGATTCCCGCGAAACCCTCCATCCGGCACTGGCGGACGGGAAAAAACCATATTGCTGGTCCCCGGGGAATTTCGACGAACCGTCGTACCGACCGTTGATCTCGAAAAGATATTTTTCCGCATAATTATAATTGAGCCGGAAGAAACTGCCCAGCGTCTTCCATTCGCTTCCACCGCCCGTCAGCGTGAACGCCTGACCATCGATCAGCGAAAAATCCGGGAGATCGGAATTGATGAGCCCGTAGCGTTGGACATAATTTGATTTCAACAGCGAATGCTCATAGTTGTAACCCACCAGCCCCTTGAAGTAGTGTTTGCCGAAGCTGCGCTCGTACTCCGCATACAGGTTGGCGCCGAGATAATCGGTCGTATTTGTCGTCTGGTTCATCCGGCTGTCGCCCATCTGCAGTTCGACGCCCGGTTTCGCTTCATACGATATGGGCGTAAACAAACGGTTTTCCAAAAATGAAGTGTACCCGAGCGTCAGATCACCATGCACCCGAAGACGGTCCTTCAGGAATTTGGCGGTGAATGCCGACGTATTGCTGATCGCGTTCGTGGTTTGGTTCGAATAGTTGTTCCCCGATACGAACGAACCCATCGTGATGGCCGCATTCTGCGTCAGCGATCCGTCGGGGTTGAACAACATCGTCACCGGGAAGAACTCGTCCGAGATCCGCCTCCAGATCGGCGTGACAGGGTCGGCATGGTTGATGATGGGATAGAAATACGTCATCCTCGAATATTCGAGATTGTCTTCCAGCTTCAGCCACGGAAAAGGATCGACGGTGCCCTTCGAACGCAGGTTGTACATCTTGTAGGTGTCGGGACTGTATCGGAAAATGCCCTTTTGATACTGGTAATGCCCCGACAGGTAGTAAGACGCTTTGTCACCGCCTCCGGAAACGCTCAGCGACTGGTCCGTCGAAGGATCGGTCGGCGCATACAACAGGTGCTGCCAGTCCGAGTTTCCATAATAGACATAGTTGCCCGTCGTCGGATCGATACCCGTTTTCGCCAGGCCGGGATGTTGGTCATGGTACTGCAGCGAGTCGAGATAATCCAGCGAAAACGGGAATACGCTGTTGGCCTTCGCGGGATGCGATTTATAATCGTAGTAGGCGTAATACGCCGAATCGAAATTCTTCGTCCAGGTATAACCGTCCGTAACGAACTTCGGCCGGATCGTCGGTGCGCTGAAAGTCAGGCTGCTCGAATAGTTCAGCTGCGTCCTTCCCTTTTTCGGGCTCTTCGTCGTGATCAGTATGACGCCGAACGCGCCCCGCGCGCCATAGATCGCCGAGGCGGCCGCGTCTTTCAGCACCGTGACGTTCTCGATGTCGTTCGGGTTGAGCAGATTGGGATCGCCCGGTACGCCGTCGATCAGGATCAGTGCGCTTCCGCCGGCCCCGATGGAGGTGGTGCCACGCACGTTGTAATCCGAGCTGCGGATGGGTTTGCCGTCCGTCATTTTGATGTTCAGGTTGGGAATCACGCCTTCCAACGCCCTCGTCACGTTGGGCAGCGGCCTGTCCTCGAACACCTCCTTGCCGACCTGGCTGACGGCGCCGGTGAGGTCCACCTTCTTCTGCGTGCCGTAACCGACGACGACCACTTCATTCAATCCGCTGGCCGCGCTCTTCAGCACGATGACCAACGAATTCCCCCCTTTTAACCTTACCTCCTGCCCGGCATACCCGATACTCGAGCAGACGAGCGTGGCCCCGGCATCAGAAGACGGCAGTTGGAATCGGCCCTTTTCATCCGTAGTCACCGCCCGGGCACTGCCCTTGATGGTCAACGTTACCCCGGCTAGCGGGTTCCCCTTTTCATCCGTGACCGAGCCACGGATCGGTTTGGCCTGTCCAAAGACCAGGAGTGTGCAAAATAAGAGGATCGACAGGCTGACCAGGCGCCGGCCGGCTTGCCGTACGGGACTAACCGGGCATCGGCCACCAAACCGGGCGGGACTGACCACCACCCGGGTGGTTGAACGGTCAGCGCAGAGAGGATGTTTCATATAGCGATCAATTTTGGAAGTGGAAAATAAACAAATGAATGTAAAGCAATCGAAACAAAAATAAAGGAAATGTCAATAAAAAGCAAGTTTTGAAAAGTTTTTGAAAGAAAAATATAAGAATTTAAAGCCCGGGATTAAAAAGTGTAAGAAATATTCAGCAGATTTGCACGGACGCATGCCGACCCCCGCGTGGCCAAACGGACCGCCACGGTCGCATGCAATCCCGCGGACGCACGACATCCGCACGGTTGCACGAAAACCTGCGGACGCAGGACGACCCCGGCAGGGACGCACGACAACCCCAGAACATGAAAAAGAAACCCATAAAAAATATCACCGAACGGCACCAGTTGATCCTCCAGAAACTCGAGGAAGGCAGACACGTTACCATCCAGCAATTGAGCGAGATGATGATGGTCTCCGGCGTCACCATCCGTAAGGATCTCAAGCTGCTGGAGGAAAAAAACCTCCTCTTCCTCAGCCGCGGCGGCGCATCGGTCAGCAATCCTTATACGATGGAGCGCACCATCAATGAGAAGGAACAGATCAATGAAAAGGAGAAACAACGCATCGCCAAGGCGGCGCTGCCGATCATCGGGGAGAACGATTCCATCATCATCGGTTCGGGCACAACCGTTTTCCACCTTGCGCGCTGTCTGCATCCGTCCAAGAGACTCACGGTCATAACACCCGCACTGAAGGTGGCGCTCGAGCTGAGCCATCGGCCCAATGTCGAGGTGCTCCAGCTGGGAGGCATGATCCGGCCGAGTTCCTCTTCCGTCACCGGCTCGTTCGCCGACCGGATCCTCGAAGATATTTCATCCGGCGTTCTGTTCCTCGGCGCGGACGGCATCGATCTGCAATTCGGCGTCAGCATTACCAACCTTGCCGAGGCAAGCCTCAACCAGAAAATGATGGACGTAGCCGGGATCGTAGTGATCATGGCCGATAGTTCCAAATTTGGCCGCCGCGGCCTGGGCCGCATCTGCGGTCTCGACCAGGTGCATTACATCGTGACCGACGAAGGCGCCCCCGCGACGATCGTCCGGCAATTGGAAGAAAAAGGAGTAAAGGTCATTATCGCTAAATAACGGCGCCGTCCACGCATCCACTCAAATTGCCCGCCCCATAAAAGGATCGCTGATACCATCCCTGCCCGTCTCCACCCGGCCGCTGTAACGCTGTCCGAAGACATCGAAGCCTTTTACGCGGATACCCACGTCATACCATCCATGACCCGATTCCGTACCCAGGACGATCTCCGCCGCCCCGCCTGCCGCCAGTTCCCGGGTGATCTCACCCTTACCGTATGCATGGTCCGCGAAAACCAGGTGAAAGGCACGATGCGGGTCTGTATTGTGAACCACGAACTTCAGCCGGCCCGTTAGCATCCGCGCGCTCATCCGGCTTCGCTCATAGTCGCAGCTGATACGCAGACGCGGGTCCTGCTCATTTCCCTGGTATTCCCTGCCGAACCCATTGGGTCCCTGTACCACGAGGTGGTACCCGCGGCCGATTGGAAAAGAGTCGGTGACCTTATCGCCCGCGATGACGGCATACGACCGCGCGTCGCTGTCCGGCCGGTAGATGTTGAATGGCGATCCGGCCGACCGTTTACCGAAAACCTCATCCCGCGCTTCCAGCGTTATCTCGAAATTCCGCCCATCCTCGCTGTGCCGCCCATCCGCATACAATTGGTAGGGAAGTGCGCAGCTCGGCTTGACACCCGGTTCCTGCACGCCCATCAGAGGGGAAGCAGCAGGGTCCCGGTTGATCCGCTCGGTCTCTTCGGCGGTCAACGGCTTGTAATTTGCCGGCACGGGTTTGAACTTTGCATTATAGATCTTCTCGATGAACGGCTTCCTCTCCAGCCACGGCAGCTCATCCACCCGCCGGCCGTCATACACCTGGAAGACAGCCGTGAGATCGCCGCTGACGGTTTTCCGCCAGAGACTGACATTATTCTCGGCTATGCCCGCCCGCTTCTTCTGGTTCAGCCAGGTTTGAACGAACCGGAAGACCGAGGTGTGGTCGAACACCTGCGAGCAGACGCGGCCTCCGCGGCTCCACGGCGAGGCAACGATCATGGGCACCCGAAAACCCAGACCCGCCGGCGCCTCCCGCGCTTCTTTGGGTTTCACACCCTGCCGTAATTCGGTTTCGCGCCGGATATATTCCACCGTGGTGTCGATACCCGCCGAGCACTTCCCCGTGGCGGGGTCTTTCGGGTCCGGCGCTACATACGGCGGGACATGGTCGAAATAACCGTCGTTCTCGTCATACGTGAGGATGAAGATCGTTTTCTTCCATACTTCGGGGTTCTTGGTGAGGATATCCATGATCTCCGACACATACCAGGCGCCATACCACGGCGCGGTCGGGTGGTCCGAGAAATTCTCCGGCCCGACCAGCCATGACACCGCCGGCAACGTCCCCTTGTCAACGTCTTGTCTGAATTGGTGCAGGATATCCCCGCGCGGGACATTCAACTCACGCTGCACGCCATCCTCTTCGTAGCGCAAGGTTTCCAGCCGGTGGTAGTCGGGGTCGCCGTCATTGATAGCAAACGCCTTGCGATAGAGATTCTTTTCCGTCTCGGACAACCGCTCGAAATTCTCCGGCGTCCACTTCGGCAGCTCTTCACGCGCTTCGGCCAGCGCCGCCTCCTTTTTCGCGATCTCCTTTTCAAGCTTCTCCCGCTCGCCGCTGCCCGCAGGGAGCGCCGCGGCCTTCGATTTCAGGTCCGCAAGGATACCCGGGAAGGTCTCCACGCGCGTCTTCAGACCGTGGACATACCGGGGGAAGAAACGGACATTGTACTGTGCAAACGGTTCCAGCAGGTTGCACCCGAAATTCGCCAGCCACGCACGCTCTTCCACGGTGAGCCCGTCGCCGACCGTCAGATCGTTCTGGTACACCTTCCACGAAATACCCGCCCTTTCCAACAGTTCGGGAAAAGTGGTCCACGAGATTTCGCCGGTCTCCACGTCATTCCGGATATAAGCTTTCGATTCGGCGTCCGCGTGTTGCCGGATGGTGCCCGTCCAAAAGAAAAGACGGTTTGGCCACGTACTCGTCATACCCGAACAGAAGTTCTGATCGCAGACCGTGAACGCGTCTGCAAGCGCATAATTGAACGGCAGGTCTTCCCGCGTGTAATGACCCAGGGTCAACGGGATATCCGCATACTCGGGGTTTCCCGAACGCTTCGCGGTAAGCCATCGGTCGTGACGGCCGCGGTTGAAAGCATCCACCTGGCTCGATCGCACATGCGGGATCGAACCCATCCAGGTGATCTTCGTGTCGCGGATGTCCAGTCTGAAAGGGGCGTAGGTCTCGCCTTTTTCGTTCGACTGCAGCCAGACACTGTTGCGCCCGGGAAGCCGCAACGCACGCGGGTCGTTCAACCCCCGCACGCCTTTCAGCGTCCCGAAACAATGATCGAACGAACGGTTCTCCTGCATCAGGATCACGACATGCTCGGCGTCCAGGTACGAACTCCCCGGAGAAGGGTCGATAGCCATCGCCTTGCGGATCGATTCGGGGAAAAGACCGTTCCAACCCGCCGCCCCGGAGAGCAACATGGCTTTTTTGAGGAATTCTCTGCGGTTATCCATAATGTCTATTTCAAATAGGGTTGCAGCACCTTCTTCCAAACCTGGTAGCCCTTCTCGTTGAGATGCAGCCCGTCCATGGTAAGGCTCGCATCCAGCCGGCCTTCCTTGTCGAGGAAATGCGGATGCAGATCGATCACCGTGATCGGGTATCGCCTGCCCAGCGCTTTCAATCCTTCATTCACTGCGCGGATATGCTCATCCTTGTTATAATGCTCCTTGTGTTGCGTGAACGTATTGTTCACAGGCATTAAGGTCTGGAAATAGATCTTCGTCCGCGGCGATGCCCCCCGGACACGCCGGATGATGGTCTCATAGTTGCGCAGGATCAGACTGTCGGGGATATTCCGGCCGATATCGTTGATGCCGATCAGGACGAATAATTTCGCCGGCTGTCCTTCGGTCACCTCGTCCAACCGCTGTAACACCCCAAAAGTGATGTCGCCCGAGATCCCGCGGTTGCGCGCCTCCGGCAGCTGCAGCAATTCGTTCCAGTCCGTTCCGTAAGTGATGCTGTTACCCAGGAAGATGACATCCGTCACCGAATTGGGATAAGACCTGAACAGCGCCAGCCGCTGACCATAGGACGGAGGACGATAGGTGCTGTCCCAGGACACCGGTTGCGCCAGGACCGACAAGACAGGCAAAAAACCGAGGAGGATAAAGACGATCTTTTTCATAAAGCAGTATCGATGTGTTCCAAAACTAAAAAAAGAGTTTGAAAGGAAAAAAAATAATTACAAACTAAAAAGTAAAGAAATTTAAATACCGGTGACCCTCCTGGCCCAAAAAAGCCGTACTTTCGCGGCCTCGACAACCGAAACCGGGACAGCCGAACTCCGGCAATCGAAGTCTCATGGTGCATCGTTAACAGTTCGAGCCCAAAAAAAATTTCACCGCATGAATACGCTAGCATCCCAGGTCCTGCGTCTATCCGGTAACCGCGCCGCCGCCCTCGTCCTTACCCTTTGCTGTACTTTCACGCACCTCCCCGCTTCCGCGCAAACCCCGGCGCCACAACCGCCCGCCACCCTTGCTTCCGCGACAACTGCTCCCCGGGCAACCGCCAAGCATCGTTTGACAGCACGGCCCCGCGCCACCACCACCCCGTTCCAGCCAACCGCGCGCCCCAAACTCGTCGTCGGCATCGTAGTCGACCAGATGCGCTGGGATTATCTGTACCGCTATTACGACCGCTTTGGCTCCGGCGGCTTCCGGCGCCTGCTGAACGAAGGCTTCTCCTGCGAACAGGCGTACATCAGCCACCTCCCGTCTTTTACCGCTGTCGGACATAGCACCATCTTCACCGGCTCCGTCCCCTCCATCGACGGGATCACTGGCAACGACTGGATCGACCAGGCGACGGGGAAAAGCCTCTATTGCGTAGCCGACAGCAGCGTTCGGCCGGTAGGCGGAACGAGCCCCGCAGGAAACATGTCCCCCCGCAATCTCCTGGCGACAACCATCACCGACGAACTGATGCTCGCCACCAATTTCCGTTCCCGCGTGGTCGGTGTTTCGTTAAAGGACAGGGCCTCCATCCTGCCCGCGGGTCACACACCGACAGGCGCCTTCTGGTTCGATGACGTCAAGGGCTGTTTCAGTACCAGTTCCTGGTATATGGATCGGCTGCCCGAATGGGTACAACGCTTCAATGCACTCGACGAACCCGACAAACTGGTCGCCGGCGGCTGGCACACCCTCTACCCCATCGACACCTACCTCCAGAGCACGGCCGACAGCGCTCCCTGGGAAGGGTTGTTCAAAGGCGAAAAAGCGCCCGTCTTCCCGCACGATATCCAAAAAGCATATCGCGAAGACCATGACAATATCCGAAGCTCGCCTTTCGGCAATACCCTGACGCTCGATTTTGCCAGGGCTGCCGTGGAAGGCTATGCGCTCGGCCAACAGGATGTCACCGATTTCCTGACGATCAATTGCGCGTCCACCGACTACGTCGGTCATAAATACGGACCCAATTCGGTCGAGGTGGAGGATGTTTACCTCCGGCTGGACAAAGACCTCGCAGCGTTCCTTTCATTTTTGGACAAGACGGTCGGCAAGGACAACTACCTGCTCTTTCTTACCGCCGACCACGGCGGCTCGCACGCGGTCGATTTCCTAAAGGCACACCGGATACCCGCAGGCCTGGTAGGCATGCGCCGGATGATGCAGGGCCTGAACGATACGCTCGCCCACATCACCGGCATCAAAGACCTGGTCATCTCGGGCGCCAACTATTATGTCAATTTCAACCGGTCGCGCATAACCGGCAGCGGTCTTTCCTTCGATTCGCTGAAAAGATATGCCATTGCCTACCTGTCGCATCAACCCGGCATACAGTACATCGTCGACATGGACCATATCGACGCGGCAGCGCTGCCAAAAATCATCGAAGAAAAGGTGGTCAACGGCTACAACCGCAAACGCTGCGGGTCCATCCTGCTCATACCGGAACCGGCCTGGTTCGAAGGCTCGGATAAGGGCACTACGCACGGCACCTGGAATCCGCAGGATACCCATATACCGCTCGTGTTCATGGGCTGGAGGATCAGGCACGGCACGCTCTACCGGACCGTTCACATGACCGACATCGCACCGACCGTAGCCGCCCTTCTGCATATCCAGACCCCCAACGGGAACATCGGCGACGTGATCTCCGAAGTAACCGGCGAATGATCGGCCGACCCATCCTTCCCGTCGCACCGCCCTCTTCCCGCCGTCCTTCCCCCCGCATCGGCCGACCCATCCTTCCCGTCGCACCGCCCTCTTCCCGCCGTCCTCCCCCCGCATCGGCCGACCCATCCTCCGTCGCCCCCATCGCCTGGTCCTGCCATCCCTCATTCACTCCTCAGCGCCTTCGTCGGATTGGCCACCGCAGCCCTCACCGCCTGCACGCTCACCGTCAATAGCGCAATCACGATACCCACCAGCGCCGCGGCTGCGAACAACCACCACCCCGGCGTTACCCGGTACGCAAACCCCTGCAGCCATTGCCGGGTGACATAATACGCCACAGGCAGCGCGATCGCCGTCCCGATCAACACCGGACTCAACAAATCCTTCGACAACAGCAATACGATATTCTCGACCGACGAGCCCAACACCTTGCGCACGCCGATCTCCTTTTTGCGTTTGACGGCCGTATAACACGCAAGTCCGAAGAGACCCAGACAGGCCACACTGATCGCGATCGTCGAAAAAATGGTCAGCAGCGTCTCCTGCTTGCCTTCCGATCGGTACAGCCCGTCGAACCGCTCATCGAGAAAAGAGTACTCGAACGGGTAACCCGATGCATACGCCCCATAGACTTTTTTGATCCTGTCGACAGTCTGCTGCAGGTCCCCGCCGCTTTTCAGCTTGATCAATGCCAGCCGCCGGTCACCCTTTTTGGGAGAGATCACGAGTGGCCCGATCATTTCTTTCAGCGAAGAATAATGGTAATCCTCCACCACCCCGGCAACTGTCCTCGGCAGACTGTCCGCCGAAAGATTGCGGATCGACGTCCCGACGGCCTTCTCCGGGCTCAACCCTAGCATCGTCGCTGCGCTCCGGTTGATCAGCACCGCCTTGTCCGTATCGGTGGGGAACTGGCTCGACAGATCGCGGCCCGCGATGATCTTCAAACCCAACGTCTTTACATATTCGAAGTCGGCGAATTCCGTGTGCATCGACAGCTTGTCACCCGGCCTGGCGCCCGACTCGAACCCATAAGAATCGTGAAAACCGCCCGGCTCGCCCGACATCAGCGAAACGCTTGCTACGCCGGCATCCGCCTGTACCGCGGACTTGAATCGGTTCATGTTGTCATAGATCGAATTGTTGTCGATCCGCACGATCATCTCCCACCCCTTGTCGAAACCCAGGTCGGTATTTCGGACATAGCGCATCTGCTTCATCACGATGGCCACGCTCGCGATCAGCAAAACCGAGATCCCGAATTGAAATACGACCAGCGCCTTGCGGAAGAAGACCCCACGCGTCCCCGCCTTCAGCCTCCCTTTAAGGGATTCTATCGGCGTAAAAGAAGACAGCAGCAACGCCGGATAGCTCCCCGCGAATACCCCTGCCACCAGGATGATGCCCGCCAGAAAAAAATAGAACCAGACATTGCCAAAATAAGACGGCAGCTGGTATCCGAGAAACGACGTATAGACAGGCATCAACAATTGCAACAGGATCACCGCGCACACCGTAGCCAGCGTAGCGAATAGTATCGACTCGAGAAAAAACTGCCCGGCCAACTGCCGCCGGACGGCTCCCATCACCTTGCGAAGACCGACTTCTTTGCTCCGGTCGTCCGCCCGCGCGGTGGCCAGGTTCATAAAGTTGATACACGCAATGACGAGGATGAGGACAGCGATGCTCATGAAAACATAGACCATCTTCCTGCTGCCATGTTTGACATTGTCGGCGCGGTCGGACGAGAAATAGATGTCTTTCAACGGACGCAACGCGAGGCTCATCTTAAAACCGTTCTCCCGGTAGAATTTGCCGAGGTACTTGTCCATAAACGCGGGCAACCGCTTCGTAAGCTGGCCCGCATCGACACCCGGCGCCAGCCGGACATACGTGTACACGCTGTTGGCCGGCCACTGGTTCATCCAATAGTCGTGGCGGAAATAGGACAGCGGCATCACCATGTCGAAATCAAGCGTCGAATTGCTGGGGACGTCCGCGGCGATACCCGTCACCTTCAGCCGGATATGTTCATTCATTTCGACAACCTTGCCGATCGGGTCCGCATCGCCAAAATATTTTTTTGCCGTACTGGCCGTCATCACGATACTCGTGGGATCGCTCAGCACCGTCGCCGGATCGCCCTTTACGAGCGGAAAACTAAAAAACTGGAAAAAATTACTGTCCGCGAGAAAGACTTTTTTTTCATTGAAGGCGACCTGGTTATAGGTGATGAGGTCATTGTCCGGCCGGATACGCACCGCTTTTTGAATGGCATTCGGATAGTCGTTCAGCAATGCCCCCGCATAGGGCGGCGACAACCAGGCGATGTCCTGTTTTTTATCATTGGCCTCCAGCTCGTTTACCCGCACCGCGCGATAGATCCTGTCCCCGTTCGCATGCCACCGGTCCACGCTGAATTCATGCTGCACGAACAGGAAGATCATCAGACAGCATGTAATGCCGATAGTCAGTCCCAGGACATTGACGACAGAGAACAACTGGTGTTTCCGGAAGTTCTTGATGGCGAGCAGCAGGTAATTTCTTAGCATACCCGTGCCTTCTCCAAGCGCATGCCGTTTTGCCAAACGATTGCCCAACAATCCATTACACAGACATTCCGCCTATCCATTGTCCGTTTTTGATACAAGCACTGTCCGCTACGCCGCATGCCCCGGCTCCCGGGCTGATAGGTCTCAACCGGGCCCTTTTCCCCGCGGGTTTCGCCCAAAGCCTCATAGCCCGCCGCCCCTGTCCGCAAGTCCACCCGATTTCGTATCTTGTTCTGACCATGCCTAAATCCCGCGCCATCCTGCTCTTCACCCTGGGTGCGCTCGTGCTGTTCGCCACCGAGATCATCAGAGTCTATCTCATCATGCCCTTCCCCGGCAGCCAGCGGGCGGATACCGTGAAACTCGCCTGGTCCATCAATCATTATCGCTATCTCCTGCGTGCACTTGGCCTCATCCTGGTTGCCCTTCCCCTGCTGCGCCTGTGGCGCAAGGCGCGCACCGGCGGCAAGATCGCACTCGGCACCATCGTCCTGTTCTATTGCGTTGTCTTTTATTTTTTCAATTTCCGTTTCGAGGCCGACAAGATGTTCTACCAACCGGGCCACAAGGCCTTCGCACAGGCGGCCGACAACAAGATACCGCTCAATAAACTGGTCATCGGCGTCGTAGCCGGCGACGAAGCGAGAGCCTATCCGATTCAACTGATCGGCTACCACCACCAGGTGCGCGACACCGTGGGCGGCATCCCGGTGATGATCACGTATTGCACGGTTTGCCGGACGGGCCGCGTATACAGTCCCACCGTCAAAGGCCATCTCGAAGACTTCCGCCTCGTCGGCATGGATCATTTCAACGCAATGTTCGAGGACGCCGCCACCGGCAGTTGGTGGCAACAGGCAACCGGCGAATCCGTGGCCGGCCCGCTCACGGGTACCCGGCTCGCAGAGCTGACGTCCACACAGGTCTCCTTACGCGAATGGCTGTACGAGCATCCCGACTCCAAGGTGCTCCAACCCGACACCGTCTTTAAAAAGGATTATGCCGACCTGGCCGACTACGACATCGGCACCATCAAAGGCAGTCTCGAAAAACGCGACTCCGGTTCCTGGAAAATGAAATCCTGGGTCGTCGGCGTCCGCTCGGGGCGGTATACGAAAGCATATGATTGGAATGTGTTGGTGACCCACACCATGATCCAGGATACCGTCGGCGCAACGCCGGTCCTCCTGCTGCTCGACCCCGATTCGGTTTCTTTTCATACCTGGAACCGTCGCGAACAGGGTCAGATCCTGACCTTTGAAAAAATACCTGGACAACCCCTGCTACGGGACACGAATACCGGCTCGCAATGGAATACCGTGGGGCTCTGCATCAGCGGGCCCCTGAAAGATCAACAGCTCGAGCCGGTCCAGTCCTACCAGGAGTTCTGGCATTCCTGGAGCCATTTCCATCCTTCCACAACACGCTATCAGCAGTAGGTATCGCTCTGCATGAGCCGCCACCGCATCGCCGCGACCATGCCCCGGCGCCGCCCCAATCCCCACCATCCCCAAGCACCCCATCTCCATCCCCAATCCCCACCATCCCCAAGCACCCCCATCTCCATCCCCAATCCCCACCCCGGCGCCGCCCCCGCTCAGGCCCGATGCAGCCTCAGCAGGATCACCTCATGTTTTCCGATCGTCGCTTTATATCTTTCCGACGTCGTACCCTCGGCAGCCGCCTTCCACACATTCCGGATGGCATGCCCCGCCCCGATCTTATATTGCGACCAGGAGAAATCCAGCTTCTTCGGTTCGTCACCGCGGTTGAACAAACAAACCGCCGTGTCCCCGCCGCTCAAAGGCTTGACGAATACTTCGAGATTTTCGCTGATGGATGCGCGGTAGCCCTGAACACCCAACGCGTCCTGGTCGATCGCGATCACATCGCCGTTGGTCAGAATGCTCTTCGTGGACGCCGACATGTTCCGGATATCGTTGCCCGCCATCAGCGGCGCCGCCAACATGCACCACAAAGTGAAATGCGAACGCTCCTCTTCGGGTGTCAGTCCTCCATTGCCCACTTCCAGCATGTCGGGGTCGTTCCAGTGACCGGGCCCCGCATATTTTTCTAGCCCGTTCTGCAGATCGAGGTTGCCGATCACACTGCCGCCCCAGGCGCTGCCGTCCCCGGCCTCCATGAAATTCCAATTATTTCCGATGTCCCCGCAGGTGCGCCAAAGATGACCCACATCCGCGGCCCAATGCCACGGCTTGTGCGAACCCCATTCGCAAAGACTGAAGACGATCGGCCTTCCAGCCTTGTACAGCGCATCGCGCATCAGCGTATAGGATTCCTTCGCATCCTGCGTAGTAGTATTGCACCAGTCTTCCTTCAGATAGTCCACGCCCCAGGCGGCGTATTGACGCGCATCCTGGAACTCGTATCCCCGGCTGGCCGGTCGCCCCGCACAGGTCCTGGAACCCGCGCAGGTATAGATGCCGAATTTCAAACCTTTTGAATGGATATAGTCCGCCAGCGCCTTGATCCCATGCGGGAACTTCACCGGGTCATACAGGATATTGCCCGCACTGTCGCGGCCCACCTGCCAGCAGTCGTCGATCACGATGTACCGATACCCCGCGGCCTGCATGCCGCTGGCAACCATCGCATCGGCCGTTTCGCGGATCACGGTTTCATTGATGCCGTCGCAGGCGAATTTATTCCAGCTGTTCCACCCCATCGGTGGAGTCGCCGCGAGACCCGCAAACTTCTGGGCACGGACGACGGATACAGAAAAAAAGGCGATGCAAAAAAGCATCGCCCTGAAAATGCAGAGTTGACGCATAGTGAGAGTTGGTTTTACATGAGGAACTGTTCGGAAACGATCTTGCCATCCTGCACGTGATAAATGCACAGCTCCTTCATGTTCATACGCTTGCCGCCCTTCATCGTCAAATCCATGTTCATCGTAAGAGCAAAGGAGTTGTCAGCCAGCAAAGGCTCTGAGACCTCGGCGCCATGGATCTCCTGCACCATTTCGCTCCATTTCCTGCCCTTCTCCAGGATCGCATCCAACCCCTTGGTCTCCTGCGCGAAGTCGGGAGTGGCATGCGGCTCGATGCTCACCGCATCATCCGAATACAATTCCTTCTGTGCAGACTCGAAATCGCCCTTCTTGCAAAGCTCGACGAGACGATCGGCTATCTGAGCCGTCGTCATGTTCATAGTTGTAGTTGACATAAAATAAAAGGTTTGACGAAAGGTACGGCAAATCCCGCACCTGACGACATTATCTTTGCGCTCCTTTATCCCTTCGCCCGTCCGTCCTTTCGTCCCTGCGTCCCCCTCGCCCGCGGCCCCTTCACCCCTTTGTCCCCTCGCCCGCATCGTACACCATGCGTATCGAAAACGGACACACGACCCTCCATCCGCGGTCCCTTTCTTTTGATTTTCAACCGGCTAACAATCTGGCATTTTTTTAGCCCGGATTTGTCCATGCTTAACAACTACTATCGGATCGCCGTGCG
The DNA here is from genome assembly GCA_035545215.1 of Puia sp. Lineage (GTDB taxonomy): Bacteria > Bacteroidota > Bacteroidia > Chitinophagales > Chitinophagaceae > Puia. The sequence continues at coordinate 24,816 of DASZYU010000005.1, forward strand.
CAATCTCCGGCGCAGACGCGCCTTTTCCATCATAAATATCCTGGGGCTGTCGGTCGGACTCGCCGCCTGTCTCCTCATCGCCGCCTATATCCGGGACGAGACGCACTATGACCGGTATGCGACGAGGGCAAAAGACATCTATCGCGTCGATCTGGCGCTCATCGGCGCCACCAACGCTTCCTACCCCATGGTAGACGTCGCCGTGGGCCCGGGTATGACCGCGGCTTACCCGCAGATCGAAGCCTATACGCGGATGAGACGGGTCGGGGATATATTTGTGCAAGTCGGCGAGCAGTCCTTCAAAGAACACAATATCGCTTTCGCCGATTCGAATTTCTTCAACATCTTTACCATACCCTTTTTGGAAGGGGACGCGCACACGGCCCTCATCCAGCCCGCCAGCCTGGTCATCACCAGGAAGTTCGCCGACAAATATTTTGGGTCTGGAACCGCGATCGGCAAAACGCTCCAGCTGCAGAATTTTGGCGTTTGCAAGGTCACCGGCGTCATCGAGCGCATCCCCGACGAATCCCATTTCCATTTCGACGCGTTCCTCAGCGAGTCGACCACCCGTTTCACACACCTCACCTGGACGAATCTGGGCTTTTATACCTACCTCCTCCTGCGCCCGAACGCCGACCCGAAAAAACTCGAGGCCCGATTCCCTGAGCTCGTAGCCAAATACTGCGTCCCCGAGATAGCGCACGACATGAACGTCCCGCTCGCCGAGGCGCAAAAGGCGGTGAATACTTTCGTCTTTTCGTTGATGCCGCTGACCGGTATCCACCTGCATTCCGACACCAAATACGAACTCGAGGCCAACGGCAGTAGCCGCTACATCCTGATATTCGGCGCACTGGCCGTCTTCATCCTCCTGCTCGCCTGCGCCAACTTCACCAATCTGTCAACCGCGGCCGCGGCCGGCCGCGGCAAAGAGGTCGGCATCCGCAAGGTCATGGGCTCGCTCAGGAGACAACTCGTCGTCCAATTCCTCGTGGAATCGGTCCTGCTCACCGCACTGGCCATGACGCTGGCATTCCTGCTGGTCGCCCTCATCCTGCCCTGGTTCAACCAGGTCTCGGGTAAACACATCGCCTTCGCTCTCTTTCTTACTTATCCCGCATTGATCGCCGCGGCGATCCTGACTTTGCTGGTAGGGTCCGCGGCCGGCGTCTACCCTGCATTCTTCCTCTCCTCCTTCAACACCATCCGCGTCCTCAAAACAGGCGCCACGTTGAAAGGAGCACGCAGGAGCCTGCTGCGCAGCGGTCTCGTCGTATTCCAATTCGTCGTCTCCATCGCACTCATCGTGGCAACGCTCATCGTCTTTCACCAGTTGCACTACATGCAGGACAAACGCCTCGGTTTCGACAAGGACCAGGTCCTCTATATCCAGGATGCGAATTTACTGGGTACGAACCAGGACGCCTTCCGGCAACGGCTACTCGAAGACCGCCGGGTCTCGAACGCAACCGTCAGCTGGTCCGTACCGGGCAGCGGTTTCATGGACGGGACGGAGATCTATCCCAAACAGGAAGGGCCGGCCGGCGGCCGCGAGATACATACCAACATCTACCACGTGGATTACGACTATATGTCCACGCTCGGGCTCCAGCTCAAACAGGGCCGGAATTTTTCGCGCGATTTCCCGACCGACTCGTCCGCAGTCCTGATCAACGAAACCGAGGCCGACGACCTCGGCTGGGGCCACACCGACCCCATCGGAAAGGTCATTGTCCGGTCAGGCGGCCGCGAACTGAAAGTCATCGGCGTCGTCCGCGATTTCCACTACATGTCGGTGAAAACGAAAATAGCTCCGCTCATGATGATGTTGGGCAACAACTACGGAGGCATACTGGTCAAAGTGAAGACCGCCGATATGGGAGGTTTTCTCGCCGACGCGAAAGAGCAATGGAGGGCATTCCATCCGGCCGGACCTTTCGGGTATTATTTCCTCGACGAACAATTCGCCACCATGTACGTCGCCGAACAGCGAACGGGCCGGTTGTTCACCGCCTTCACCATCATCGCGATCCTGATCGCGGGCCTCGGGCTCTTCGGTCTGGCCGCCTACATGGTAGAACAGCGCACACGCGAGATCGGCATCCGGAAAGTATTGGGCGCGTCCATCCCGTCGGTCCTGTTCCTCATCTCCAAAGAGTTCCTGGTATTGGTTGGCATCGCCTTCCTGATCGCCGTTCCGCTCACCTGGTGGGCGATGAACGAATGGTTGCGCGAATTCGCCTACCGGACTCCCGTCAGCTGGTGGATATTCCCGCTCGCAGGCGCCGCCGCGCTGCTGGTCGCGTTATTCACTATCAGCTTTCAAACGACCCGGGCCGCCACCGCCAACCCGGTCGACTCATTACGGTCCGAATGAACCAGCGGCGAGCTCCCGGCAAAGACCGTCCCGCGGCGCCGCACAACATTGTAATATGCTAAAGAATTATTTGCGCATCGCCCTTCGAACTTTGTCGAGAAACCGTTTCTCCTCGATCATCAACATCGGGGGCCTCGCCATCGGCATGGCCGTGGCAGTCCTCATCGGCCTTTGGGTCAGCTGGCATGTCTCCTACAATGAGTCCTTCCCCAACCACAGACGGATCGCCGCCGTTCTGCAAAACCAGTTGCTCAGCGGCAATACGGTCACCTGGTGGGGACAGGCGCGGCAATTAAAACCTGCACTGGAAAAAGACTACCCCGGACTGTTCAAACATGTCATCCTGGTCGCCGGTCCCGGCAAGCGGTCGCTCACCTATGGTCAGACGACGATCGCCGACCAGGGCGCGTTCATCGACCCGGGGGTCATCGATATGTTCAGCATCCATATGATCGAGGGCGACACCAGCGCCATGTCGGACCGGTCCTCGATCCTCCTGTCGGCCTCTACCGCGAAAGCCCTGTTCGCAAACCTCGACCCCATCGGCAAGACCGTCAGACTCGGCGATCACGACCTCCTCAAGGTCACCGGCACCTACGCCGATCTCCCGGAGAATTCCAACATTGGTGATTTTCATTTCATGATGCCCTTCGATTATCTCGTCCATAGCGACTCCGGCGTGGCAAACACCGGTTGGGGCAACAGTTGGTTCAACGTCTATGTGCAACTCAGGGATAACGCAGACATGGCCCAGGTCTCGCATGCCATAAAAGATGTAAAATACAGGTACAGCGAAGGCGAGCGCCGGTTCAAACCGCAGCTCTTCCTGTTGCCGATGGATGACTGGCATCTCCGGTCCGAATTCAAACAAGGCGCCCCCGCCGGCGGCTTCATCAGCTACGTCCGCTTGTTCACCACGATCGGCGCCTTCGTGCTGCTGCTCGCGTGCATCAACTTCATGAATCTTTCTACCGCCCGTTCGGAAAAGCGCGCAAGGGAAGTAGGCATTCGAAAGGCGATAGGCTCCATGCGCGGCCAACTGATCCGCCAGTTCTTCACAGAGTCGGTAGTCATCGCGCTGATCTCCTGGTTCGTCGCGCTGCTCATCGCGCAGTTGCTGCTGCCTTTCTTCGGTGAGCTGGCCGGCCGCAAAATGACCATCCCGTATCGCGAGCCCGCGTTTTGGGTGGCAGGAATGGCCTTCGTTGTCGCGACGGGCCTCCTTGCCGGCAGCTATCCAGCGCTATACCTCTCCTCTTTTCGCCCGGTGAAGGTCCTGAAAGGGTCGTTCAAAGCGGGCAGACTGGCGGCTATCCCCCGCCGTGTGCTCGTGGTCATCCAGTTCTCGGTTTCCGTGATCCTGATCATCGGCACTATCGCCGTCTTTCACCAGATACAGTACGTTAAGGATCGCCCGCTCGGCTATGACCGCAACGGTCTCCTGACGGTGCCGATGCAGAACGACAACAGCATCGAACACTACGACGCGATCCGGACCCAACTGTTGCAGACGGGCCAGATCGACGAGGTCGCAGCCTCCCGCAGTTCGGTGATCAACAGCTGGTCGACGAATATGGGTTACACCTGGCGCGGTAAAGATCCGTCGTTGCAGGAAGAGTTCAGCGTCAACTCGGTCACCCCCGAATTCGGCAGGGCCACCGGGTGGAAGATCGTCCAGGGCCGTGATTTTCGCGGCGACATGGCCAGCGATTCCAACGCATTTATCGTCAACGAGACGGCAGTGAGATTCATGGGCCTCAAACATCCTATCGGCGAAGTGGTCACCTGGGGAGACAACGGCCGCTACACCATCATCGGCGTGGTCCGGGATATGGTCAGCCAGTCACCCTTCGAGCCGGTGCGCCAGATGATCTTTTCACTCGATCGCAAGAATTACCATAGACGCGCCAGTCTCGTCAATATCCGTCTGAAACCCCAGGCCGCAGCGACGACGGCTCTCTCGGCCATCCGCAACGTTTTCAGACAATACGACTCCAAAGACCCGTTTGTTTACACATTTGCCGACGACGAGTTCGGGAAAAAATTCGCCGACGAGGAGCGCGTCGGCCGTCTCGCCGGTTTCTTCACCCTGCTGGCGATCGTCATCTCTTGTCTCGGACTGCTGGGCCTCTCCGCCTTCGTCGCGGAACAACGCACCCGCGAGTTGGGCATCCGCAAAGTCCTCGGCGCCTCGATCCCGCATCTCTGGGGCCTCCTTTCCCGTGAGTTCGTATGGCTCGTTGGCCTCTCGCTGCTGATAGGCTCTCCCGTCGCTTACTGGATCATGAAGGGTTGGCTGAACGGTTATGCCTATCATGCCGGCGTTTCCTGGTGGATCTTCGCCGCCTGCGCACTCGGCGCAATGGCGCTGACGCTCTTCACCGTCAGCTTCCAGGCAGTCCGCGCCGCCCTCGCCAACCCCGTCGACAGTTTGCGAAGCGAATAAATGGGCCGACCACCCGCCGCCGCCGCTCGTTTCTTGCATACACCCGCCGCCGCCGCTCGTTTCTTGCATGCACCCGTCGCTCGTTTCTTGCATGCAGCCGCCGCCGCTCGTTTCTTGCATGCACCCGCCGCCGCACCATCCTGACTGCTAAGGCGCAGGTATAAATCCAATATCTACCAACCCCGGAGCGGTCTGAACCTCGCCGGCCCCCGCCGGGTACACGGCAGGCAGCGGCAATCGCGCCAGCGGATTATCATAAAGTGTAAGCCCAAAATCCTCGAAGGTGATCTCGCCGCGGGTGAACGGAAAGATCGCTTGAACCGGGTTTCCCGCACCACCCAGGTAGACACCGTTGATGATATAGATCGAATTCCCCGGATCGTACGTATTGATGGCGTTACCCACGGCCAACGAGTTCAGGCTGACGATGTATCCATGATCCGGTACGATCGGCACCGCCTGGTTGACGATCGCGAGATTTACATAAGTCCAATGCCCGCCGTTGATCGTCGGCACTTCCGCCTGCGCCAGGACCTGCCCGCTCGCCGAATCCGTCAGCGTCACCATGTGTTCATAACCGGTGCCCGGCAACTTCACGCCCAGCGAAACGACCGCGCCATATCCCGATGACCGGAATGCATACGCGACGATACCCTGTCCAGCATCAGGCACGACGCCGTTTAACGCGACGGCATCGATCGTCAGGGCGACATGGCCCTGGATATTGAGAAGACTGTCCGTGTAAGATTGAACGGGGTCCTGCTCGAGAGAGTGCAACACGGTGATCGGTATCGTCGGCGGGATCTGGCCGATCTTCGTACATCCGCCTGCCAGCATCAATAATACGGCAGCCGCACACAAAAATTTAGGGGTCATGAAAATTTGTTTTTAGGGAGTCAAATTACCCCTTCCCCTTTTTGCCGCAATCGCGACTACGTATCTGGCCGGTTTGATTGCATAACCGGTCCTTCACCCGATCCCCCAATTCCGCTCCACCCTAACCTCCCCTCGCACCTCACCCTTCACCCCCCATCGCGCTCCACCCCCATCGCACCCGCACCCCCTACAAATTGATCAATTTCAAAAAATCATCTTTCTTCCGCCGGCTGACATCGACCTCATCGCCGTTTTCCATCACCACGCTGCCGCCCTCGCCCCGGATATATTTTTTGACATAATTGAGATTGATCAGGTGCACATTATGCACGCGGCAAAACCGGTGCGGCGCCAACATCTCCTCGAACTCTTTCAGTTGTTTGGTCACGAGCAGCGACTCGCCATTGACAAAAAAGATCCGCGAATAGTTCGAACTGGACTCGATGCGGACCACATTCTTGATGAGGATGAATTCCAGCCCCTCCCACGTGGGTACCGCGATCTTGCTTTCCTGGTTGACATTCCTGTTCAGCGATTCGCGTAGGACGTTCAGCCGCTCCTTGGTCGTAGCCGCCAGTTGCCTGCTCAGCCTGCCCACCGTCTCGCGCAGGTCCTGTATGGACACCGGCTTCATCAGGTAATCGAAAGCGCTCATGCGGATCGCCTCGATCGCATAGTGGTTATAGGCGGTCGTAAAAACGATCTGGGCCTCGTAATCGCCGAGCTCGTTCAACATCCGGAAGCCGTTCATATGCGGCATCTCGATGTCGAGAAAGATGACATCGGGCCGATGATGCCGGATCAAAAAAATAGCTTCCCCCGGCTGCCCCGCGGCCGCTACGACCTTCAGCTCCGGGCAGAATTCCCTGATCTTCTGCTCCAGGTTCTGCAGACTGCTCGGCTCATCATCGACCAAAATGACTTTTATAGGTTCCATATTACACTGCTTTAATGATGACCTCCACCTTCGTCCCCGACGACTCCCCGTCTTCCCCAAGCAGGTCGGTGATCGTTACACTGCCTTCCGAACGCTGCTGATGACTGAAGATGTGTATCCGGTCCTCCGTGATCGACAGCCCGACGCTTCGGTGATTGGGCCGGTTCAACTGGTTCACCTCCGCCGCCTTCTGCCGCCCGATGCCATTGTCGCGGATGACATAATGGATCGAATCCCCGAGCAAAAAGGCCGTCACCTGCACAAACAGGTCCTTTTTCGAACTTAACCCGATCCCATGCACGATCGCGTTCTCGACATACGGCTGTATCAGGAGACAGGGTACCCGGTAATCGCCCGTTATCAGCACGGGGTCGATGCGGGTCCGGTATTCGAATTTGTTATCAAAGCGCAGCAGTTCCAGTTCGACATATAACTTTAAGGCCTCCATATCTTTTTCGAAGGGCACGAGCTCGTTCCTGCTGCTGTGAAGGATCATTCGAAAAAGACGTGCAAACTTATTCAGATAGTCACTCGCCAGCCACTTCTCATTCTTCATCATAAAATTCTCGATGCTGTTGAGACTGTTGAAGATAAAGTGCGGGTTCATCTGCGCCCGCAACGCCCGCAACTCCGTGTCGGCCATCTTCTGCCGGAATGCCGCTTCCCTCCGGATATGCCGGATTCGCAGCCGCACAACCACGGCCATAAGGGCCACCAGCGCCAACGCCGCCAGCGTCCTGAACCACCACGACTGCCACCAATAGGGCTTTATGACGAACACCAGCCGGTCCTCACCCGTAAAATCCCCTGTCACCTTATTCCCGCCCTTTACCGACAGCTCATAAGAGCCCGCAGGCAGGTTGTTGAACGAAAGCCGGCCGTTCTCCAACCGCACCCAATTGGGAGACCCCGGTCGGAGCCGGTAATAGAAAAGGTTGTTTTCCGGGAGATCATAATTGATGACGTCGAAGTTGACCTGGAGATCATTCCGCTCCGGTCCCAACACCAGGTGCTTTTCTCCCCGCTGATCGACCATAAAGTCAACCGGCACCCCATCCGCCAGCGCATTCATGATCTTCACATTTGCGCCGACGCTGTATTGCATCAACCGGTCGCTGTGAAACCAGAGGACCCCTCCCGAACATCCGGCATAGACGTTCTTATTGGAGGCAGTATAGAAAAAGCCTTCGTCGTTGTCAGGGAGACCGAGCCTGAACCTGAACTGGATCAGCTTGTCCTGGCGGCGCAGCCAGCACCAGTATCCCGACGGACTGCTGAACCACACGTTCTGCAGCGAGTCGATGGCGATGCGGCTCACGGGTCCGATACTGTTATTCTCGGTCAGCACTTTCGTTATCCGCCCTTCGTCGGCGTCAAATGCACAAATGCCGTCATCGAGCCCGACCCAAATAAGACCCGCGCTGTCCACTGCCTCGCCGATCAGCGAGTTGCCAAAGGCATGCGGTCCTGTGACATGCACGACCACGAAGCTGTCAGCCCGTTCGTCATAGCGGAATAATCCACCATTGGTCGTGACGAAGACCCGCCCCTTATGATCGCGTACCAGGTAGTTCGCGCTGACCGTCTCGCAGCCGGCGCACTGGTCCAGCAGCTGGTAGTTTCGGACAAATCGCCGCGCCGTCGGATCGAAGACGTAGATACCATGATCGAACGAACGGACCCACCAGAAATGATCGTTGACAGGTACGATCGTCCGCAACCGGCTGATCGGCCGCGAACCGGGACTGGCGATCATCGTACGATGCAGCGTTTTCAAGTCCATGATCATCATGCCCCATTCCGTCGTGATGAACATGTCATTGCCCATCTGCTTAAAATCATACACCTCGCGGAGCGTCCCGATATCCTCCCTGAAACCAGCCCCCATCGAATCTACCGGTTTCGACCAACCGTGGATCAGCCGCCATTCCTTGTCGAACCAAAGCATGCCGCCCATATACCGGCGCGCGATCCAATAGCCGCTGGCTTCCTCGCGCATGTCGTAACAGGATGTGCCGCCGGCGCTGTCCGGGAACCCTTTCCCGAGTATGCTTATCGGCAACAGGTCGAACAGTTTACCGGAAGAATTGACATACAGAAGTCCTTTCGTGGTTGGGATCCAGAGCATGTTCTGACGATCGACGAAAGGCTGTCCCACACCCTCCTCGATCTGATCGTCCAGGTAGGATTTCCAGGCGCCTGTCTGTTCATCTACCAGGATCAGGCTCGGCTTACTGGTGCCGAACACCAGGTAACGCCGCCCGTTGAACACCCACTCCACACCGGCCTGGTTCACCCAATTGCTGCAATCGCCGGGCACGGGCGACACCGACCCCTCAGCGCCCACCCGCAGGATGCCGTTCGCCCAGGTGCTCGCCCAGCAACGGTTTTGACTGTCGAAAAGCATGTCGTAGACGCTGATATCCTGTCCCAATAGGAACGTGCGTTCTACTTTCTTCGTGGCGCGGTTGAGGCGGTAGACGCGGTTCTGCTGAAAGCCCCATAACCCCCCTTTTCTGTCTGTGACCAGATGTTCGTAGTGTGTATAATAGCGTTCAGAAAAAACGAACGGGGAAAACCCCTCGTCGATCGCTTTGTACCGCCCATCGCCTGTCATGTGATACAACCCCGTCGGCGAAACGATATAAGGATTCTCGTCATCGACAAAACAGATCTGCGAGTTGTCAAATCTCCGGAAGGCCAACGGTACCGTATCCCCTGACTGAAATCGGCTGACCCTATGCGTTGTCGTGTTAAACCGGCAGACGCCGCCCGAAGTCACCAGCCAGATATTGCCCTTCTTGTCGGCGACGATATTCTCGATCGCATTGGCAGGCACCGTAGTCGAATCGTCCGGGTTGGCGAACCAGTGCGCGAACCCATACCCATCCCATCTGTTCAGACCGTTGTCCGTGCTGATCCAGATGATGCCGTCCTTGTCCTGCGTCACGCCGCTAACCTTGTCGCACGACAACCCGTCCCGTTCGGTCAGCCGGGTAAACCTCAGCTGTGGAAAAGGCTGCGACCGGGCCCATAACCCCGGCGCCAGTAGTAGAAGGATGGCGGCCGTCCTGAGCATCAACCTAAATTACTTCAAAAATTCTTCGCCGTCAGCAGCCTTCGAAAAACCGGCCGCAGACGTAAAATCACAATGAATTGACTTTCAGCCGATGCGCCACCGGGCCCATGGCCGGACACTTTGCCGAAAATGTAACCGGACCCGCCGGATACGCAGTCCCGCCCAGCCCCCGCCCCCGGGTCGCTACTTTCGCCAAAACACCTCGATATGAAAGGGTATCTCTTCGCAGTGACACTGTGCTGCTATGCGACGCTGGCCTTCGGCCAGTCCACCAGTGATGTCATCAAACAACAGGCGGGCCAGGGTGTACGCGAAGGCGCCGCCATCGCAACCGAGAAAACCGCCAACAATATTTCCAATCGGCTGGTGGACAAACTTTTCTCTCCCAAAAAATCCAAACACGGCAAAGTGGATTCCGCGAAATCCGTCACCGGCCTCCAACCCGGAGCGCCCGCGGTCTCATCCTCCACCGCAGTGGGCGGCGCATTGCCCGGCTCCTCCGCCGGCGCCGCAACACCCGCCGCGTCCGCGTCCACCGATCTTAAAACATACAGCAAATTCGATTTTGTCCCCGGCGACAAGATCCTCGTCGTCGAAGACTTCGCGCAGGACGCAATCGGGGATTTCCCCGATAAATGGAATACCAACAGCACCGGTGAAGTGCAAACCATCGAGGGCAGGGATGGCAAATGGCTGTCGTTGACCAAAAAGGGCGTCTTCCTGCCCGAATTCATCAACAGTCTTCCGGACAACTTCACCCTGCAGTTCGATCTCGTGTGCAGCGAAAAGAATACGGGCTATTCCGGCCGGTTCGGCCTCGGCATCTATGCGATCCCCGATCCCGGCAAACAGTTTGCGACGCTCGGCTTCAGCGCAAAACGCAACGGCGTCGATCTCACCTTCTCACCCGGCGGAGGCGCCGACCATGGCCTCACCCGGGTCGCCGTATTTAGCGATGACATCCAGACGATGAGCAACGAGGCCGAGGATGCGGACTGGGTCTCGCGCGACGCGGCCAAACGCACCGTAAAAATGTCCATCTGGCGGCAACGCCAGCGTTTACGTGTATACATGAACGAAGAAAAAGTGTGGGACATGCCGCGCGCCTTCGAGACCGGCAAGAGTTACAACAGCGTCCTGTTCTTCCTCGACAACAGCACGGCGGGAGGCGACCGCTATCTGTTCAGCAATATCCGCCTGGCCGTCGGCTCGCCCGATACGCGTAACAAGCTGATCACGGAAGGCCGCTTCTCCACGACCGGCATCCTCTTCGACGTCAATTCGGCGGTCCTGAAACCCGAATCGTTCGGATCGCTGAAAGACATCGCCGACGTATTGAAGGAAAACGCCTCGGTGCAGGTAAAGATCGTCGGCCATACCGACAGCGACGGCGATGCCGCCCAAAACCTCGCCCTTTCTCAGAAACGCGCGGCCGCGGTCAAAGACGCGCTCACCAAAGAATTCGGCATCGAACCTTCGCGTTTGCAGACCGACGGCAAAGGCTCGACCCAACCCGTCGCGCCCAACACCACCGCCGCCGGCAAAGCCCAAAACCGCCGCGTCGAGTTTATCAAATTATGAACGTAGGGTCTGGCAGGGACCTGCGCCTCTAAGGAACTTCGGTCCGAGCCTCCGGCTCGGACCCTGTTCGGAGGCCGCCCACCCTCTCGCCAACCCCTCGCCCCCGAACCTCCAGCTGACCGCGCCGGTCCCCCCGCACCTCCAGCCGACCGCGCCGGTCCCCCCGCACCCTCTC
>DASZYU010000006.1:0-9884 GCA_035545215.1 Puia sp.
GACGACGTTGCAGTTGTCGGGCAGGTCGCGTTTCAGCCGGCCGAGCCACCCGGCCGACGCCGTCGAGTCGGGCCGCCAATAGATGCCCTTGGGATAGTTGCTGCGTCCTTCGTTGCGGTAAGGCAGGTAGTAGATATAATAAAGTCCTTTGCCCGAGACGGGTTCGAAGAAGACGTCTCCCGATTCGCGCGTAAGCATGCCGGTCGCGGCGTTCAGGATTCGCGTTCCCGTGTTCGCGTCCTGCACGATGATGCGATGCGCCGCGGGGTCCGGGGTACGCAACCGCCAGGGGATATGCGCGTGCGCGACGGCGGCGGGGCCGTCATAGCGGATGACGACGCGATGATTGCCGAGCGAATCGGGATTCCAGCAGCCGGGACAACTCTTATAGAGTATCGTTTGGGCCCGCAAAGCGGCGGGCAGGGTAGCCGATAACAGGAGAAACAGCCTCATTTTAAGCATGCGCCGAAGGTATCGGATTTCGGCAAAAAACGGGCGAAAACTAATTTTTCGGCCGGCACAATGCGGATGCGGCCGTCCGCCGGCGGACACCTAATAATTTGCGTAGTCCGGGGTAACCACCCGTTTTTGGGTTATATTTGCCGTTGCGTTTCGCGCACCCAGCCGTTGCGTTTCGCGCACCACAACAGTCACCTTATGTCACCCATTGCTGTTTATCATGAGCATCCCGATTGGTTCCGGCCGTTGTTCGACGAACTGGACAGGCGGGGCATACCCTATACGCGTTTTAACCCGGCGGCGCATCAGTACGCCATCGAGGCGCCCGCGCCCGACTTCTCGCTCTTCTTCAACCGCATGAGCCCTTCGGCCTATCTGCGCGAAGGGACGCAGGGCATCTTCTATACGCTGAACTACCTGAAATACCTCGAATACCACCAGGTGCCGGTCGTCAACGGCTACAACGCCTGGACCTACGAGACCTCGAAGGCGTTACAGCTGATGTTGATGCAATCGCTCGGTATTCCTTACCCGAAATCGCATGTCGTCAACCATCCGTCGCAACTCGTCGCCGCGGCGCAGGGGCTCCGATTCCCCGTGGTCGTGAAAGCGAACATCGGCGGCAGCGGCGCGGGCATCACCAAATATCACACGCTGGACGATCTCAAGGCCGCGGCCACCGGTGACCTGTCGTTCGGCGTCGACCATACCGCGCTCGTACAGGAATTCATACCCGCGCGCGGCGGTTATATCACGCGCGTCGAAACGCTGGGCGGGAAATACCTGTATGCGATCCGCGTCTATCTCACCGGCGAAACGTTCAACCTCTGCCCCGCGGACATCTGCCAGACCAACACCGGTGTCGAACTCGTGCGCAACGCCTGCGCGCTCGACGCGCCGAAGAACGGGCTGAAGGTCGAGGGTTATACGCCCCCGCCGGCCGTGATCCAGGCGATCGAGACCCTGGTACAACACTCGGGCATCGATGTGGGCGGTATCGAATACATCGTCGACGACCGCGACGGTTCGCTGCTCTATTACGATGTCAACGCGCTGTCGAATTTCGTGGCGGATGCCGTCAATGTCATTGGCTTCAACCCGCATATACGGCTGGTCGATTACCTCGAAAAACGCGCGGGCATGCACAAGGCTGCACCGCAGATGACTCACGCCTAAATACAAAACGTAATGCGATACGGATACTGGATGCCCGTTTTCGGCGGCTGGCTGCGGAACGTGGACGATGAGAACATGGCCCCGACCTGGGATTATGTGAAAAAACTGGCCACGCGAAGCGAAGAGATCGGTTTCGATCTTTCGCTCATCGCGGAGCTCAACCTCAACGACATCAAAGGGGAGCAGGCCCCCTCGCTCGACGCCTGGTCGACGACCGCGGCGCTGGCGGCGGTTACGCGTAAACAGGAGCTGATGGTGGCCGTTCGCCCCACCTTCCATAATCCTGCGCTGCTCGCCAAACAGGCGGCCAACATCGATCACATCAGCGGCGGACGGCTTTCGCTCAACGTCGTCTCCTCGTGGTGGCGCGACGAAGCCGCCAAATATGGCGTCGGTTTCGAACAGCACGACGACCGCTATGCCAGGACCGCCGAGTGGCTGACCGTCCTGAACGGCGTTTGGGAAAACGACGGGTTCAGTTTCCAGGGAAAATACTACCAGGTGGCCGACAACACGCTGCAACCCAAACCGCTGTCCAAACCGCGGCCGCCGCTATATGCGGGCGGGGAATCCGAGGCGGCCAAAGACCTCATTTCGTCTACCTGCGACGGTTACGTCATGCACGGCGACGAGCCGGCCACCATCGGCAGGCGGATCAGGGACATGCGCGAAAGACGCGAAAAGAAAGGACTGCCGCCGATGCAATACGGCGTGGCCGCATACAGCATCATCCGCAACAGCGACGCGGAGGTCAAACGCGAGCTCGCGCGCATCACCGATGTCCGCCCGGGCAGCCCCGGCTATCATAACTACCAGCAATGGCTGGCGGGTACGCAGCTGGAACAAAAGCTGTCGCTCGAAGACTATTCGGTTTCCAACCGGGGCCTCCGTTCGGGCCTGGTCGGGTCGCCGGCGCAGGTGCTGGACCGTATCGCGGATTTTGCGCGGGAAGGCGTCGATTTTTTCCTGTTGCAATGCAGCCCGCAATTGGAGGAAATGGAACGGTTCGCGGATGCGATCATTCGCGTGGGTCAACCCGCCATGGCGGAGTAAGTGTCGACTACCCCCTCACCGGGGCATTTCTTTCTTTCAGCGGAAGGACAGGGATCGGGTCGGGAGCTGCGACCGCCGATGCGTGACGCTGCGCCTTACGGTGCAGCCGCGGCAGCAAACGGAGGAAGGTGCGGCCCAGTACCCGGAGGTCGAGCAGGAAGCCCGCATGATCCACGTACCAGTTGTCCCAATAATATCTTTCCCGGATCGTTTCGGGGTCGCACAATCCGCCGTGCAATCCTTTTGCCTGTGCGACGCCCGTTATCCCCGGCCTGACGCAATAACGCTTCGCCTCATCGGGGACCAGTTGCCCGAAAGCCCGGCGGTCGGACAGCATATACGGTCTCGGGCCTACGAGGCTCATCGACCCAATCAGCACGTTGAAAAACTGCGGCAGCTCATCCAGGTGCGTATGCCGTAACCAGCCGCCCAGTTTCGTGATACGGCTGTCCCCGGCGGTCATGGGTTGCCGGTCGGCCACGGCGTTGACCACCATGCTCCTCAATTTGAAACAGCGGAACGAACGCCCCGCTTTGCCCACTCTTTCTTGTATGAAAAGAACCGGTCCTCCCGAGTCGAGCCAGACGAGCAATGCCAGCACCGGCAGCAGCCAGCTGAGGATCGCTGCGACCACGACAACCGATACGCACAGATCGAATAAGCGCTTCATGCATTGATGAACGCAGCCTGCGACAGGCCGGTTGCCCGGGCAACCGATGATGGCCACACCGCGTTCTGACTATATGGGCCTTCGACCGAACATCCTGAAAACGATTGCATACTTCGATCTTTTCAACTACCCGCTGACACCCGGGGACATCCGCTATTTCCTGGACATCGACGCCCGCGAAGAAGAGATAGCGCACGAGCTGGCCGCGCTCACCCGCGAAGGTTGTCTTTT
The DNA here is from genome assembly GCA_035545215.1 of Puia sp. Taxonomy (GTDB): domain Bacteria; phylum Bacteroidota; class Bacteroidia; order Chitinophagales; family Chitinophagaceae; genus Puia. The sequence continues at coordinate 3,590 of DASZYU010000006.1, forward strand.
CCGGCTGGGGTCCTACTATTCGTTGCACAACGATCCGTCGCTGGTGGAAAAAAGACACTGCGGAGAGGCGCACGCCGACGAACTGTTGCGGATAGCCGCGCGCGGCGCCCGTCTCCTCTACCGCTTCCCCTACGTACGCGGCGTCTGCATCTCGGGGTCGCTGTCCAAGCGTTGCGCCGACGAGAAGGCCGACATCGACTATTTCATCATTACCAGCGCAGGGCGGCTCTGGATCGCCCGGACGCTGATGCACCTCTTCAAGAAGCTGACCTATCTGCGCGGCCATCAGCACCGCTATTGCATGAACTATTACGTCGACGAGGACGCGCTCGAGATCAACGAAAAGAACATCTTTACGGCGATCGAGCTCCTGACGCTCCTGCCGGCCTGCGGCAACGGTGGGCTCGTCAGGTTCTTCCAGGCCAACAACTGGACCTCGCATTTTCTCCCGCACTACCGGGACCGTCAGCGGGAGGCCGATGGCCCTTACCGACACTCCCTGCTGAAACGATGTCTCGAATATCTGCTCAACAACCGCCTGGGCGACGCGCTCGAAGATTTTCTTCGCGGGCTGACCGATCGCCGCTGGAAAAGCAAGACTTCGAGGGGTGACAGGAATTTAAAAGGCGATCCCATGACCCTGCAATGCGGACAGCACTACAGCCGCCCCGACCCGACCATCTTTCAGCAAAGGATCCTGCTCAACTACCGCCGCAAGCTGAGGGAGGTCGCTGCGCGCTGGGGCGAGCTGTCTATCCCCTCTTCCTCAGCGAAATGATATAATAATCGCCGATCGATCTCCAGGGCCATTTATCCTTCCAACGCTCTTCGCGCGCGCACAGCCACCTGTAAGCGGCCGGATGCCGTTCTGCAAAATGCTCGATGTACGAGGGCGGGACAAGCGTGCAAAGACCTTCGAGGTGTACCAGGTCGAACGAATCTTTCAGCGTGCGGATCACGAAAGACGGGGAATAGTACCAGCACCGGAAATGATGCCCTTCCACGCGCGCGGGCGCACCGTTTCGGCCGCTGCGCAACCGCCGGAACGCCGTCCGGAAACGCCCCCTGAACAGGAGCAGCGTTTCCCAAAGACTGAACTTCGGCAGGATCACCAGCGTCGCCACGCCGCCGGGTTTCAACAGGGGAGCCAGCGACCGGAGCACCCGGTCCAGCTCGCGCGTACAATTGAGACCCGCGAAATTCGAAAAGATGAGATCGTAGGGGCCCTTGTTACGCAAGGCCCCGAGGCCGGTGAACGAACAGCGTTCCGTCGTCACCTTTCCCTCCAGCCCGGCCAGCGCGACTTTTTCCTTCAGCCGTTGCAGCATGCCCTCCGCGATATCGGTGGCATGTACGCGGTGCCCTAGCCGCGCAAAGAAAATGGCGTCCTCTCCCGTACCGGCATTCAGCTCGAGGATATTGCCGGCGGGTCCGATGAGACCCATCACGTGCAGCCTCACCCGCTGGCGTTTGTACCGGATGATCGTATTGGATGCATCGTAGGCGTCGAACACCGGCGCCTGTTTGCTGAAGGCGGCGCCCGCGGCCCTTTCGTTCGCCGGATCGGACCTACGCATGTTCCAGTTGTTTGAGTTTGAGCCTTGCGATCATGGCGGCGGGAAGGTTCCATGCCAGCGAAGCGGCGGTCCGCAGCCGGGCACCCGTGATCAGCGCCGGACGAACGGCCATCTGTGCGATCTGGCGCAACGCGAGATGCCAGCCATAGCTGCGATGGACGTAACGATGCAATTGTTTATAGAAAGCCGGCGAATAGGTGTTGCGGAACATCAGTTTCAGTTCGTCGGAGTCGGTCCAGTTCGTTTTATCCTTCAGATCGGCTTTTACGCGTTCGTAGAACACGGTCCCGGGCAAGGGGTAGGACACCGAAATGCCGAGACTGTCGGGCAGCAAGCGGTTGATCATCCTGATAGTCATCCCGATATCCTCTTTCGTCTCCCCGGGGTAGCCAAACTGGATGAAAAACGAGGGCCGGATCCCGTGTTCCCGCAGCAGCCTGGTGGCGGCCCCGATCTGTTCGACGGTAGTCCCTTTGTCCATGGCGTCGAGTATCTTCTGCGACCCGCTCTCCGCGCCCATCCAGCTGTTCTCGCAACCCGCGCGCGCGAGCGCGCGGACATAGTTCTCCTGCAACAGCAGGTCCGCCCTCGACTGGATCTTGAAACGGATGTGCAATCCTTCCTGGCCGAGGAGGTCTGCGAACTCATTGACCCAGCCGGGTTTCAGCCCGAAGATATCGTCGCACATCCAGAGGTGATCGAAACCGTAGTGCTCGTGCAACCACCTGATCTCCGCGACGACATGCCGCGGTGACCGGGCGTTGTAGCGGTTGCCGTAGATGGGTTTCGCGCACCAGTTGCATTTATAGGGACAGCCTCGCGTGGTGCTGATGTTGAGCGAGAAGTAACCGTGGTGACGCATCCACATGGCGCGGTAGCTGTCGATATCGACGAGGTCCCATGCGGGCATCGGCAGACTGTCGAGATCCTTCATCACCTGCCGCGTCATGGTACGGACCGGCCGCCCGCCCTCGAGGAATGCGAGACCGGCTATGTGCATAAAGCCGCCGCCGTCGCGCAACGCGCCCGCCAGTTCGAGCAGCGTCTGCTCGCCCTCTCCAAGGAGCACGAAATCCGCTCCGCGTTCGAGGTATTGCGCGTAATGGTCCGTGGAATCCGAACTGGATACGATCACTACGGCGCCCATTTCGCGGGCCATCGCGATCATCCGGAACGCCGCCTCGCGCATATTGGTCAGACACATCTTGGTCAGGTAATTGAAGCCGTCGTCATACAGCACGAAGATGTCGGGACGTTCAGCCGCCAGACACGGCGCCAGCGCCTCCGGTCCTCCGATCAGCTGCGTGTCGAACAATGATACGCGGTACCCGTGTTGCCGCAGCAGGGCGGCGGCCCCGATGGTTGCCAGCGGAGGATATGGCTGTCCGTTCGCCCATTGTTTCGGGTCGAACCGCATGAAATACGAGTGGGAGAACAAAATGTTTTTCATACCGTGGCTCCTGGCGGAAGGTTAAGGTAACAGACGCATCGGACGCAGGTCGGGTGCGCGTCCATATCCAGCGTTTTTCGGAAGGCGACTGCGGTATCGCCGTTCAGGATATCCGCCAGCGGTTGTTCGTGGATATTCCCCACGGCCGGGTGAAAGAAACAGGGCCGCACGGCGCCGTCGGCTTCGACGACGGCCGACACCCAGGGCGCGTTGCATTTTTTATACGGATAGGGTTTGCGGCCGTATGCCGCCAGATAGTATTCCCCGATCCTGGACAGCCTGGCCGGCGATTCGGCGATAAACCCGTTGGCAAAAGACGGCTCGTAGTCCCGGATGACGGTCTCCAGCACCGACAGCAACTCGGGCAACTCTTGCTCGGCGGGAAGGACTTCGTGCTGTCTCGGCTCGTCCCAGGCCTGGCTGCGGTTGAAGGCCTCGCTGGTCACATCCGCGGGCAAAAAGCTGACCTGGTCGAGCCCCATATCAATCGCCGCGTCGATGATTTCGGGCCAGGAGCGGAAGTTGAGGCGGTGGATGACCGTACGCGCCGTGATCCGGAATTCCGGGCGGCGGGTATGCAGCAGGGCGACGCCTTGTTTCAGTTTGCGGAAGGCGCCAGGTATGCCGCGTATCCGGTCATGAACGGTCTCGTCACCGTCCAGCGATACGATGACATCGCTCACCCTTTCGAGGATGGCGTCGGCATGCCGCGCGAGCAGCAGCCCGGTGGACAACAGCGTGATCCGGATACCCTCGCGTCTCAGGATATCGCACAACGCAAAAAAATTCCGGTTCAGCAGCGCCTCGCCGCCCGACATCAACACCTGGCGGGTACCCAGCCGGCGAAGACTGCCGATCAGGCCTTCGACATCCTTTTCGCTGAGTTGTCTCAGGTGGCCATTACCCTTCCAGATGTCGCACATGACGCATTGGCAATTACAGGCGCTGTGCGGCATCAGGATGACGATCGGCAGGGCGGATATCCTGTCGGTTTGCAGCGTGCGGTAACGCCGTAACGTATGCAACAGCGGCGGAAAATGCATCGGTTCAATTATTTTTTATCCGTATCCACGGGAACGGCGTCTTTATCCGGAAAATTCGGTTGCGCAGATCTTTAGGATTGTAGAGGAAGGTATGATGAAAAGACCGAAGGTCGGTGAACGAATGGTGCGCATAATAATCCGCCATCTCCGGGTAACCGAACGAAGTGTAATACGCCAGGGTGCGGCGCACCGCGGGCTGAACGTCTTCGGGCCGGTAGAAAGGGGTATCGAGCAGGTGTATCTCGCCGCCGCGGTTCAGATAGGACAGGCACAGGTGCAGGATCTTCTTCGCCGATGGGAAATATTGCAGCGAATCGGCCAGCACGATGATATCGAAGCTGCGGTCTTCCAGGATGCCCGAACGGATATCGCCTTGGATGAACCGGAGATTGGGGTCGTTGCTGAAAACACGCGCCGCCTGTTGCAGTTCGGTAAAATTGATGTCGAGCCCCGTCACCCGCGTACCCGGCAGTTCGGCCAGTTGATGCGACAGCCAGCCGTTGCCGCAACCGATCTCGAGGATCTCCTTCGCTGTATTCCGGTTCGACAGGTAACGCAGCAGCCGTTCGGCGGACCGGCGCCTCATTTGCCATTCCCTGTAATGCGGGTGTGCGGCGCCGATATCGGGCAGACGCACCAGTTCTTCATCCGTGTACAATCTGCCTTCCAGCGATCTGACCTGGATGTATTGCTTTTCGAACAACATCTCCCCCAGCCTGGTGTGACCCTGAACCTGTATATTGGTCAAAATGGAGGAATCAGGTAGGTTCATCTTCAATAGTTTAGGCGTTCGCAAGAATAAACGTCGCTTTGATCCCAAAGGATGCCCAAAGCGCCAAAAAATTCGGTTCGCCGACCCTTGTTTCCCGTTGAGGGACAACCGCTTCCTTCACCCTGTCGGGTCCGCCGGGGATCGCCCGCGACGCCGTCGCTTCAGAACCCCTGTATTTCGGGCTGACGGTATTGCCAGATCTTATGCAGCAGCTTGATCTCATAGGGATATTTGTAGACGCTGGTCTTGTAACGGAGCGACGCGAGCCGGCGGATCAGCCCGCGTTTCACCGGGTTGAGGCGGATATCGCTTACCGTGGGATAATAGCCGTTCAAAACCGTTTCGAAATTCCGGATCTTATCGATCATCCCGGGGCTGAGCCAGGGCGTGAGCGGGTTCTTGCGGAGGTCGAAGCGCTCCCATTGCGGCGTCATCCAGTCCTCCAGCTTTTCGGGATAAACGAAACCCGTTTTCTTCACCTGTTCGAACAACTCGGACCCTTCGGTGGGCACGGGGCTGTAGGTGTAGAGGATGATCTCGGTCGAGGGATTGACGGCTTTCACCCGCCGGATAAAGTCGATATCGAAATCGATCTGCTCCATGACCTTTTCGGGCGTCGGCGCGGGCACGCCGAGCACAAAGGAATATTCCGGGATGATGTCGAACTTTTTCAGCCGCTCGGCGAACCGGAGGATCTGCGCGCCGGACTGCGTGCCGCCTTTGTCCAACTGGTCGAGCACCTTGTCATTGCCGCTCTCCGCGCCGAAGAAGATGATCCGGCACCCCGCTTCGCGGATGAGGGCCAGCGACTCGTCTTTCCATTTGTCCATCGTGTCGATGCGCGCCATTCCCCACCACTTCATCCTCTCCGGGAGGATCAGTCGCGCAAATTCGACGACGCGTTTCTCGGAGACGAAAAAATTATTGTCGTGGAATTCGATCCCGTCGGCGCCCCAGTTGTCCTTGATGAATTTGATGTCGCGGTAAACCTGTTCGGCCGTTTTGGCCTTCCATCTTGCCTCATAGATGGGAACGACCGCGCAGAACGAACACGTGAAGGGACAACCGATGCTCGAATGATAGGCCAGCGTTTTGTTGCCGAGAAAGGTCTTACCCAGGTATTTCTCCATGGGATAAAAGCTGTGCAGCCGCTGGTATGGCAAAGGAGGCAGCAGCGATTGATCGATCAGTTCTTCCTTTGGCGTCCGGATCACCTTGTTGTCCTGCCGGTAGATGAGATTTTTGATACCGGCGAATGAGGTATTGTTTTCCAGCGCCGCGATCAGCCGGGGAAAGGCGTGGTCGCCCGGTCCGTTGATGATGAAATCCACGTAGCCCGACTCGAGGATCACCTTGTAATGGCTGTTGGGAAAATATCCGCCCCAGATCATCACCGTGCCCGGGTATTCCTCCCGGATCCTTTTTGCAAAAGGAATGGCCTGTTTGGTTTGGG
>DASZYU010000007.1:0-7604 GCA_035545215.1 Puia sp.
AACTGATATAATACAATCCGCCGATGTTCGCATTCCCGATCGCGTCGACGTAATATTTGTTCAGCAGGTTGGAGGCCCCGATCTTGATCACGCTGCTGGTCATACGGGGGATCTTCATGCTGATCTGCGCGTCCAGCGTGCCGAATGCCGGCGTCATCCCCGTGATGAAAGAGGATTGGTACAGGTATTCCTGTTGCCACCGGTACGTCACATCGAAACCATAATATTTGGCAATGCTGTAGTTGGACAACGACAGGTTGAATTTGTTCTTCGGCGTATTGAAATCCGTTTCCTGCCCGTTATCGCCACCCGATATATTGTTAAACGCATAGTTGCCCGAGGCGATGAACCCGCTGGGCAGTTTGTACTCAATACTAATGCCGGCCCCCACGGTATTGACCTTGGTGGCGCTGTTGGTATACATGCCGAACGTATTCAGCGCGTTCTGCTGATAGCTGCCGGTGGCGAACGGGTCGTGCACCAGTACGGTCAGGCCGATGAAATTCGTGTATTGCGCATAGAAACCGTAAACGTCCAGCAGCAGGTTGTCCGCTATGACTCCCTTATACCCCAATTCCCACGAGGCCACGGTCTCCGGTTTGAATTCCTTGTACTGGAAAGGCGTTAGCCCCGTGCCGGTTGCCGCGTAATGGTTGAGCGTCGCCGTATCGTAAGTGTTGCCGTCGCTCAGTCCGTAAGCGCTGACGAATTGCGGTAGACCGCCGATCAGCCGCGCCGAGCCCGTTTGCAGATTGATGTACTGATTCTGCGTCGTCGGGAAACGGTAGGCCGTCTGAAACGAGGCCCGGATATAATTGTCCTTGGCGACCTTCAACAACGCCGTGACCCTGGGCGTGAACCTCCCTTTGAAATTAGAGTTCTTGTCGTAACGCCCGGACACCGACAGCTTGAGCAGATCGTCGAGGAAGGCGCGTTGCAATTCAGCGAACGCTCCGGTCTCATTGATGTTGATCCTGCCGGCGGTATCCGCGAAGATGGTCCCGTGCGAATTCAAAACGAACTCGCGCGTCATGGCGCCTACGGTAACGTCGACCGTCTTTTCCACATCGCCGAAATTGTACATGGCATCGCCCACATACAAGTTGGTCTTGTCATTGAACTTCCCGCCATAAGGGATGGCCTGATTCTTCAGCTGATTGAAAGCGGTATTGAAGCCCTCCGTGCCCGGAACCAGCCGATTGGCGTCGGCCGCCGCCCTTGCAGCATTGCTCGCCGTGAGATAGGCCTGTGCCTGGGACTGGCCCGCGCCCAGCGCTTGTTGCATCGCGCCCGCATAGGTGTTCAGGTAGGTCGGGGCCCAAACCGTCGCCGTCGGCGCATAAGCCTCATTCAATAAGGTCGCTACGGCGACCATGTCATAGCTGCTGCCCGCGTCTTCCTGTGTCGTATACGCCCGCACATAAAAATGCTGCCCCTTGACCTCCGCCTTGTATTGGCCGATCTTCACGTCTTTCAGACTGTAACGGTCCGTACCCTGGTACAGCGTGCTGGCGCTACCATAGTTGGCGGTCAGGCTTGCCGTTGTACCGGGCGTCAGCTTATAGAAAAGACCGCCCGATAGCTTCAGGTTGTAGGCATTGTAGTCTGTCAGCGAACTCTCAGCATATCCCGTCCGCGTGACATTCGAATTGGCCGGTGTCACCGCGGCGATCTGGCCTGCACCGACCGCCATCGCCTGGTATTTGGCAGCATCCGCAGCATCGCCTGCGGCGGCATATTGCGCGGCCGCGGCGGCATAGGCCTTCGACGCATTGTTGAACTGCTGCTGGACATTGAAATAGGCGCTCTCATCCCCGTACACATTGATGCCGTCGTAATCCGGGATATTGGTGTGGTTGGCGCCCGGCAATATCAAACCGGTGGAAGGACTGTAATTGCGCATATCGTTGGCTGTCCAGTCGGTCGCCCTCGTGTAATCCCCCGAGATGCGGAAAGCGAATTTATTATTGAAGGCCTTTGCATACCGCACCCCGGCATTGTAGTAGGGTTGCGCGCTCATCGAGTTGTCCCCCACATGGTTGACACCCTGTTTGTATTGCGCGCTCAGCCCCTGGTACTTGAAGGGGTCCTTGCTGGTCAACAGGATGGTCCCGGTCATGCCCCCCGAGCCGTAAAGGGCCGAAGAGGCGCCCGGCAAAAGTTCGACATTGTCGATGTCCAGTTCGCTGACTCCGACGATGTTCCCAACGGAGAAATTCAGACCCGGCGCCTGGTTGTCCATCCCGTCCACCAATTGGTTCGTCCGGGTATTACCGCTGCCCATGAACCCCCGCGTTCCCATCGTCTTGAAAAGGATCGAGGACGTGACAGCATCGACGCCTTTCAGGTTCGCGATTGCGTCATAGAATGTTGGAGCCGGCACTTCGTGCGCCGTAACCGCCCCCATACGCTCGATCGTAACCGGTGATTCCAGGCTGCGGATCGCCCCCCTGGTCGCAGATATGACCACCTCGGTCCCCAGCGTGCTTGAAGGCACGAGGTCCACGCTTATGGGATTTGCGGCGCTCGCCACCTGCACTTCCTGGGTCGCGAAACCGATTGATGAAAAAACCAATACGAAGGGCGGCTGCTGGGTCGTTGTCAGGCTGAAATTACCGCGGCTGTCCGTATAGGTGCCGACAGGAGTGCCCTTGATGGCCACGCTGACGGCTTCCACACGGTCTTTGGTCTGGGCATGGCGCACGCTGCCGGTGATCGTAACGGTCTGCTGCGCGGCCGCGGGATAGGAAACCAGCACGGCAAACAGGATGGCCAGTGCCGGGAAGTGCGATAGGTTTTTTCTCATTGCATTAGTTTTCGTGATAGACGTATGGACCCGGCTAACCCGGGTTTGGCATTGTATATTACTAAAATACATATTGTAGTTTACCCTTGAAAATTTAATTTTGCCGCATACTTATGAAGCAACTGCAATTCCCTCATCAGACGAATTTCTATCGCGGAAAAGTCCGTGATGTCTATACCATCTCCGATAAATGGCTGGTTATGATCGCCTCGGACCGAATTTCGGCATTCGACGTGATCCTTCCCCGTCCCATCCCTTTTAAAGGACAAGTACTGAACCAGATCGCTGCTTATATGCTCCGCGCTACCGCAGACATTTGTCCGAACTGGCTGCTCGATACGCCGGCCCCCAACGTCGCCGTCGGCCGAAAATGCGTTCCTTTTCGCGTAGAGATGGTCGTCAGGGGCAACCTGACCGGTCATGCCTGGCGCACCTACCAATCCGGCCGCCGCCAGCTGTGCGGCGTTCCGCTCCCAGAAGGGATGAAAGAGAACGATTATTTCCCCGGGCCGATCATCACTCCGTCCACCAAGGCGGAGGTGGGGCATGACGAAGACATCTCCCGCGAAGAGATCGTTCGCCGGGGGATCGCCACCGCCGGCCAGTATGCCCGGTTGGAAGATTATACGCTCGCGCTCTTCGAGAGAGGCCGCGAATTAGCCGCGAAACGAGGCCTCATCCTCGTAGACACCAAATACGAGTTCGGCCTCCTCGACGGCGCCGTATGCCTGATGGACGAGATCCATACCCCCGACTCCTCGCGGTATTTTTATGCGGAGGGATTCGAAGAAAGACAAAATAAGGGCGAGCGGCAACAACAGTTGAGCAAGGAATTCGTGCGTGAATGGCTCATCGCCAACAATTTTATGGGGAAAGAAGGCCAGACCGTCCCCGCCATGACGGACGACTGGGTTGAAACCATCAGCAGGCGGTACATCGAATTATATGAGAAGGTGATCGGCGAAACCTTCCGGCCGCAAATACTCACCGACGAAGAGACCTATCAGCGGGCCCTGTACTCGGTCGGAAATCTCAGCTAATCGCAGCAAACTGTCCGTTGCACTGTACCCGGTCCGAAATCCCAGCCAATTGCGGCAAACTGTGCCTCCCGCACTAGCCGCTTGGGAACGTTACCTGGCCGGAGCAGACTGTCCTTCGCGCCCTGCTTTCGGCTCCTGCCCGCCCTGCTCTTTCCCCCCGCCTTTCGGCAAGGTGAACGCGAAGGTGCTTCCTTTTCCCGGTTGGCTCTCTATTCGCATCTGACCGCCATTGCGCGAGAGGAATTCCTTGCACAACATCAAGCCCAGTCCCGTACCGGTTTCTCCGCCCGTGCCGCGAGTCGTGTAATAGTTGGCCTCCATCAACCGCCTCAGGCCCTCTTCGCTGATGCCCGTGCCCGTGTCCTGGACCACGATCTCGATATGCGAACGCATCTCCCTGGCCTCGATATGGATAGAGCCTTCTTCGGGCGTGAATTTGATCGCGTTCGACACGAGGTTGCGGAAGACGAGGTTGATCATGTCTTTGTCGGCATACACATACACAGGCTGCCGGATCTTGCTGTCGATGTAGATCCGTTTGGCTTCCGCCTGCAGACGAAGCAGTTGCAACACCTCGCCGGTGACCCGGGCGATATCCAGCAGTTGCGGCTTCACGGATTCGGCCTGCATCTGCGTCTTTGCCCATTGCAGCAGGTTTTCCATTAATCCGGTGGTATAGGTCAGCTCGTTCAGGACTTCCGGGACCAGCAGCTTGATATCGTCCCCCGGCAGGTCATACAACTGCACATTCTGGAATAGGTTCCGCAGCGCGTACAGTGGCGATTTGAGGTCGTGCGCTATGATCGAGAACAGCTTGTTCTTGAGTGTATTCAGTTCCGTCAGCTGTTGCGTCTGCTGTTCCAGCAACACGGCTTTTCCGCTGATGTCGGCCTTCTGGCGCAGTATTTTGAGGTTGCTGCGGCGCAGTTGCCAGTTCTTGTCGCGCGTCTGGTTCTGGTAGCGCGTGTTCTCGTTCTTGATCAGCAACAGGCTATAGAAGATGAAGACGATCGCCAGCACATGGTTGAAAAGATACAGGTACAGGTTGTGGTATTCCAGGTTGTAGTCATAACGCTTCCACACGACCATCACCAGGAAATAACAGGTCATCGATAACGTGAACGCACAGGTGATATTGAAATTGTTCTTAAGAAAGAATACGGACAACACCGCATAAAGGACGAAAAAGAATTCGAATCCCGCATCGATGTGTTGCGCATAGGTGAGCGCCGTCATCAGGGGATAAAGCGTGAAATAAATGATCCGGCCGAGTTCGTACTGCTCGTAACGGGTGAGGGTCAACACCCCGATACTGATCAGGGCCGGCGAAAAACCGGCGATCCATACCGGCAGAGGGAAACGTCCGTTACTGAAAAGACCGACCACGGGGATGAGTATGCCGGCCACTAAGCCCATTGCATTCATGAAATTGAAAAGGCCCAGCTTCCTTTTTTCGTAACTTCCCAGGGCCGGTCTGTACCCGATGTTCCAGACATAATCCCGGAATGAAAAAAAGAATTTCGCTGCCTTGTTCATGGTCGGAGCCCTGGTTTAGTTTTGAAGGTTACCGTCTTTCGCACACGATGCGGCAGATCGTTCAGCTACAAGGACAAGGAATAAACGTACGATCTACACTTTTGTTGGGTTCCAAAATAACAGAATTTTTGTTCCGGAACAATCGCTACACATAAAGATTTCCCGTAAACTGTTCAGCTACGCGTGCAAATAACCCTTAAACGTCAATATTTTAGCCCTTTCCGGTCCGGCGCGCAGCCCGGGCCCTGGCTTTGTTGAACACATGCAATCCCTTATTCATTCCCTTGCGCAGGTCGCGTCTCTGCTCGGCGGGCAGATGAATGGTTTCCTGGCAGGCAGGACTGCAACAGCCTTCGTACTTCCCGGCGCACACCGGGCATTGGATGAACAGCAGATGGCACCCTTCATTACGGCAATTAGTATGCGTATCGGCCGGTTCGCCGCATTGGTGACAACGTGCAATGATCTCATGGCTGATGCGTTCGCCCAGCCGGTCGTCGAAAACGAAGTTTTTGCCCCGGAATTTATTTTCCAGGCCCTGCTCCTTCACGGTATTTGCATAGTGGATGATGCCTCCCTCGAGATGATAGACGTTCGTAAAACCCTTATATAGCAGGTACGCGCTAGCCTTTTCGCAGCGGATACCGCCTGTGCAATACAGGATCACCGGCTTTTCCCTTTTGTCCTGCAGCATTTCCACGGACATCGGCAGTTGTTCGCGGAAGGTGTCCGAAGGCACTTCCACCGCCTTGTCGAAATGCCCGACCTCGAATTCGTAGTGATTGCGCATATCCACGACGACCGTATCGGGGTCATCGGTCAGCCGGTTGAAGGTCGCCGCATCGACATATTGCCCTTTATTGCGCATGTCGAAAGCCGGGTCGTCGATGCCGTCGGCAACGATCTTGCCCCTCACCTTGATCTTCAGTACCCAGAAGGAAAGCCCGTCGTTATCGACGGCGATGTTCAACCGCAGGTTCTCCAGTCCCCGCACCCCATCCAGCCAGCGTTTAAGGTCCTCCAGACGCGACGCCGGCACGCTGATCTGCGCGTTGATGCCTTCGGCCGCCACATAGATGCGACCGAATACCGACAAACGGTTCAACCCGGAATACAACCCGTCGCGGAAACCCCTCGGATCCGGTATCGGGAAATAACGATAGAAGGATATCGTCTTACGCGGCTCCTTTTCTTGTAATAAACGCGCTTTCAGTTCCTTTTGAGACACGCGGTTGTGCAAAACAGGCATTTGCAAAAATATGCAATTTATCCGCTGCGCGGGCTGCCGGTCTCATCTCTGTTTTCCTGGCTTTTCTCTGTCTGCCGGCCTCATCTCCGTTTGCCTGGCTATTCTTCCCCGCCTTCGCTCACCGGTGCGTGGCAGAGTTGCGGCCCTGGAGGCCATCCCCCAGCAAACCCCCCATTCCGATCCGAATGCCCGTCTGAAAATAACTGCCCTGCCGCCACGAGGTCACCCAATCTATCCTCAACAGCTTGAAGATATTCTCCAGTCCCCAAGACAGTTCCTGATAGTTGTTGCGGTTGCTGATATAGACCATGTTGAAGCCGCCGACGAGGTTCCAGTTCAGCCTCCGGAACAACGGGATCTTGTTCGTCAGCAACCCATTGAAATGATGCTCGGTGTACCCGGCCCAATAAAGCGAAGCCGCCGTGCTGTATGCATAATAAGGCGCCATCTGCAAGCTGCCCACGTATTCCGTAGCGGCGATCGTCTGGTTACCATTGAAATGCTGGTAGTCCTGGAGATAGACCGATCGGGCGTTGAGGAACCCTCCCGCCGCCAACCGGTACCGGAACATGCCCAGCAATTTCAGGTTCACGTTGTCCGTGACCGAGAATAGCCATTTGTCGAAATCAACGGCGCTTCCCAGCACCTTGTTCCACCCTTTCGTATAGACGATGTTCAGGACCGGGTAGCTCGACCCGATAGCGATCTTCCTGTCCCCAACCTCAATGTAACGCTGTCCCGGCTGGTATTCCAGCTCCACCGTCGTCAGCGCCGCCCGATGCCGCCGGAAAGGTACGTCCAGCCGTTCGACCGGGTAATTGGGCGTAAACAACCCGTTCTTCGAGGGGAATAAGGCATAGTACGTGGTATTCGACAGCGGGAGACGTTCTTCCCAGGCTGCCCGCACATGCATCCGCAACCCGTTGTCCAAACGGGCGTCCCAACCCAGCTGCGCGAAATACTTTCCATAGAT
>DASZYU010000008.1:0-3868 GCA_035545215.1 Puia sp.
GGCGACCAGATGCTCAGCTCGCGTTTCCTCGCACTGGAGCAAAGCCTGAACGATACGCTGCGGCTGGCGAAATTCTTCACCAAACCGAATGGCGTATTTACCGGTTTCAACAACGGCTCCAATGCCCCCGCGCCGGCACAGGCGACGCGCTCGCAATATGGCACCTACCTCATCGCGCCGGCCGGCAATCCCACGGCCCTGGGCGCCGCGCCGATCCGCCTGCTGACCAATTTCCAGGTGGACTTCATCCTTGCCGAAGCCGCCCTGATGCTGGGCACGCCGGGCGACCCCAATCAGCTCTACCAGGCAGGTATCACGGCCAGTATGCAGAAAGTCGGCCTGGCCGCCTCCGATATCAGCGCCTATTTCGCCGCCAACCCGGCCGTTGTCACGCTCAGCGGGACGCAACAGCAAATGCTTCAGCAGATCATCACGCAGAAATACATCGCCTGGTGCGGCAACGGCATCGAGGTCTTCGACGACTACCGCCGTACCGGATATCCCGTGCTGTCGCTGCCGCTCAACCCCGGAGGCGACGATCCGTCGGTGATACCGACGAGACTGCCGTATACGAATGGCGAGCTGTCGACGAACCCCAACGCCCCCAACCCGAGACCGCTGGTCGACGTCAAGCTCTGGTGGGCAAAATAAGTTTCATCACAACTAAAAGAAATTAAACATGATCATCCATAAACTATCGGTATATGCGCTTTTCCTGGCCACGGCGACGGTCGCCGGCTGTACCAAACAGAAAGGCCTCGGCCCCAATTATAAGGACTACAACCCGCCATCGGCCCCGATCACAGTCACCAATGCGGTGGACTACCGGCCCGATCCGACGGTGACCACTTCGCTCAGCGGAGACAGCAGCATCACGATCACGCTCGAGCTGACGGGCAGCGGCAAGACCATGACGCAGATCACGAACATCATCGGCTCGACCAGCTATGCGGCGATACAGAACGTGAATTCGAAATGGTACAATTCCGCGCCCATCGCCGCTACCAACAATTCGGTGACCTTTAAGACGTCTCTTGCCGAATACATCAAGAACTATCCGATCAAGGCCGGCACGAACCCTGCTCCGACGGCCAATGTCGAACTGTCCAATCGCTTCTATTTCTCGATCATGCTCAGCGACGGCAGCACGGTATATCCAACGCCCGTGAGGGTGTTGGTGCTTCAATAACGAACACCCTGGCCGCCCGCTCCGCGGGCGGCCATTTCATAACGAATTGTAGTTGTTGAATGCGATCGGATTTGCGACGGGCAAACCCAGCGTCCGCCCGGACCGTAGCATTGATTGAAGACTGTCGTACCCCGCAGCCTGCCTCAGTCCCCTGCTGGTGTAAATAGCACCGAACGGCTGCCAGAGCCGCTCATCCCCGTAAACGATATAGTCCGCTGCAGACGCGTCGTGAACCTGCCAGGCGGCAACGAGCCGTCCCAGCGTTTCCCGGTCCATATCGAGCATATCGCAGGCCATCAGCAGGATGTCCGGCCCGGGCATCAGCCGGTGCGCGGTGAGCAGCCCGTTCAACGGTCCGGGAATGTCGAGCGCATCGACTATCAACCGGTTCGCCGGGAACAGGGCCGCGTATGGTTTCCATTGCCGGGCATGAATAGAATAAAACACCTGCGAACATCCGGATAATTGCCGCCCTACATATTGCGCCCACGGGACACCGTCTTTGAGCAACAGGCCCTTGTCGCGTCCCATCCTTCGGCTCTCGCCGCCGCAAAGCACGAGCCCCATCAGCAATCCACCCCTGCCTTCCCCCAATGGTCCGGGACGATCAATGCCCGGTTTCATAAATGTGCTTGGAGGGATCGCCCGTCACGGCATGACAGTTACAGTTATTGCCCCACTCATGACTGCCGTCTGTATAGTGTTCGCATTTCCAGATCGGCGCCTCATGTTTGATCCGGTCGATGATATACCGGTTGGCGGCATAGGCTTCTGCACGATGCGCGGAAGCGGTGATCACCACCACTGCGGTATCGCCCACCTCCACCCTTCCCACCCGGTGCTGCGCCAACGCAATATGCAGCCCCCATTTTTCGGTTGCGACGGCCAATATCTCCGCGATGAGCTTGTCGGCCAGCGGGGGATAGGCCTCGTATTCCAGGAACGCGACCGCGCGGCCCCGGTTGCTGTTCCGCACTTCGCCGCTGAACAAAACGACCGCCCCGGCGCCCGGGTGATGCGCCCGCGCGAGCATACCCGCCATGTCGACCGGCTCCGCGCTCAATGCCCTAACCGCCGCTGCTCGGCGGGATGATGACGATGGTATCATGCTCGTTCAATTTGAATTGGTTGTCGATGAACCCTTCCTCCACGGCAAACCGGCACGACGCCAGCATTTTTCCCGCTTTGTCGTTGATGGCCAGCAACAGCTTTTTCAGCTCGTCCGTGTTCCGGGCGAGGCCTTCGAGCTCGAATTCCGGTTGAAAGTAATCTTTCAATCCGGCATATACGTGAATTTTCATTGTCTTGTCTGCCCCACGCGACCGCCGGCCGCCTTTGCTTTTCGATGGATGCCGGGGTCACCCCCGCTTATCCGCCTATCCGTAACATGCTCAGATCGCTGCCTGTAAAACGCAATGCCTGTTTGTGCGAAAGGGCTTGCTCCAGCTTGGTCCTCCAATCCTCCTCGTCTTCATCGATGCTCAGCGGGATGGGCAGATTGCTGCTCAGACATCCGTAGATCCTACCGCTGCTGTCCAGCCGAAGCCGGTCGCAATCGCGGCAGAAAGGCTCGCTTTCATTGGCGATAATGCCGAAGATCTGCCCCTTGTCCGTCCTCCAGTAGCGCGCCGTAGAGGCTTCCGCGCGCGGCAAGGGCTCGAACCGGTAATGCGTCGCGACCACACGGAGGATCTCTTCCTGCGATACGAGGAAACGCCCCGCCTCATCATGCAGATGCCCCATCGCCATGACTTCCAGGAAACGGATCGGCACCTTCCGCGAAAAAGCGAGGTCGAGCAACGGCAGGATCTCCGAATCATTGATGCCTTTCATCACCACGGCATTCATCTTGACGGCCAAACCCGCCGCGATCGCAGCGTCGATACCCCGGACGATCCGCTGGGCGGAATGTCGGCGGCTTATCCGGAAAAAAACGTCCTCGTCGACCGCGTCCAGTGATACATTCAATGCTTCCAGACCTGCGTCTTTCAACTGCGCCGCCTGTCTTTCGAGCAAAAAGCCGTTCGTCGTCATCCGCACCGAGACGATGCCGGTCTCCCGGATGCCCCTGATCAGGCTCGTCAGCCCGGGATACAGCAGGGGCTCCCCACCCGTCA
This sequence comes from Puia sp., assembly GCA_035545215.1. Taxonomy (GTDB): domain Bacteria; phylum Bacteroidota; class Bacteroidia; order Chitinophagales; family Chitinophagaceae; genus Puia. Next base: position 3,307 of record DASZYU010000008.1, read on the forward strand.
GCCGGATATGATCCAACCCCAACTGCCAGTGCAAACGCCGGATGATCGCCAGCAGCCCTTCTACGGTCAGCGATCCGCCCGCCGGCGAAGCGTTAGCCTGCTTGAGCTCGTCCTCGCCCGCAACACAATAGACGCAGCCTAGGTTGCAATGCTGCAACAAACTTACCCGCAAGGTGCGGAACTTCCTGCCATACCGGTCTTCGATTGGACGACTCATGATACTACTAAGTTACGACAGTCACGGCGAAATCGCTAATGGGACCGCCGCAGACCGGGCAAACAAAGCCCTCGTCCAGTTCGGCGAACGGCGTGCCCGGCGCAACCGCCTGATCGGGATCGCCATATTCCTCCTCGTAGACCGTCAGACAATGACGACAGTGAAACCCCGGCCGCCGGTCGTCCGCGGCAGGCCCGGAAGCGACATGTCCCGATTCGGGCGCCCCCAGCGGGTCCTGTTCCCTGCTTTGCTGCTCATAAAAAGCCTTGCACAGCGAGACCAGGTACGGGAATAGGTGTTCCTTTTCGAGATCCTTCCGGTAAAGCACGGTCTGACGCGCGTGCG
>DASZYU010000009.1:0-6978 GCA_035545215.1 Puia sp.
GACAAGGCTGAAGACATCATTGGTGCGGAAGCGGACGGCCATGCTGGCCCAGTAAGGGTTGAGTTCCATGACAAGGGGCTGGATCCTGTCGTGCATGGAATTATAATTGAAATCCTTTACGACACCGACGACTTGAAAGGCGCGGGCAGGGAACTCATGATCCTTATACCAGATAATCAGATTGAGGGGATCCTTCACGCCGAGCATCGCTACGGCGGCTTCATTGAGGACGATGCCGCTAGAGTCGGTAGGAAAATGTGCGAGGTCGAAGTTGCGGCCTTTGACGATCTGCATGCCGAGAGTGGGAACATAATGGTCGTCGACCATGAGTGTAGTCATGAAGAACACCTTCCTGGCGTCGAGGGAGGCATCCCGGAACCAGCCCGGCTGACGGTACTGATCGCCGCCGACGGTGGGGAGGTCACCGGTGACTGTGGCGTCGGCGACTCCGGCAAGCGTGAGGAGGTCCTTGCGAAGATTGGTCGCGCCTTCCTTGCCGAGTGGCCAGGTATCATGGATGACGAGTACCTGATCCCGGTTAAAGCCGATTTCCTTGTTTCGGATGAAGTGCAGCTGGCGGTAGATGACGAGGGTGCTGGCGATAAGCCCGATGGAAATAAAAAATTGAAAGACCACGAGGCTGCTACGCAGCCAGCTGCTCTTGAAGCCGGCCGCCACTGAACTTCGGCGGGGCTGCTTCGACACGCCCCACCCCGCTCGCAGCCTTCGGTTCCCTCGGCTGTCTTTCAATACATGAATCGGCTGAAAGGAGGAAAGGTAGAAGGCGGGATAACTGCCGGCGAGACAGCCGACCAGCAGCACCAGGAGGATGAGAATGGGCAGGAACCGGCCGCTGAAGAGCGCTTCGTGATGGAGCGATTTGCCGGCAAGCTGATTAAATATCGGTAGCAGCAGGACGGCAATGCCAAGGGCGCAGACGAGGGAGAGAAAGCTGAGCAGGACGGACTCGGTGAGGAACTGGATGATGAGGTGTCCTTTTGTCGATCCGGCGACCTTGCGGATTCCCACTTCCTTGGCGCGGTTGGCTGAGCGGGCAGTGCTGAGGTTCATGAAGTTGACGCAGGCGACCAGGAGGATGAGCACGGCGATGACGGAGAAGATGTAAACGAACTGGATATTGCTGTTGGCTTCGAGCTCGTAAGACTTATTGGAATGGAGGTGGACGTCGGTGAGGGGGAAAATGCGGTACCGGAAATGATTACCCGCTTTCTCGAGATCGGCGACCGACGCGTGGATCAGCTCCTGGAGGGCCCGGCCGATATTGAGGTTGACGACCGCGTCTACGTCCTTCTGGACCTCTTCCCGGGAGGTGCCGGGTTGGGCAAGGATATAGGTGTAATAATTCGTACTTAGCCAGCTGTTGTCGTCGGGACCATTAAAGGTGTAGGATTCGCGGATGGGGCGAATGAAGCTGAAATGGAACTGGGACTGTTCCGGTATGTCCCGGATGACCCCGGTGATCTTGAGGGGTGTGTTCTCAGTACCAACCTCCAGTGTGCGGCCGATGACGTCGGTGCTGTTGAAATAGCGGCGGGCGGCACTTTCATCGACCACGATAGAATGAGGGTCGTTGAGGGCGGTATTGGGGTCGCCGGCGATCATGGGCAGGGTGAAGACCTTAAAGATCGTCGAGTCGGCGAAGACGAAGTGATGCTCAAGGATGTGGTTGCCGCCTTTCCTCACCAGCTGGTTCCCAGGGTTGCGGAATCGGACCATTTGCTGGATCTTCGGATAGGAAGCAACGAGAGTGGGGCCGAGAAATTTGGAGACGGTGACGGCATCAAACCTGGTGTTATTGATGTAGCTATCCTCGTCGATCCGATAGATGCGGTCGGCATTGACGTTGTAGCGGTCATAACTGAGCTCGTCAGTGACGTACAGGACGATCAGCAAACAGACACCGAGCCCGGCAGCGAGGCCGAGGATGTTGAGGGCGGTAAAGCCCTTGCTTTTCCTGAGGCTACGGAAGGCAATCTTGAGATAGTTGCGGAACATGGAATGGTCGGTTTTATGACGGGTAAGGCGGCCAGACCAACAGGACAACGCCAAAAGAGTGCCGGGTATATAAAGTATTGAAGCCCATACTTCTGTCAGGGCCTCCTGAAACCATGATGTTCGGTTTCGGTACAGTAATCGTGCAGGAACGAGCATCGGCGGTAGTATGCGATTTCCATTCGACATCGCTGCACGAGGCCATCTCGCCGATCTGTCTCTTTTATGATAGACGGCTGTTTGAGATCAGCATCCGCCTTGCACCCGAAGCGCGGCAGCCCAAAGCCGTCGCGGCGGTACTCGCCCGCATCCAAAACGTTTGGCAGAGGTTCGCCTATCGCACAACGACGCCGTGGTGGATCTTTGGATGCTGCGGAATGGCAGCGGTCGTCATCGCCTTGCTGACGGTGGGGATACAGGCGCTCAAGGCCGCCTACCGGAATCCTGTGCAGGCGTTGCGGGCGGAGTGATTGTTCTTTTAGAGCGAGGCTCTTTTACGATTGGCTGCTATCCAGGTAGCCAAAGTTGCTTCTGGCTCCTCTTTTATTTCAATCCGTGTAATCCGCCGAGCGTCCGCAGATCAATGCCAAAGTATTCATTTGTCCGCTTAGGAGAGCAAGCTTTCCCCGCTACCAAACAAAACAGCCCCGCACTCTCCTGCGGGGCCTTGTGACCCGGATTGGACACTTTTCAAACCAATGGCTGGCTGATTTAAAGTTGGTCGCTGAACTAACGACCTGATAACCTGACCTATCAATAGCGGCGTCGCATAGAATTTGTTAAACAAACACTACCGGTGCATCTTATGGCGAGCTAGCTTTTTTTAATATCTATCCTTATTATTTTTTGTAAATTTGTCTCACTTCGGTCGGTTCAAATTTTCGAATTAACGGGTAATTCAGAAAAGATGAATATATCGGAAGTAAGCAGCAGCCTGGAAAATATTCCCCTGCCGCCAGATCAGAAGAAAGCAATTTTGCAGCTAATCGATGCGAAAATCAATAACGATATGAAAGAGGTAATTGCAAAGCTGAATGAGCTGGAAGGTAAGTTAGAAGTCAAAATTCAGATGACCAACGACAAACTGAGCAATGAGATCAAGATCGTTTATTGGGTGATCGGTATTGCTATGGCTATCATCATGTTTGTCGTGGCGAGAAAATAATCATTTGCTTTCGCTGTACAAAAGAAACAAAGCCACCTTTTCCGGTGGCTTTTTAATACGACTTTCCGTCATTTCTTTGTTGTGACCCTAATTGGACATCATTGATCCTCAAAAGAGGTATTTTACCATCAGTTTACCCGAACACCAAATGTATCAAAAGCGGACGTCCGCGCTTTCTTTTGCCAAATATATCATTGACATATAAATACTTACGGAGTGGCAAGTTCTTTGTGGCGCATTGACATCCTCCCACCAAAGCAACACACATGCTAAAAAGCTATTGGCTGATCGCCGTTCGCAAGCTCTGGAAGCAAAAGGTCTATGCTGCGATCAATGTCCTCGGCCTCGCCATCGGCCTGACCGCCTGTCTGATCATCTTCCTGATCACGCATTTCGAGCTTAGCTACGACCGGTTCCATCCCAACGGCGACCGCATCTACCGCATCGTCGAACACCGAACCGATGGGAACCACCACGGTGACGATGCCGCCGTGCAGGGCCCACTGGCGTCGACGTTACGAGGCGAAGTGACCGGCTGCCAGGCCGTATCTCCGTTCTTAACCTTCGACTGGACGGTGATTATCCCGGGCAAAGGCGCCGGGCAGCAGGCTAAAACATTCGAGTCGCCGCAGGGCACATCTCCCGTGATCATCACCGATGCGCAATATTTCCGGATCTTCCAATATAAGTGGCTTGCCGGGAATCCCGCCACCAGCCTCAACGAGCCCTTTCGCGTGGTGCTCTCCGCAAAAGAGGTCCGGCAATATTTCGGCAACATCCCGCCGGAAGCATCCATCGGGCGGGAAGTGATCTATGTGGGTAGGGATACCCTCTGGACCTATGTCTCCGGCGTAGTAGCAGATTGGAACCATAATTCGGACTTTGCGTTCCGTGACTTTATTTCCTACAGTACCGCACAGAATACTTTCATCCGAAAAACCTTTATTCTCGATAATTGGCAGGGGTTAGGCACCTTCTCGCAGGGCCTTGTGTTGCTCGACAAGGGTGTGACGGTCGCACAGGTAGAACGGCAGTTCCCCGCCTTTGTAAAAAGGCATTTTAAATTGGAGCTCGGACAGACAGCCAGTCTCTCCCTCCAACCGCTGGCCGATATCCATTTCAATGAGACCTACCGCGACAGTTATTCCCGCAAGGCGCACCTGCCCACCCTATATGGGCTCATGGGGATCGCCATCTTCATTCTGATTCTCGCGGTCATCAATTTCGTCAATCTCTCCACCGCCCAATCCTTGCAACGGACAAAGGAGGTAGGCATCCGCAAAGTACTCGGCAGCCGGCGGAAAGACCTCATCTTCCAATTCCTAGGCGAAACGTTCGTGCTCACCATCCTGGCGGTGATCGGGTCACTTTTGATCACGACGCCGGTGATCAACATGCTCCATTATTATATGCCGCCCGGCTTTAGCTTCCAACCATCGTTCGCCGTACTGCTCTTCCTGTCTGCCATCACCATCATCACCACTTTGCTGGCCGGCTGGTATCCTGCGAAGGTGATCTCCGCGTTGTTGCCCGTACTGAGCCTCAAGGGGCAGGCCACCCGCAGCCTGCAACCCAACCGCTTTCTCCACCGCAGCCTGATCGTTTTTCAATTCACCATCTCCCTACTGTTTATCATCGGCACCGTCATCGTTGCCCGGCAACTGCACTATGTTCTCAATACAGACCTCGGATTTGACAAAGACGCCATCGTTTCATTCAATGCGGGAGCCCGGATCAGGGACCGGGAGGCGCTTGCGCAGCAACTTCGCGAGGTCCCCGGCATCGCATTAGTCAGCCGCAATGCGAGTACCCCGCAGGCCAATTTCCACGGCATGGCCTCCTTCATTTATCAGGATCAAGCGGTGAATTCGGGTTCCATAGACGCAGACACCAATTATCTCCGCCTATTCGGGCTCAGGCTGGTCGCAGGACGTAATTTCTTCGCTAACGATTCGGACAACGAATATGTCATTAATGAGACCCTGGCCCGCCAGCTCGGCTTCCGGCGGCCGCAGGAAGCGATTGGGCAATCCGTCAAACTCGGCAACAACCGCGTTTCGAGCGACCAGGTGGGTCGCGGCCGGGGCAACGGTAAAGGAACTATTGTCGGGGTTATCCGGGATTTCCATTCGCGTTCGATGCACGAAGCTATCGAGCCGATCTACCTCAATTATAACCGGCAGGTGCCTTTTATCAGCATCCGTCTTGCTCCCGAAGCACGGCAGCCGGAATCCGTCGCAACGGTCCTTGCCGAAGTGCAAAAGCTCTGGAAGGCGACCTACCCGCTCGACGAGTTCTCCTACGACTTCTTCGATGAAACCATCGCTAATCTCTATCAACAGGAAAAACGCCTCTCGGGGCTGATGCGGCTGGCCATGATCTTCGCCATCGTGATTTCCTGCATGGGCCTGTTGGGTCTTGCAACCTTTGCGACCGAACAGCGGCAAAAAGAGATCAGTATCCGAAAGATAATGGGCGCCAGCGTAGTGCGTATCTTCCGGATGCTGACGGTGGATTTCCTTTGGCCGGTCGTCCTAGCCTTTGTTATCGCCGTGCCGGTGGCCTGGTATTTCCTGCACAAGTGGTTGCAAGGATTCGCCTATCGCACGACGGTGCCGTGGTGGGTCTTCGGATGCTGCGGAGTGGCTGCGGTCGCCATCGCCATGCTAACCGTGGGTGTAGAGGCGCTAAAGGCTGCGCATAGGAATCCGGTGAAGAGCTTGCAGACGGAGTGATTTGAAGTGGGGGACAAAATTGTGAACCAAACAGGACGTTTTTCAAACCACCGAATAGTGGATTTGAGATGGATCGCTGAATTAAGTGCATGAATGCAAGGTCTTCACTAAAGTCACTCTCTTCGCCGTTTGCTATCCTCGATAAAGCCTGTCAGGTCGAATGCTGGACGAATTTCCCAACTATTGCCGCCGCGGCCCAGCCGAAGAGACGGATGCTTGGACAGCAGGCGGATGGCATGATTCAGATCGGCGGCTTCAAGTATCATGATCCCGCCGATTTGCTCTTTGGATTCGGCGAAAGGGCCGTCGGTCACGGAAACCTTGCCGCTGCGCCATTTCAATGTGGCAGCATTTCGGGCTTCCTGCAGGCCCTCCCCGCCTGCATAGTGACCATTTTTCCGAAGTTCATCATCGTAGCTAAAACACTCGTCCATAAAGGTTTGCCGTTCGCTTTCGGAAAGTGTTTCCCAAACTTCTTCATTCATGTATCCAAGACAAATGTATTTCATAATGATTATTTGTTGTGTTGGAGGATAACATGTGTGACCTTCTCCGATGCTTCGAACCGGACACATTCGTAACCCAATTTACGCAAGTCAACGTTATCGAATAGTCTTTCACCTCTGCCTATTATCGTCGGTGTGATGGCAATATGCAGCTCATCGATCAGTCCTTCGCGGAGGTACTGTTGTATAACATTCACCCCGCCTCCTATTCGGATATCCTTTCCATTGGCCGCTTCCCGGGCCTTGGCGAGTGCATCATGAATGCCTTCGGTAATAAAGTAAAAAGTCGTCCCCCCCTCCATCTTCAAAGGAGGTCTTGCATAATGTGTTAGCACATAAACCGGAACGTGATAAGGGGGATTGTTTCCCCACCAACCCTTCCAGTTCATGTCTGGCCAGGTGCCCCGAACCGGCCCGAACATGTTCCTGCCGACGATCCAGGCGCCGAGATTTTCGAATCCACGCACCAGGAAATCGTTATCGATTCCTTCGGTACCGCCCTCCCCTCCTTGAATCTGTTTCCACCGGCGGGTCGAAAATACCCAGTTGTGCACATCCA
>DASZYU010000010.1:0-29381 GCA_035545215.1 Puia sp.
TCTTTATCAAAGTGGAGAACGTCAGCGCGATGTCCAATCCGAACGCCGACCTGCAACAACAACGTTTCGTCCAGGAACAACGGATGCGTTCCGAGATCTACAACCGGCTGATGGATGTCGAGCGCAAACTGGCAAATGTAAAAGACTACCGGAGCAAATTCTTCTAGTCGCCTTCAGGCGCCCGGACATTCCGGTAAACGCTTTGCAAGGTGAAGGGATCCCCGGCCCGGCTCGCTGGACCGGGGATTTTATTTGTCGTATCTTTGTCCAGTGAGCGATGAGATCATCAATAAAGTGGCACAAAGCGGTCTTGTCACCCTGGACCTGGAAGCGTTCTATCCCAAAGAAGAGATCGTCGTCTTCGATCTGAAGCCGTTGTTGTTCCGGGAAATGATACTGAAGGAGAAAGAATTCCGCGCCGCGCTGCAGACGGTCGACTGGACCCTGTTCCAGGGCAAGATCCTCGCCGTTATGTGTACGGCCGATGCCATCATCCCTTCGTGGGCCTATATGCTGGTCGCGGTGCAGGCGGAACCTTTTGCAAAAGACGTTCTTCTCGGCGACCGCGAGACCGTGTTGCGCGAAATCCTCTTGAACAGGCTTCGCGCGATCGATATCGATGCCTATGCCGACAAACGGGTGGTGGTGAAAGGTTGCGGCGATCTTTCCGTGGGCGGATTCGCCTACCTGGAGATTGCGCGCCGTCTCCGGCCGGTTGCCCGAAGCATCCTGTATGGAGAGGCCTGCAGCAACGTGCCCGTGTACAAGAAGAAGTAGCGCGAATCGCCGACTCGCCGGGTGATCGTCCTCCGTCCGCAAGCGATAACCGAATTCCCTCGCCCCGGCTACAACAGCGTTCCCCGCATGACGACAAAAGCTACCGAAAAGTAGATGATCAGGCCGGTGACATCCACGAGCGTGGCGACAAACGGCGCCGACGAAGCCGCGGGATCTGCACCCAGTCTCTTGAGAACGATCGGGAGCATACTGCCCGATAACGTGCCCCACAGCACTACGCCGATCAGGGCGAAAAAAACGGTGATGGCGACCTCCATCCAATGTGGCCCATAGCTCATCCACCCGAACTCCTGCCAGAGGAAGATCCGCAAGAACCCGACGATGCCAAGGACGACGCCGAGGACCAACCCGGAAGAAAATTCCTTCCGGACAACCCTCCATGCATCCCGAAATCCGATCTCTCCCAGCGCCATAGCCCGGATAATGATCGAAGAAGCCTGGCTACCGGAATTACCGCCGCTGGAAATGATCAGCGGAATGAACAGAGCGAGGACGACCGCCTTGCTGATCTCGCCTTCGAAATGTCCCATGGCGGTAGCCGTGAGCATTTCCCCCAGGAAAAGGATGATCAGCCATCCGGCGCGTTTCCTGATCAGTCTGCCAAACGATATGGTCGTGTAGGGTTCGTCGAGCGCTTCCGAACCGCCGATCTTCTGGATCTCCCGTGTTCCTTCGGATTCCGCCAGCCGAAGGACGTCGTCCAGCGTCACGATCCCCAGCAATACCCCGTTGTTATCGGTCACCGGAAGCGCGTAGCGGCTATGATTCCGGAAAATATTGATCACGTTCTTTTGGGCATCGTTCACATTGAGCGCGAGGAACTGGCGGTCCATGATCTGCGACACGGTCGTGCCCGGATCGACGACCAGGAAATCTTTAATATTGATATCATCGATCAGGATCCCTTTGTCATCCACGACGAACAGCCAGTTCAGCGTTTCCGTGGCCTGACCGCGCTGGCGGATCGCAGCCAATACTTCCTGGCACGTGCTGTTCTCTTTTATCGCGAGATAATCGGGGGTCATCAACCGGCCCACCGAACCCTCCTCGTAACCCAACAACTTCAAGGTCTCGGCCCGATTCTCGGGCGTCAATATCTTGAGCAGCTCGGTCACATATTTCCCCGGCAGCTCTTCCAGGAAAGCCGTCCGATCATCGGGCTTCATGGCATTCAACAGCTCGGCCGCCTTTTCTTCGGGCAGCGATTTGATGATGGTTTCCTGCTTTTGCCGCCGCATGAACTTAAATGCCCTCGCGGCATGCGTGGGGTCCAGTTGCTGGAACAGTTTAACCGCGCCCTGCGTATGACGATTGGCGAAATTGGCGATATCCCGGGGCGTCAGCTTGTTTAGCTTGACAAAATCGGTGATCCTGTTGCGCTGGAGCAGGTTCTTTATATCGTTCAAACTGGGCATGACTTGCTGAATGACAATAGACGAAACCCAAATGTAATGAATGTAAGGAAAAACAAATGTTACCGAAAGGAAAAACCGGCCCGCTTCGCGGCGCCGCCGGATGGCCGTGGTCAGGGATCGATGATGCCATCGGTCTTATGCAGGATGATCGTGGGCCCCGCCACATTATCGCCGGTGAGCCAATGCACAGGGACCATGTTCCCGGCGCCGGCAAACTGCACGATACCGTTGTTGACCGTAACAGTGACACTTCCGCCCGATAATGTCGTTACCGTGCCCGGGAAGCCGGTCGTAAAATAGGCGCCCCGGACTACCTGGTTCATCGCCAGGTGCACCAACGTATCGATATTGGCCGAGTCGATGGCACCGATGCTGTCGTACCCCGCCTGCTGAAACGCGCTGTTGACCGGGGCCAGCAGGGTATAGCTTCCCGTTTGCAGGAGCGAGTCATAGAGATTGGTCCGCGTAAAGACCGCATTCAGGTAAGTAAGCGTGCTGTCGGTACCCAGGAGATTGGGAAGCGAATCGGCCGCCGGGGGAACCATGGCGGTTAGCCAGTACACCGAAGCCTTACCGACGGCGACAGGTGTGCCGTCCGCGGTGGCGCTGCCGTTCAGCACCAGTTGGTTGCCGTTTTGCTCGACATAGAGGGGAACGCCGAGCCGCGTCGGAACAACATTGACCCCCGCGCTGTCCAGGCTGACACCGGAAGGAAGATAATTGTAGCGGACGATCCTGTCAGCCAGCGATGAACTCATCGAGTCGATGATGATCCGGGGATAACCCGAAGCGATCAGGACATCGTTCCTGGCCATGAGCAACGAGGCCGCGGTATCTTTCAGGAGACCGGCATCATTGGCCCGCAGTAACAAGAGGTGATAAAGCGAAAGCGAGGTATCGGTGTTGAGCAGCGTCTGCAAGGGGGTCAGCTGCACCTTCGTGGGAGCAGACTTCTTACAGGCGAGGAACCCGATCAAAAAAAGGCTCAAAATGCCCGCAACCGTATTCTTCCAATACCTGATCATTGGGTTTTTACAGCTTTTCGTACAGCGCCCGGAGCCGGTCGCGGGTCATGATCATCTCCCAGTCTTTTCCAAGCGCATTCTCCCACAACGGCTTCATCACTAAAGAAACGTCGATCATGGTATTGAATTGTTCATCGGTCAGGCCTTTTGTGATGTGCTGCGGGATATCGATCTTATTTTTTTCGACCATCAGCTTGAATTCCCGGACGCCGTCGGGATAGAACTCTTCCAGCTTGTCGAAGACGATACAATTGCCGATGCCATGTTTCGTGCCCAGCAGATAGGCCAGTCCATAACTCACCGCATGCGCAACCCCTACCTGCGAGTACGCAATGCTCATTCCGCCGGCATACGAGGCCATCATCAGCTTGTCATCGCTGTCGGCGTCCCATTCCTGTTTCTTTACGTAGACTTCCTGGCACAGCTGAAGCGCCTTTTCGCCGTAGGACTTGCTGAACTCGTTGAGATAGGTACCTTCCAGGCTTTCGATACAATGGATATAGCAATCCATTCCCGTATAGAAACGCTGGTTGGCCGGGGCCCCCGCGGTGAGCTCGGGATCGAGCACGATCTGGTCAAAAGGCGTGTAGTCGGAGTTCATCCCCAGCTTTTTAGTAGGCCCTGTCAGTACCGTAGTGCGCGAAACTTCGGCGCCTGTGCCGCTGAGCGTGGGAATACCGACCTTGTAGACGCCGGGGGACCTGACCAGATCCCATCCCTGGTAGTCGGCGGACGAGCCGGGGTTGTTCATCATGAGCGATACCGCCTTTGCAAGGTCCATCGCCGAACCGCCGCCAATCCCGATGATGCCGCTCACGGTTCCGAATTCCTCTTTCAGCCGGCCTGCCAGCTTGTCGACATAGGACGTTTTCGGCTCGTTCGTCACATCGGCAAAGATTAGCTTGTCCTTTCCCCGAAGCGGGATGCGCTGCGCCAGCGGCTTATGCTCGAAATAATGGTCCAGCAGGAAGACCATGGGAGCGTCTCCTTTCCGGTGCGGCGCCAGTATTTCGTCCAACTGGTTAAAACTGCCGCGGCCATAAACAACATAGCCCACCATCTTGAAATTACGGAACTTATTCGCGCTCATACGCAAAAGTAACAAAACTTGCCTATTCGGCCCGGGCGATCGGGAGTTTCAGACGGATGCGACCAGCGCGGCGGCGCCGAAGACGCCCGCACTATCTCCCAGCGAAGGTTTCAACAGGGGCACCTCGACGCGATTATTGAAGATATGTTTGTTCAGCGATTCAAGCCCCCGTGAGTAGAGCGCTCCGATATTGCCGACGCCGCCGCCAACGACGATCACGTCCGGGTCAAGCAAATTGGTAATGACCGAGACCCCCTTGCCGAAGAAATGACAAAGCCGGTCGATCGTGGCTGTCGCCGCCGGATCGCTCCCGTCCCTGGCGACGATCTCTTTCAGCCGCAGCGAATGACCGCTGATCGATCGATAATACCGTTCGGTGGCGGGTCCCGAGATCACCGTTTCCACGCAACCCGTCTTTCCGCAATAACAAGGACCGCCCGATTCATCGAGGAAATTGTGTCCCCACTCGCCGGCTATCCCATGTCTGCCGTTCCAAATCTTCCCGTCGATGACGATACCTCCACCGACACCCGTCCCCATGATGATGCCGAAGACCAGGCTCGCGCCGGGCTCCGACCGGTGGACGATACCCCAGTGCGTTTCCGCGAGCGCGAAACAGTTGGCATCATTGGCCATGGCGATCGTCAGCCGCAGGGATTCTTCCAGATCCTTTTTCAGGGGTTTGCCGTTGAGCACAACGGTATTGCAGTTCTTCATTACCTGCAGGGTAGGGTCGAGCACTCCCGGAGTACCGATGCCGATGGCGGTTGGCCGAAGTCCCGACCGGTCTCCCATTTCTCTCACAAGCAGCCCGATCTGGCCGATGATATGCTCGTATCCTTTCGACGCTTCGGTGTCGACCCGTGTCCGCACGACGGGCGTCGGATCGTCGATGGACTCCAGGATCACTCCTTCGACTTTGGTCCCGCCCAGATCGATGCCCCAGATTGGTTGCTTCATGTTGACCTCCGGCAGATTTGACGCTCCGGCGGCTCAAGATAATGATTCCCCTTTTTAGCAGTTTGCAAAAATTTAAGCGCAACGCCGTTGGTTCCGGCGACTGAGCGAAGCCCGCGATCGCGTCGGTTTCGGCGATTTCAATTAACCCCGCGAAGCCGGGCGGACATCGGATCCGGCGGCTCCTGCAATTGGCCAAATGCTGCTACAACAGTTTCGCCGCGCGTTCGAGGTCCTCGGGGGTATCGATCTCGACGCCCATGTAGTTGGTGACGACCATCCGCATCGGAATGCCGTTCTCGAGATAACGCAAACACTCGATCTTTTCCACCGCCTCCAGCGGACTCACCGGCCACGCGGTGAACTGCAACAGCGCCTGTTTCCTAAAGGCGTACACGCCGATGTGTTCGTAATAGACAGCGCCTGCCGAGCTGTCGCGGGGGTACGGGATAGGACTCCTGCTGAAGAACAACGCATTGTTAAATTTGTCGAGCGCCACCTTCACGTAATTCGGGTCGTCGATGAAACGTTGTTCCTTCAACACCTGAACGAGCGACGCCACCTGCACGTTTTCTCCCGTTTCTCCCCTGAAAACCGCGACCAGCTGCTCCAGTGGTTCACGACGGACGAAGGGCTCATCGCCCTGGACGTTGACCACGATATCCACATCCATGTCCGCCACCGCCTCGGCTATCCGGTCGCTGCCGCTTTCGTGCGTGCGTTTGCTCATTTTTGCCGTTCCGCCATGCCCGGTAATTTCGCGGTAGATGATCTCGCTGTCCGTCACGACGACCACGTCGTCGAAAAGCCGGGTGGCGAGCGTATTGTCATAGGTATGCCGGATCACGGTCTTGTTCCCCAGCCGTTGCATCAGCTTCGCAGGAAATCGCGTTGCCGCATACCGCGCCGGGATCATCGCTACTATACTCATGAAAATAGTTCCTGGTTTTGGCGAAAATACCGATTATTTGCCGGCGCGTGGAAGTTCGTTACCGGCACGCGGAAGTTCGTTGCCGGCCTGTCGGTGATCATTCCCGCCGGGCGGCAGTTCCTCGCCGGTGGGTGGCCGATAGGGCTGGAAGGGCATGCCCAGCAGTGGCCCGAGCCGGTTATGCTCGCGCTCGTCCGGGTGCGTGTCGAGACCATAGCGGAGTGAAGCCGTATCTTTCACGGACGAATAAGTACCGAACAGCCGGTCCCAGCAGGAAAAGATATTGCCGTAGTTCGTGTCGGTCAGCGGCCGTTTGTAATGATGATGCACCTTGTGCATGTCCGGCGATACGATGAACCACGCCAACGCGGTATCCAGCCATTTCGGCAACGAGATATTCGCGTGGTTGAACTGGGACAGCAGAACGGACAGGGACTGATAGAGAAAGACCAGCCACACCGGTGACCCTGCCACTGCGACCGCGATAAGTGTAAAGACTGCGCGAAACACGCTCTCTCCCGGATGGTGCCTGTTGGCCGTCGTTGTATCCACCCAGGTATCGCTATGATGGATCAGGTGCAGCTTCCAAAGCCATTTTACCTGGTGATGCAGCCAGTGGATGAACCAGGCGCCGATCAGATCGAGCAACAGCAGACCCGCGAGCGTAAACAGCCAGAAGGGCAACCGCGCCAGGTAGAGCAGCCCGATGCGATGCTGTGCGCAGGCGTCTGCCGTACGGACGATCAGCGATGCAAAGGCGAAATTGATGATGATCGTGGTGAGCGTAAAGAAAATGTTCAGGCCCGCATGCCGGCCCCAGCTTCGGCGGAAACGAACCAACGGAACGGCGCCCTCGAGTATCCAAAAGAGCAGGAGACCCCCGCCAAGGATCAGTGACCGATGCCAGGACGGGATATGCGTAAAGTAGTTTGCGATTGATTCCATGCGGCTTGTGGCTTCCCCGTAATTTACGTATAAAACCGCATCTCTCCGCCGGGGCCGTTAACTGTTTAACATCAGGGGCATCACCAGCATCAAAACCTCTTCGTTCTCGTCCTCGTCCGTAGGCTTGATGATACCGGCTTTGGTTGGCGTAGACAATTCCATCCGGATATCCTCGCTGTCGGCGGAAGCGAGCATTTCGATGAGGAACCGCGCATTGAAGGCGATCGTCAGGTCTTCTCCGTCGTACTGGCATTTCATCCGTTCGTTGCCTTCGAATGAGAAATCCACGTCCTGCGCCGTCAGTTGGAGCTCGCTGCCGTGGATGCTCAGCACCACCTGGTTGGTGCTCTTGTTACTGAAAATGCTGACGCGTCGCAGCGCGCTCTGAAAATCATTCCGTCCAATCGTCAGCTTATAGGGATTGTCGGATGGGATGACGACCTTATAATCGGGGAAGCGCGCGTCGATCAAACGACAGCTCATTTGGGTCGTTCCATGCGTGACGAAAAGGTGGTTGCTGTTATAGCTGATGGTGATCTCGTCCTGGTTCATAGGCAGTGCCGATTTCAGGAGGTTCAACGGCTTTTTCGGCACGATGAGCGAGTCGCTCTTCGGGCAGGAGACGTCTTTGCGTCTATAACGAACGAGGCGATGCGCATCCGTGGCCACGAATTGCAAGCCTTTCTTATCCATCTCGAAAAACACACCTGTCATAGCCGGTCGCAGATCGTCGTTGCTCACGGCGAACAGCGTTTTGTTGATGGCCGTCACGAGCGCCGCCGAAGTAGTCGTAAAAGAGGTCGTTTCGTCGCTGGCCGGTTCCTTCGGGAAATTATCGGGGTTCTCGCCCATCACTTTGTATTTACCGTTGTCGCTCGTCAGCTCGACGGCATAATGCTTGTCGATATTGAAGGTCAGCGGCTGATCAGGGATGTTCTTAAGCGAGTCGATGAGGATCCTCGCAGGGATGCAAACTTTCCCCGTGTCTTTCGCTTCCACTTCGAGGTGGACCTTCATGACCGTTTCCAGATCGGTCGCTACCACGGTCAGTTTATTCTTTTCCACTTCGAACAGGAAATCTTCCAAGATTGGCAATACGGTATTCGCGTTGATCACACCACTTATCTGTTGCAGTTGTTTCAGTAATGCCGAGGAGGAAACGATAAACTTCATGGAATTTGTCTTTGTGGCGAAACTACGTTTTTTTACGTAATAGCCAATAGATTACAAGTAGGGCGCCGACACCCGGCGCCGATTGTGAATTTCCTGTGACTAACCCCGCCGGGGCACATCGCTCTTTCCTAAATTCGCGGTTTCCAGCGGCTTAGACCGCCGGTCCGGCCCCCACTGCCCGGACGCCCGCGAGCGCATTGCATGATTTGGGTTATTTTTGCAGGAAGCCCGATTCAAGGAACCATATGTATCGTCGCACATCACTTTCTCCCGAACAGGCCCTTCAGAAAGCCCGGAACTATTGCAGTTACCAGGACCGCTGTCACAGCGAAGTCCGCGAAAAACTGTATGCGTTAGGGTTGGGCAAGACGCAGGTCGGCGAGGCATTGGCAACGCTGATCGGCGAAGACTATCTCAACGAAGAACGATTTGCCATCAACTACGCAGGCGGCCATTTCCGCATGAAACAATGGGGCAGGAACCGCATAAGGTACGAATTGAAACAAAAACAGGTGTCCGAGTACTGTATCCGCAAAGCGC
The DNA here is from genome assembly GCA_035545215.1 of Puia sp. GTDB lineage: Bacteria > Bacteroidota > Bacteroidia > Chitinophagales > Chitinophagaceae > Puia. The sequence goes on from DASZYU010000010.1 coordinate 8,875, forward strand.
TCGCGGCGATCGATGAAGACGCCTACCAGCGAACGCTCATCCGCCTGTCCCGGGCCAGATGGGATTCGCTCCGGGACGAGGACAACCCACTGGCGCGCAAACGCAAGTGGCAGACGTATCTGCTTCAAAAGGGCTACGAGTCCGATCGGATATCGGCACTGAAGCCCCCAATGGATGAGCGGTCCGCAGCGAAAGACGACGAGACGTAGCGCGGGCCAAATAAAAACCATACATTGCACATATGTCCTCTCTAACGATCACCACCGTCCAGACCGCCCTGCAATGGGAAGATAAGGAGGCGAACCTCCGGTTGCTGGAACGGAAGATCCTGTCGCTTTCCGACGCGGCGGAACTGGTCGTTCTGCCGGAGATGTTCAGTACGGGGTTCTCGATGAAACCCGAGCTCCTGGCCGAAACGATGGATGGTCCCACTATTTCCTGGATGAGAACGGTTGCCGCGAAAAAGAAAGTCATCCTCACTGGCAGTCTCATCATCCGCGAAGGAGACGATTATTTCAACCGGCTGGTGTGGATGCAGCCCAATGGATCGTTGGGTTGTTACGACAAACGTCACCGGTTTGCCTATGCGGGCGAAGATCAAAGCTACACCGCCGGTCGCAAGCGGCTGATCGCTTCGGTCAAAGGATGGAAGGTGCTGCCATTGGTGTGTTACGATCTGCGTTTTCCCGTATGGAGCCGGCAGAGCCCGCCCGAAGAGAATGAAGGTATGGCCGATCCCGAATACGACCTGCTCCTGTATGTAGCCAACTGGCCGCAACGCAGATCGCATGCGTGGAAAACGCTGCTACAGGCACGCGCCATCGAGAACCAGTGTTTTGTCGCTGGCATAAACCGCGTCGGCAACGACGGCAACGATATCTATCACAGCGGGGATACGATGATCGTCGATCCCCTGGGCGAGGTACTGTATCATGCGGGCGACCGGGAAGAGGTGTTCAGTCTCACCATCCGGAAAGAGACCCTGAACGGCGTACGGCAGCATTTCCCTTTTTGGCGTGACGCAGATCATTTTTCGATACAAGCATAAACGTATGTCTATAGCATTAGTCGCTCCCGAGATCTTTACCGGCCGGGAGATCCAAACGGGTAAAGCAGTTTTGATCCGTGAAGGACGGATCGTCGACATCGTCGATAAAAAAGCCATTCCTGCCGGCTACCGCATCCGCGATCTTCAGGGCTACCTGCTGGCGCCGGCGTTCATCGATCTGCAGATCTATGGCGGCAACGGCAAACTCTTTTCCGCCGAGCTCACTACAGAGGCGCTGGACGCAGTGTACGAATACTGTTTACAAGGCGGCTGTACCCAATTCCTGATCACGCTCGCCACCAATTCCATCGAAAAATTCACCAGGGCGATGGAGGTCGCCCGCGAGTACCGTACCGGCGGGGGAAAGGGACTCCTCGGGGTACATCTCGAAGGACCTTATATCAACCCCGCGAAAAAGGGCGCGCATCTTGAAAAATTCATCAAACGACCCACCGTCGAAGAGATCGGATTGCTGCTCAGCAAAGGCAAAGACGTCTTTCGGATGATGACGCTCGCCCCCGAACAATGCGACCGGGATTGTATCGAGCTCCTGTTGAAACAGGATATTGTCGTCTCGGCGGGTCATAGCAATGCCAGCTACGGCGAAGCGATCGACGGTTTCTACCAGGGGATCCCCGCAGCCACGCACCTTTTCAATGCCATGTCGCCGCTGCAGGGAAGACAGCCGGGGGTTGTGGGAGCGGTCTATGACCACAACGAGGTCCGTAGCAGCATCGTTTGCGACGGCATCCATGTCGACTTTGCTTCCGTCCGGATCAGCAAAAAGATCCTGCAGGACCGGCTGTTCTTCATTACCGATGCCGTGGCAGAAGTGCAATACGGCGAATATATCCATGTATTCCAGGGCGACCGCTACACCCTTCCCGACGGCACCCTGTCCGGTTCGGCACTCACCATGCTGCAGGCCGTCCGTAACGGAGTCGAAAAAGCCGGTATTCCTCTCCCCGAAGCACTACGGATGGCATCGCTTTATCCTGCAACCCTGCTGGGGATGCAGGACCGCCTGGGGTCCATCCGGCCCGGGGCCATCGCCGATCTTATCCTGCTGGACGACCAACTACGTCTGTTGCAGGTGTTCACGGAAGGGGAAGAATAAGCATAAGGAATTAGGTAGAATCACGTACTTTTAGTTGCGCTTTTTCCTATTCGGACAACAATCGTCCCCCGGAGGCTACTAAATCGATCTACCCGCAGTTATTATTGTCAGCATGTTTTTAATCACCAACGTCGTTTCACTATGAAATGGTCTTATGCTATCTCTTTTGCCGCAGGTATCGTATTTTTCACGCTGCTGACCTGGTCGATCTGGTGGCTGGTTGGCGGCGCCATCGTTTTCCTTGGTGTTTGGGTCTATCAATTCATCGCCGAGCGTCGCTATATCCATGAAGTGAGGACGGCTACCCTCGAAAAACAATTACAGGAATTGCAATCCCGCCTTGACAATTCCGTGAGGAACGAGCGGCAGCTCGCCCGGACGGCGGAACAGGCGGTGACCGCCAGAAGACAGCTGCTGGCTTCGATGAACCAGGAGATCCGGACCCCGGTCAATGGCATGATCGGGATGGCTTCTCTGTTGACGGAAACCCAGCTGAATGACCAGCAACGCGAGTATATCAACGGCATTTTGCATTGCGGCGAACAACTCGTCGCGGTTGTCAATCATATCGTTGTCGACGATATCGTGAATACTTCGCTGATCTCGGGGGAAAACGGCAACCCGAAAGAAGAGCTCCTCGATCTGCGCAGCTGTATCCAACAGGTGGTCGATAAGTACGCCGAACGCATCCCGCAGGACGGCCCCGTTCTTTCCTGCCAGGTCGATGAAAAGATCCCCGAACGGCTCGCAGGCGATGGCGGCCGTCTGAAACAGATACTATCCAACCTTGTCGACAATGCCGTCAAACATGCCAGCCGCGGTGAGATAACCATTTTGGCCCGCCTCGTGAAGAAATGGGACGACGGCAGATTGGAGTTGGGGTTCGAGGTCCGGGACACCGGCAACGGGATCCCGGCTTCCGTCATCGGCCGGCTCTTCAAAGGTCTTCCGGAGCCCAATTCGGGTTTTGGGCTCGTGGTGTGCCGGCGTCTCGTGGAAATGATGGATGGCACGATCGGCGTGCAAAGCGAACCAGGAAAAGGTTGCGTTTTCAGTTTTAACGTCTTTGTGAATACCGCCGGGTCTCCCCCGGCCCGGCCCGCCACGTCTGCCCAAACCTCCGGTGCGCAGCCTGCCGTGCAGGACAAGACCACCGGTCTTGCGCTCAATGTTTAATTTCGATGCAATGTCCCTGAAGAACCCTATGATCTTTTCCCAGGATTATCCCCTGAATATCCTCATCGCCGGAAACAACGCGGATTCCCGCGCCGCGACGCGGGATATGTTGACAGGCCTTGGCTACCAGCCAGGTGTCGCCACGAACACGCGTGAATTGCTCGATATGACCAACATCGGTTCCTACGATGTCATCCTAATGGACATCCAAATGCCCGAGGCGGAAGCGATGCTGGCTACGCAGCTTTCGGGAGGAACGAAAAAGCGCCCGCTCATCATCGGCATTACCGGCAGTACGAAGCCCGGTTTCAAACAAATATGTTTACAGGCGGGGCTGGATCACAGTATCTACAGACCCGTCGATCCAAAAGAACTGCGGCTGCAGTTGAAAGCCTGCTCCATCCTGTCCGGGAATTGCCGGATCAGGCCGGCCGGCTGCTAAGCCGTCCCGGCGGTCGTGTTCTTTGCCCGGTTTGCGCAAGACGCGCTGGAATCATTTTTTGTCAGCTGTTGCCTGGATCAGTTGTTTGACCATGGCGGTCTTGAAATCCTGTCCTTTGCTGATGGCTTCCGAAGTGGGCAGCGCAGGAACATCGGGTAAAATGCCGCGGCCATCCTTAACTCTTTGCCGGTCAACGATGAGTCTGAACCTGGGCAGCCGGAAACGGACCCCGGTAACCGGCAATGTCACGTCGGGTATCATCCATGCCGTATTCCCATAATAGCCGCCACCCGTTTCCTCTCCCACAACCGTGACATTGGATTGTCCTTTCAGTATCCCCGCGAAAAGGCAGGTAGCCGAAAACGAATTCCCTCCCGTCATGATATACACCCTGCCATCGAAGTGCAGCTTTTTGAACGGTGCGTAATAATGCCGCTCGAAATATCCGAAATGATAATAGCCGTCCGAATGTTTTCGCGTCACGAAGGTGGTCAGGACGCGGTAGATGAATCCATTGTTGATGTATCGGTCGTAACGGCTGTGTCTTCGGATGGTATACAGCGAATCCGCCACTTTGAAGCGTTGATCGGCGAGGTACCGCGCCAGCAGGGTAGCCAGTGTGGCTTCTCCGCCGCCATTCGAGCGGACGTCGATCACCAGGTTGTTCACCTGATGCGTTTTCATTTCCATGAAAGAATGATGAAAGAACCCCCGCAGGTGATACCCGTGTTCAAAAGTATTGAGCGTCAGGAATGCCGTATTCGTCGCGCTGTCGAGGCGAAGGTCGCGGTTGAGCAAGAGCTCGCGTTGTTTGCGTTTTTTCCGGCTAAGCGGTCTCATCCGCTGGGCCGGGCCTTGTCCCCGCTGACCGGTCCCCGGCAATAGCACCCGGCCGAGACTTCCTTTCAACGTGTCCGCCCGGGGATTGTACAGCGCGATCCGGGTTTCGCGCGGTATGCCGGAGGTATCCAGGTACCGGATGTCGAAGGAGTCGGCCAGGCCGAAGATGTCTTTATACCAGGAACTGAAATGCAAACCCGTGCTGAGGTATTGGTATTTTCCCGTCAGATTGTAACCGTCGGTGACGATATACGGGAAAAGCGTGTCGGTCAATTGCCGCGGCGTTCTTCCGTCGATGGACAAAATAACTGTCCCTCTGCGCAACACCGTATCCCGGCCGTTCAGATCGGCGGCCACCACCATCGTGTCGGGCCAGCATTTCAGGATGAGGGGGAACTGTGTAAGCCTGGCAGTATCCAGGTATTTTGTATAGGCCCTGGACGCCCGGATGGACGTATGACCGCAATCGACCCGGGCGATGACATGGCTTAACAGGACCCTGAACTGCTCTTCGGTCATCGAATCTTTGATAGCGGCCATCCCTTCGTCGAAGCAACGCGTCATGCTGTCTTTCGGCGTATACCAATAAAGGCTCGGATGCCAGGCCTGCAGCACTTCCCGGAAGACCGTATAATCTTTCCGGAGTTGTTCCGGGGCATATTTTCGGTCCGGCCGGAAATCTTTCGTACCGGCGCAACTATAGATCAGGACAGGGAGGACCAGGAAACAGGATAGGCGAAATAGCTTCATAGGCTGTCTTCATTTCGGGGTAAAAGCGTTCCAGCCCTGCGCCGTAATATCGAACGTATTGCCCCCCTTTGTGATGAGCTTGCTGCCTTTTTCGGGTTCGGTGATATAACCGATCACACTGATCTGCTCGTTGAGGGCCAGCTTGTCATAGTCCTGTTGAGCGACCGTGAAAAGCAACTCGTAGTCCTCGCCGCCACTCAGCGCGCAAGCCGTCGGGTCCAGCTCAAATTTGAACGCCGCGTTGCGGGTCTCTTCCGCAATGGGGATCTTGTCCTCGTACAAGACGCAGCCCACGGCGCTTTGACGGCAGATATGCAGGATCTCGGAAGACAACCCGTCGCTGATGTCCATCATGGAGGTAGGAAGGATCTCCGATTCCTGAAAAAATTCGATGATGTCCTTCCGGGCTTCGGGCTTGAGCAGCCTTCCGATCACGTATTTCTCATCCTCCAGGTCGGCCCTGACGTTGGGATTTTCCAGGAAGATCCGCTTTTCGCGCTCCAGGAAGATCAAACCCAGGTATGCAGCGCCGAGATCGCCCGAACAACAAAGCAGATCGCCTTTCCGCGCTGTATTGCGGCGGACAAACCGGCCGGGGGTGACTTCCCCTATGGCAGTTACCGAGATCACGAATCCTTTTTTGGAAGAGGCCGTGTCGCCACCCACGAGGTCGACGCCGTAGGCTTCACAAGCCGTACACACGCCTTCGTAGAACTCATCCAGCGCTTCGACGCTGAAACGGTTGCTGATGCCGATGCTCATGGTCACCTGGGTCGGCGTCGCATTCATGGCATAGACGTCGCTGAGATTGACCACGACCGCTTTGTAACCCAGGTGCTGCAAGGGAGTATACAGCAGATCGAAATGGATATCTTCGAGCAGGAGATCGGTCGTCACGACTGTCTGTTTGCCGAAATGATCGATAACGGCGGCATCGTCGCCGACGCCCACCAGTGTCGATATGTTCTTTATCTCGATGTTCGAAGTCAGGTGTTCGATCAAACCGAATTCCCCGATGGACGAGATCTCTGTCCTGTTTTCGCTCATAGTCTTGCTGTTTGCTGCCGGTGTAGCACCGACCCCGGCATGCCGGGTCCGGCTTATGATCAAAAGGTGCTATGCCGTCCGTTCACCACCTCGACCAGCTCGTCGTGGATCTTCCCGTTGGTAGCGATGATATGCGGCTGATAAGGCGAATAGGCGCCCCCGGAAAAATCGGACACGCGTCCGCCGGCCTCTTCCACGATCAAAAAGCCTGCCGCGCTGTCCCATGCATTCAGCTTATGCTCATAAAACCCGTCAAAACGGCCCGAAGCCACCCAGCACAGATCGATCGCTGCCGAACCCAAACGCCGAACGGGGACTCCGCCGCGTATCAGACGGGAGAAAATTTCCAACGGACCATTGGGCTGATCCAGGTAGGTATACGGGAAACCGGTGACCAGACATGCCCTGGCGACCGAGGTTTCGTTGCTGACGGTGATCTTCCTGTCGTTCAGCGTGGCGCCATAACCCCGCTGTGCGAAAAAGAATTCCTTGATGAACGGGTTGTACACCGCGCCCAGGATCATTTCTCCCGCCTGCTCCACGCCGATTGAAACGCAACACAGCGGCAGGCCATGCGCGAAATTGACGGTCCCGTCGATCGGATCGATGATCCATTTATAGGTGGAATCCATTGTGATGGCCCCCGCCTCTTCGCTGAGCAGGAAGTGGTCGGGAAACGCTTCGCGGATAACGTCGAAGATCGCTTTTTCGGATGCGTGGTCGGCCTCCGTGACGAGGTTATTGATCCCTTCCTTGTTGGAAATATAGAATTCTCCCTGAAAGTATTGCTGCATGACGGCGGCACCGGCCTCCGCCGCCCGGATGAGTGTTGATTTTAGCATGGTGCGAGGTTTGCAAATCTATCGATTTTTCGGAATTCCGCCCAGAAAAGGCCGGCGGCCCGCGGGCTTCCGCGCATTTTTTTGTCCCGTCAAAAACGTTTTACTTCGTGCATTCCACATGGTACTCTCCGTCATCATAGTCAACTACCGGGTACGCTATTTTCTCGAGCTTTGCCTCCATTCCCTTCAAAAAGCGTTGCGGGGCATCGAGTCCGAGATCCTCGTGGTGGACAACTATTCCGCCGACGGGAGCCTCGAACAACTCAGGCCCCTTTTTCCCGGCGTGACCTTTCTGGCCAATGACGAGAACCTCGGGTTTTCCAAAGCCAATAACCAGGCCTTGCGGATTGCGACCGGCAACTATATCCTTTTCCTGAACCCCGACACGGTTGTGCCCGAGGATTTTGCGCACCGCTGTCTTTCCTTCCTGGAAACGACACCGGGCATCGGCGGGCTCGGCGTCCGGATGGTGGACGGCAGCGGCCGTTTTCTGAAAGAGTCGCGAAGGGGCGTGCCGACGCCATGGGTGGCTTTCAGCAGATTGTCGGGTCTTTCGGCGCTGTTCCCGAAGAGCCGGCGGTTCTCCTCCTATTACCTCGGCTATCTTCCTGCCGACAAGACCCAACCCGCTGCCGTCTTGTCCGGCGCCTGTCTCTGGGTATCGCGGGGCATCGTCACCGCGCTCGGAGGGTTCGACGAGCAATTTTTCATGTACGCCGAAGACATCGATCTGAGTTACCGTCTCGAACGCGCGGGCTATCGGAATTACTACCTGGCGGACACGACTATCGTTCACTTCAAGGGCGAAAGCACGCGGAAGGACATGCGCTATGTCCGCCATTTTTACAAAGCCATGAGCCAGTTCCGACGAAAGCACTTTCGCAAAGGACTTCCTGCCCTGCTGAGCCTGGCTGCCGAAACGGCCATCTGGTGCAGGGCGGGCATCGTTGCGCTGATCCGCGCCGTCGGTATCGGGCTGGCCGGTCTCGAAGGGGAAGACCCCGGGCGCCGATCGGAAACCATTCGCACCTGCGTCACCGGCGATGCCGCCGAAACCCGTTTGACGACCGGCTATCTGAAGCAATCCGGACAGCGCGTCATCGTCAGCGAAACGGAGGAGGCGGACGAGATCATCTACTGCCAGGGCGCCGCTTTCTCTTTTCATCAATGCATCTCCCGGCTCGAAGCGGATGCGCCTTATCGCCATGGGCGCCAGGTCAAGTTCCATGCGGCCGGAACCCGCTCTGCGACAGGCAGCGCCGATCCCAACGGCCGGGGGGAAACGCTGGTCTTTTAGAGAATTTATCGTTAATTTCGCCGCAGCACCAAACTGTACAGCGACTCCTAATGGCGTTGATTGAAATTCAATTACCCAAGTCTTTGGCGAAGGCTTTGCGTCTGCCCCAGAAATCCCCGAGGCGGCAGCAGTTGAAGGTATTGCGCAAGCTGCTAAAGAAGGCAAGGTTCACTGAATTTGGCCAGCGCTATCGTTTCGACGAACTCCTGCTCGACCGGCACCCGGGTAAGAAATTCCAGGAGGTGGTGCCCACCTTCGACTACAATAAGATCTATGCCGCCTGGTGGAATCAGACGCTCGAGGGCAAGGCCGACATCTGCTGGCCGGGAAAGATCAAATACTATGCATTGTCTTCGGGAACCTCCGAAGCCGGCAGTAAATATATCCCGATCACCAACGACTTGCTGCGCGGCAACCGCATCGTGATGGTCAAACAACTGCTGACGCTGCGCAACTACCGCGACATCCCGGTCAAAAGCATCGGGAAGGGTTGGCTGATGATCGGCGGAAGCACGAGTCTGCAAAAAGGCGCGGGGTACTATGCCGGCGATCTCAGCGGCATCACCGCCCGGAAAGTGCCGTTCTGGTTCCAGCCGTTCTACAAACCGGGAAAGAAGATCGCCCGCACCAAAGACTGGACAAAAAAGCTCGAGGAAGTGGTCAGGCTGGCGCCGCAATGGGACATCGGGTTCCTGGTCGGCGTTCCGGGGTGGATACAGCTGTGCATGGAAAAAGTGATCGAACGGTACAATCTCAAAAATATCCACGAGATCTGGCCCAACCTCGGTTTCTTTGTACACGGCGGCGTATCCTTCGACCCATACCGGAAGGGTTTTGAAAAGCTGCTGGGGAAACCGCTCACCTATATCGAGACCTATCTCGCTTCCGAAGGGTTTATCGCGTACCAGGACACGCAGTACTCGAAAGGCATGCGGCTGGTAACCAATCAGCATATCTTTCTCGAATTCGTTCCCTTCGACAACAGGAATTTCGATGCCGACGGGAACCTCGTCGAGAAACCGGAGGCCTATATGATACATGAGGTCGAAGAGGGCAGGGACTATGCGCTGCTCCTCAGCACCAGCGCCGGCGCATGGCGCTATCTCATCGGGGACACCGTGCGCTTCGTCGACAAGGAGCGCTGCGAGATCATTATAACGGGCAGGACCAAGCACTTCCTCAGCCTGGTCGGTGAACACCTCAGCGTCGACAATATGAATAAAGCCGTACAGCTGGCTTCCGAGGAGATGAACCTGTCCTTCCCCGAGTTTACCGTGGCGGGTATTCCCCACGGCCTGTTTTTTGCGCACCAATGGTGGCTGGCCTGTAATGATCACGCCGACGAGGCGCTGCTCCGGCAAAAGATCGACGATAAATTGAAGGAACTGAACGATGACTACGCGGTCGAGAGGGACAGTGCGCTGAAAGACATCTACGTGAAAGTGCTGCCCGAGGAGAAATTCATGGAGTTCATGCGTCTCAAAGGAAAAATTGGGGGTCAACATAAATTTCCCAGGGTGCTGAAAGGCAATATGCTGATCGATTGGCAAAAATTTCTGGAGACCGGAAGCCTCTAACTCGTAACTTGTCACATCATGATGGAGTCCGTATTGAAAGGATTGGCCCTGGGGTTCGTTCTTGCCTTATCGGTGGGGCCCATCATATTTACCATCATCAAACAAAGCCTGAACAACGGCCTCGTGGGCGGCCTCAGTTTCGTCACCGGCGTGTGGGTAAGCGATATCTTGCTGGTGGTGCTTTCCAATACCGTTACGGCACTGGTCTCGCAAGCTCTCGAACATACCCGCGTCATCGCCTTCGGAGGCAGCGTTTTTCTCATAGCGCTTGGCATTTATTTTGTCTTCTTCAAAAAAGTGACGCTGGCGAAGGAAGGGGAAGGCAACGAAACCCGGTTCCGAAAACGCGACATGGCACGCGTATTCGCGTCGGGATTCCTCATTAATACGCTCAACCCCGGGGTCATTTTTTTCTGGCTTGGCAATGCAACGGTGCTTTCGCTTAACCACACGATGCGCGAAAGGGTCATCATCTTCTCCGTCTGTCTGCTCGTCAACATGAGCGCCGACGTGGGCAAGATCATGATGGCCGGCAAACTCCGGAACAAACTGACGCTTAAAACCCTTTCGATCATCAACCGTATCTCCGGCACGATCCTCATCGGTTTCGGCATCGCGCTGCTCTGGGGCGTGATATTTTATCACAAGCTGAAGTGAGCGATGCAGCTTTGACTTCGCTTTACAAGTCATTAACAATAGGGTTCCGTAAGTTTGATACGGCCGCATACAAATGATGAGAAACGTAATCATATTACTATTATCTGTCATCCCCTTTCCCGGTCACGCCCAACACGACATCCTTGTATTGGAAAAAAGAGGAATGCATGTGCGGACGTATGCGATCGGCGATCAAATGACCTTCAGGACCGTCTATGACCAGTGGTTCGACGGAACGATCGAAGACCTCCGCCGCGATACGGTATTCATCGCCGGCCAGGCGTTTAACTATAAAGAGATCGGCGCTATCTCGCGAATCAAGACTAAATGGGATAACCGCGGCACCGGCATAAAGCTCCTGACGGCCGGCGTTGGTTTGTTCGCGATCGGGGCGGTGAACGGGGGCTTGCGGGGAGACCAGGCGAAGGAATGGTATACGACCTCGGGCATCATCATCGGCGGAGCGCTGATAGCGGCCGGCGCGCTTTTTCTCGCAACATCAAAAAAATATTATCCGCTCGGAGGAAGGTTCCGGCTGCAGTATCTGCAGATCGGCCGCCACTGAGAACGGGCAGCGCGATTTCTGGGAGAACTGCCGGCCGCACCGTATATTGCAGACGTAAAACGAATGGATGCCTTCTAAAACCAAGGGACGGTTAGCCCGCGCATGGCGGATCACGAAGCGCGTCGTCATTTTCCTCTTCTTTTTTCACTTTTTCTATCTGCTTCTCCTGAAATGGGTCTACCCGCCCATCACGCTCACCCAGCTGGACAGCTGGATCCATGGGTACGGCATGCGACGCAGCTATGTCCCGATGAAGGACATCTCTCCTTACGCGAAATTAGCCGTCGTCAGCTCCGAAGACCAGCTGTTCCCCGATCACGACGGGTTCGATTTCAAATCGATCGAAAAAGCGATGAAGCACAACCAGAAAAGCAAATCGCTCCATGGCGCAAGCACCATCAGCCAGCAGGTAGCCAAGAACGTTTTCCTCTGGCAGGGGCGCAGTTGGTTCAGGAAGGCGCTCGAGGTCTATTTCACCTTCATGATCGAATGGATGTGGGGGAAGAAACGGATATTGGAAATGTACCTCAATGTCAGCGAGATGGGAAAGGGCGTGTTCGGCATCGGGGCGGCAGCGCGCTATTACTATAACAAACCCGCAAGGACGCTCACCAGGCAGGAGGCGGCCAGGATCGCCGCCTGTCTGCCCAACCCGAAACTATATACCATACGGCCGCTTTCGCCCCATGTTGCCAGCCGGAGCGTCTGGATCGTTGGACAAATGGGCATCCTTCAAAACGATCCCGATATTCAGAAATTATTGCAGTAACCATCCGCGCCGCCGTCGAACTGCGCTTCGACCGCGCGTAAATGCTCAGACGCGCGACAATTTTTCGACGGCCGCTATGGCCGCCGCAACGCGCGCTTCATCCTCACCGCCGATCTCCATCCACGGGGTCGCTTGTTGAACGAGGGTTTCCCGGTAGATACGGAACAGCCGCTCGCGTGTTTCCAGGTCCGGATATTCGCGCAGCTCGTCTTTTACCCAGGGGAGGTCGGGGCGGCAGAGCAGATAGGCGTCATACCTGCGGAAGGCGATCTGGTCGAGGATCCACGGATCGCAACGGTCGAAGACGAATTCGCTCCAAACCTTGATGACATACAGATCGGTGTCGATGAACAACAACTCCTTTCCCCCGGCTGCGGCCTCCGCGGCAAGCCGGTCTTCCAGCGCCACCTGCCCGCGTGCGATGCGCGACAGGTCTTCCAGCCGGTATTCCCGGCCGTTCTTCAGCAGGTATTCGCGGGCATACTCGGGCACCCAGGCGGTGTGAAAATAAGCGGCCAGGGCCTCGCATAACGATGACTTGCCGGTCGATTCCGGTCCGTTGACGACGATCTTTTTGAGAGACATTATTCCGATTCGGCCACGACTTCTTTCACTTCGGGGATCATGCGTTTCATCATCCCTTCGATGCCGGCCTTGAGCGTGATCATGGACGACGGGCATCCCGAGCAGGAGCCCTGCAACATGAGGTTGACGACACCTTCGTGGTAGCTTTTGAACTGTATGGCGCCCCCGTCCATCTCGACGGCGGGCTTGACATAATTTTCCAGCAATTCCTTGATGCGTTTAACGACATCGTCGTCATCGGCGCCGATCGTATTGCCTTCCGCCTTCCGGACGACGATCTCCTCTTCATTGATCACCGGTTTGCCTTCCTCCAGGTACTCTTTGAGGAACTGGCGAATGGCCGGGATCACATCGTCCCAGTCGGTATCGGCCGTCTTGGTCAGCGTAACAAAATTGCTGGCGATGAAAACGCTTTTGATGAAGGGAAAGCCGAACAGCTCGATGGCGAGCGGAGACGGTTTGGCGGATTCGACATCCGGGAAATCGATGATCTTACCGGGATACAATAGCTTATTGGCCACGAACTTCATCGTTTCCGGATTGGGAGTCATTTCGGTATAGATGCTGATTACCGGATTGCCTGTTTTGATCATGATAACCGCCGTTTAATGTGCAAAGGTAACAAATCCGCCTCACTGCTGGTTGTGTATTCGGGAAAAACCCGCCGTCCGTCGCCTGATCAGCCGGTAATTCATGCCGTGCGCGGCCAGGATGAGCAGGACGGCAAACGCCAGCAGGACGCCCTCCCATTCCTGCCATATCTGTTTGGCGATCAATAAGATCATACCGCCGATAAACAGCACTGCGGGAACCGCGCTGCGATGGTGTCTTCGATAGCCGTGCCGCAGAGCCGTTATCCCGACGACGAAAGCCAGGCCGATCATGCCGTATTCGAAGATCGTGTTATGAACCCTGTCCATCCCGCCAAAGAACGGCAGTGTCGCCATCGCCACCGGAAGCAGCGCGCAATGGATCGCACAAGCCACCGAAACGCCCATTCCCAAGGCATCCAAATTGATTTTTCGCAAAGGCATACCGCAAAAATAACACATATGCAACATTGTTGCAAAAAATAAACCGGATTACCACCTACCTTTGTACAATGAACAAGAAGAAGCTGATCTTTTTCGCCGGGTTCTTCGTGCTGTTGTTCGTAGGCTTTTACTTCGCCCTGGGCCAGCTGATACCCGGATTCGGGAAACCGGCTTTGCCCGTCCTGAGCTACGTGCCTTCTTTTTCATTCAGCGATCAGGAAGGCAGGGCCATCACCAACCAGGATGTCTCGGGTAAAGTCTATGTGGCCGAATACTTTTTCACAACATGCAGGGGCATCTGTCCCAAGCTGAACAACAACATGAAGAAGGTGGCCGGTGATTTTTCGAAAGAGCCCGACTTCCGGCTTCTTTCATTTACCGTCGATCCGGAGACCGACAGCGTGGGCCGGATGAAGCACTATGCGGACTCGCTTGGCGCCGATCCGTCGAGGTGGTATTTCCTCACCGGCAGGAAAGATAGCCTGTATCACCTGGCGCGCAGCGGCTATCTGCTCGACGATCCGAAGAACAACCTGACCAATATCAACGAACAATTCCTGCACACGCAATTCATCGCGCTCGTGGATCGCAACGGTCGCGTGCGAAAGATCTACGACGGTCTGAAAAAGGATGAGATAGCCGAATTGGAAAAAGACATCCCGGCGCTGCTCAGGGAAAAAGGCTCCGCGGCGCGTTCTGCAACCGGGTTGTTCAATAATCCGGGTTGATCGACCCGGACCCGAAAGCTATGCAAAAAAGAATCGACGATCTCCTGAAAAAAAATCACCTGAGCATCACCGGTGGCCGCCGGAAGATCCTGGAGCTCTTCCTGCAACACGACGGCGCGCTCTCGCATAGTGACATCGAGACCAAGGCCGGTGAGAAGTTCGATCGCGTGACCGTCTACAGGACGTTGCAGACCTTCCTGGAAAAAGGGTTGATCCATAGCATACCTTCACCGGACAATTCGTTGCGCTACGCCTTGTGTAAAGAAGGCTGTTCCGGCGGTCATCACCACGACGACCATGTGCACTTCATCTGTAACGCCTGCGGCGCCACGGTCTGTCTCGAAGAGGTGACCATTCCGCCGATCAAACTTCCGCAAGGATATGTTTCCGAACAGGTGGAGATGCTGATCAGCGGCATTTGCAAAAGCTGTAACCGGTAGTCCGCCGTCATAAAAAACAAAGCCCCGATGTAGAAACACCGGGACTTTTGGTTAAGGCTCTGATTAGTAGCTTCTTTAACTGGTCGGAGCAAAGCGCCGGCCGGTTCGTGCACAAATATAGCCGGAAAAAAGGATACGAACAAACGTTCGGCGTACCACTTTGCGGGTATTTTTTCACACGTACGCTTTTTCCATTTCTTCGCTGACAAATGCCATCAGCGTTTTGATATTCTCTTTTGCAAAACCGAATTGCAAACCCGCAGCAGTATACAATTCGGGCAACGTTCGGGTACCGCCCAGCGAGAGCGCCGACATATAATTTTCTAAAGCCTTCTCTTTGTTATGCTTATATTGCATCCACATACCGATGGCGCCCAGTTGCGCGATGCCGTATTCGATGTAATAGAAAGGAACCTCGAACAAGTGCAATTGTTTCTGCCATCCGAACTCGCGGTAATGCTCCAGGCCGGACCAATCAACCGATTGCGAAGAGAACTCCTCCAATATCCTCATCCAGTTGTCCTTTCGCTCTGTCAGCGAATGCTCAGGGTTTTCATATACCCAGTGTTGAAATTTGTCAATGGTTGCGATCCAGGGAAAGATAGAAATCACCCGCTCGAGCTGGTGTTCGCGCGCGCGTGCTAAATCGTTTTTATTGTCAAAGAACAATTCCCAATGATCCATACTGAACAGCTCCATCGACATGCTGGCCACCTCTGCGATCTCCATCGGGTATTCCTTGAACGAGCTCAGTTTCAGCGGATGGGCGAGAAAGGAATGAATGGCATGTCCCCCTTCATGGACCATGGTCGTGAGGTCGCCCATCTGACCGGAAGCATTCATAAAGATGAACGGCGCCCCCGTTTCGGCTAACGGGCAGTTATAGCCGCCAGGCGCCTTGCCCTTCCGGCTTTCCAGGTCAAACCTTCCCATTTTCTGCATTGTCCGCAGACAATCCCCGAAAAAGGGGTTCAGCTTGTCGAAACAGGCGGTGGTCTTTGCCAGGAGGTCCTTCCCATCCCTGAACGGCCGCAACGGCTCGGTCCCTTCGGGCTCGGCTTCGCCGTCCCATGGGCGCAGCGTGTCCAGCCCCAGTTTCCTGCGTTTCCGGTCGTTGATCTTGCCTACCAGCGGAACGATGTACTCGCGCACGGCTTCGTGAAAGGCGAAGCAATCCTCCTTCGTATAATCGAAACGGCCGAGTTCTTCGAATTTGTAATCCCTGTAATTGGCGAAACCGGCATTCCGGGCAATGCGGTGCCGGATCGCGATCAGTTTCGAATATAATTCATCCAGGGCGTCTTTATCCTGCAGTCTCCTGTCCTGCATCTTCCGGTAAACGGTTTCACGTAGCGGCCGGTCGGGGTTTTCCAGGAACCTGGACGCTTGTTGCAGCGTATACTCCTGGCCGTTGACTTCGACCGTCATTTTTCCGGAAATGGCGCCGAAATGCTGCCCGAGTACACTCGATTCGGCATAAAGCGGGATATTCGCTTCCCGGAATAATTCGATCTTTTTCCGGACACTGCGCAGATAGGTGAAGAACTCCCGCTGATCCAGTTCATTTACATGGGGGTTCCCGACGAGCCGCCGGTTGAGCCGGTCGGCATAAGGTTGGATCTTCGGCTGTATCTCGAGACAGAAATAATTGAAAGCTTCTTCCAGTTCCTTATTCTCGGTGTCGCAGGTCATCCTGATCTGACGCCAGCAGGCGTCCTCGCTGATCACCGCTTCGAGCTCGCTGATGTCGAGCAGCCATTTTTCGAGCGCTGCCCGCGTATCCAGCGGTCGTTGTTCGAGGTCCTCGAAATACGGCTCCAGACTGCTCCAGTCCGTCAATGCGAATCCTTCCGGTAAAAAATGCCTTTCGGGCTTTTTCAGATTGGCTGTCGGCGTCATTTGTCACCCTTCTTTTTGGTCGTTTTTCCCGACTTCGCGGCGGTCGCGGATTTCTTTGGGTTCTCTTCGCTTTTAGCTTTCGCGGACTTTTTGGCGGCGGGCTTTTCTTTCGAAGTCTTCTCTGCCGCCGGTTTAACCGCCTTTTCACTCTTCCCCGTTTTTTCCGTTTTGCCGGCATCCCCGGATTTCTTGGCGGCCGCGGCTGATGGATCGGCCTTTTCTTTCGGAGCCGCTTTCGGCTTTTCCGCTTTGGCCGGCGGCGCTTCGGATTCAGCGACCGCTTCTTCCGGTTCGGGTTCCGGTAACCTGATCTCGATCTCGTTCGCCTTCAAAACGGCGAACCATTTCACCATCTTCTTCAGATCGCTGCTGTAAACGCGGTCGAAATCCAGGTCCGGATATACCTTGCCGAAATAAGATTTGAGTCCCGCATTGTCCTTCTCATCGGGCAGCTTTTCGGAGCTTGCCTCCATGGCTTTCAGGATATCGGCCAGGTTAACATTGTCACGAACCGTATATACTTCGATGCTTTCGAGGTGAGAGAAATTGTGGATGCGGCTCGAAACGAAACGCGTCGATTTATCATCCAGCGAACGGACAATGGCGCCATCGGCCTTACTGCTTAAGAGTTCGTACAAACCGGGCAACCCGGTCACTGCAATGATCTTGTTGTATTCCATGCTGATAATTTATTCGCGCACGACGTGCTTTGCTATAATTCCCGGACCCCTGGTCCGGGCCATGCAAGTTAATGTTAATCGTCTATTTGCGGATAAAAATTTTCACTGCAAAACGGGCTCGCCGGGGCTTTCGGCCGATTCGCGCAACGCCCGGTCGATGTTATTTTTCAGCGTGGCATGATCGGTATAGCCGCGCGCCACCTGGTAGAGTTTCGATCCGCTCACCTGTAAGAACGCCGTGGGGAAACCCGTTACCTGCAAATGACGCACCAACGCAAATTCCCCGTACGCTTTTTCCTTGTATGCGGGGTCGTGCAGTTTGCCGTAGAATTCCGATGCGGGTATCCCGTATCTTTCCAATAGGTGCCGGTAGGCTTCATCATCCGTCAGATCGCGTCCTTCCTCATGCAGCGCATATTGCATATCGCCCGCAAACAGGACGGCTTCATCGGGAAAATAATCCTTGAACACGCATAGCGCTATGGCAGGTTTTTCGGAACTCGGGAACCAATCGCTTTCATCCGGATGAAAAATATGCCAGAGCCAATCAGCCCCGAACCGGATGCCCGTACTTTCCTCCACGACTTTATATGCTTGCCGGATATAGCCGGCCATAACGCCGATCGGTTGCGGTGTTTCCGGCAGGATCATGCCGCCCGAAAGCACTTCGAACGCCAAAACGGTACGGTACTCTTCAAAGACCTTTCGCATCACGGGACTGAACCCATAGCACCAGCCGCAGTAAGCATCATAACAATAATACAGCGTCATAAAATAAAAGGGAGCAAGCATCGCTTGCCCCCGCAAAATTGAAGAAAATCTTTTAATGTCTCCGGCCGCCGCCTCCTCCCGAAGGTCTTCCACCACCACCACCGGAAGGTCTTGCGCCTCCACCGGATGACCGCGGCGCGCTGAATCCGCCGCCCGGTCTGCTGAATCCCCCGCCCGGCCTGCTGAAGCTGCGCGACTGCTGGAAATTCTGCGTCCTCACCTGTCCACGGTCACGCATATATTGCTGCCGGTTCAGGTTTTGTTGCATCGACGGGTTATTGCCCAACGGCCTCCAGGAATTGGACTGCCGCTGCTGCCATTGGTTCGTCGTCGCGTTGCGCTGATAGACGTTGCCCTGCCGGTCAGAGAAGACGTTGTTGCCGGCCCTGTTGAAATTGCCTGGTCTGTTGTAACCGCCGAATCTGCCGCCCGTTGAGTACGTGCGCCCTGAGCCGCTCATGCCCGGTCTTCCGATCGCCGTCCGGTTATAGAAGGTGTGATTATCCCTCGTCACGACACCGCCACGACCGGCATAGACGTTCGTATGGAAACTGGTCGAGTAGATATTCCGGTTCCGGTAGTAATTCCTTCCGTAAAAACCATAATTCCTGTAACGGCTCCATGCAAACGCCGGACGATAAACATGCGGGCCCCACCATCCGCCGCCGGCCCAGCCGCCCCACCATCCGCGATGGAATCCGAGACCGTAGTGGAACCAGCCGAAACCATAACCCCAGCCGAGCGTCCAGCCCGCCCACGGGTTATAACAAACATTGAATCCCCACGTCCATGGCCGGGGATAATAGTACCCGTCGTACCAGGGGTTATAATAAAAGCCCGTTCCATAAACGACCGTAGGGCCGAAAATAAACGTATTCAGGTATCCCGGCGTGTAACCCATATACACATAATCCGGCGTAACATCGTAAATGTAGACATACTTTGTATTATATAATGGCGAGGTCGGGGGAATCCTGTCCACTTCATCCGGCCGTTGGGTCGCTACCGTCCACGGACCATTCGGGCTGGAAGACTGGAACCAGACGCCATTGTCGACGACATAGTACATCCCGTTATCTTCTATCACCGAAGACCCCGTATTGGTAGCGTATTGCATGTCCGTTCCCTGCAGCGGGGCAAACTGCGGATCACCGTTATAGTCTACCGACGTCGAAGCGCTGTTGCGATCGACCTTCGCGGTTTGCGGGATCTGCGCATCCATGATCGCCTCGCGCGCGGCATCCGTGCCCGCGACGCTGGCCAGTACGTTGTCCTTCGGACTGCCATTCGGTATTTTGGCGAAATCGGCGGGCAACGCATTGCTGGCGATATAGTGCCAGCCGCCGGTCAGCGAACCCGAAGAATACCAGCGGCCGGAGATCAGCACGTAATAATGGCCGTTCTGGTCCTGGAAGATATCATTCGACGAATTGCTCGCATACGATAAACCGGTGCCGTCGATCGGCGTAAAATTCGGTTTGCCGTCCGTCTGGATCAATTCGGCAGGCGACGTGCTCACGATGATATTCGAAACCTCACGGTCCCGCGCGGCTGCTGCGCTGTCGATATAACCCGCATTACTGCTGTTCGCATTGTCGACGGCAGTTTGAACCTGGTTCAGTTGCGATGGAACGTTGCCGGCCGGGGAATAGGGTCCTGTTGCCGACTGAGCCGTATACCAGTGCTTGCCGCCATAGAGGTAAAAATTGTTGTCGGGCCCCTTCACGATCGTAAACGGACTGTTGACAACCACGTCGAGCCCCCATTCCTTGTTGTTCTGAAGCTTTGGCTGCCCGTCGATCAGCACGAGCAACGAGGGCTGGTCAGCATAAATGATCCTTGGCGCCTGCGTATTCAGGTCCCTGGACAGCTTTTTTTGCTGGGTATTCTCATCCAGTCCCGCAAGCAACTCGTCCAACGACAGGTTCCCGGCTACCTGGGGCAGATTCGTTTCCAGCGCCGTTTTGACACTGTTGGTGAAATTATCATCGGTCTGCCCGGGGAACCGCACATTCGGCACCTTCGCAGATTGAATGACGACCTGGCGCGCATCCCTGTCCGTTTCTACATTGGCGACCGACCAGAACGTACCGAAAACGGGGTCGGTCTTGCCAGGCTGAAGCACCGATATGGCCCAGCGCGACTTTAATACGTTATCCGCAAAAGCCTCGGGTTGCGGCTGATAGATCCTGACGACCGTACCATCGTCCATGGTGAAGCTTTTGGGCCATTCCTGTTGCTGC
>DASZYU010000011.1:0-18670 GCA_035545215.1 Puia sp.
CTGGATATCGATGAAATAGTCGATGCCGCGGGCCTCGAAAAGCGTCGTCGCGAAGTGACGGATGCGCATCAGCAGATTGTCGAGGGAATCGTTGCGGGGGTTGATGCTCCACACGATATCGTCCATGCGTTCCATGAGCAGCATGGAGCTGTCCTTGATCTCATTCATGGTCTGCAGCGCCTGGGTATTGCTGTTACCCTGGATGGCGAGGTTGCTGAGGATGGAGATCGAGCTGAGGGTGGACCCGATGTCGTCGTGGAGGTCCTGCGCGATCTTGTTGCGGATGTGTTGCATGCGGGCCTGGAGGAGCTCGTTGGCCTGCAGTTGTTCGATCAGCCGCTCCTGTCCGGCTATCTTTTCCTGTTCGGTCTTCTGGCTCTTGTAGCTGAGACCCGCGGTGAAGCAAAGCACTTCGAGGACGATACCGGCCTGTGGGAAAACGAAGATATCCGGGACGCCGAGGTCGATATGGCGGTCGATCTCCAGATAGCTGAACAACAGGCCGAGGATGTGGCCGGTCGCCACGAACAGGCTGCCCGAGATGACATAGTAGATGAGGGTCTGGCGATGCCGGTACATGTAGATCATGAAACCGATGGTCAGCAGAAAAACGGCTGTGAAGACGGTGGTATAAACGGCCGTCTGGGTTTTCCGATCGAAGGTCACGCAGATGAACAGGAGATCGGCTGCGGCGTAAAGGAGCAGGAACCGCTCGACCCGGATGATCCATTTATTCAGGGCGGGGTAGTTGGCGGGCATTTCCAGGAAGCTGCGGATGAAGCGGAAATAAACGAAATAGGGCAGGATCAGGAGGGTCTTGCCGAACCAGACTTTCAGCAGGGGGTAGCGGGAGAAGAGGATGGTGACGCCGAACAGCGATTCCTGTTTGCTAAGAAAATAGAGCAGGATGAGGGTCATGTAGATCAGGTAGTACCGGTATTCCGGCCGGCGGATGATCAGCCATTGGAAAAGCGCGTAGATCAACTGGCAGAGGAGAAAACCCTGGAACAGCATCTGTATGATGAGCCAGGACCTGTCCTGCGGCAGGCGGTTGACGAAGTCAGCGGCCAGTGTGCCGGCGTCGTATAGGGCGAGACCGTCGAAGTTATATTCGTCGGTGCGTTGACGGATGCGAATGGTCAGGCGGGTTACGGAACTTGCGGGAAGACGGACCGGCAGGAGGTTGGACTCGCGTTGCAGATAGGAGGCGCCGGGAGGAGGCCGGCGAAGCATTCCGCCCTGGATAACCGAAGACAGGCCGTGCGCTTTTATCCGGGCCAGGCTGTCGTCGCCGCCGCGCGATACGATCAGGTCGATGTAATCCAGTTCACCATAGTCGAGCGAGCAATCCATGTCGGCGCCGCTCGTATTTCGGAGGCCCAGCCGGATCCAGAATGAGTGGCGCCGGGGGTCGGTGTTCAGCTGTTGGAGAAATTGCGTCCACGGGATATGGGCAGGCTTGGCCGGGAGGGAAAAGAAATCCTGGTCCGGGGGAGCGACAAAGAAGGTGGGTGAATCGGCGATGAGGATCCCTTTGTTCGCGGCAAAATCCGTCAGCTGCGCGCGGGTGGTCGTGCTGATCAGTAAGCAGGCCAGGACAAAGGATAACTTTCGCATGTCAGCTGATCTTGACGGTGAGCATAACGGTTGTCCCATGGCCGGGTGCGGTATCGATGGCAAGATCGGCCCTCATGACGGCCGCCCGGTCCTTCATATTCATGATGCCATTGCCTGTCCTGCCGGCTGCCTCGTCGAAGCCGTTGCCGTCGTCGGTGATCTGAACGACGAGATGGTTGCGGACGGCCTGGACGCGGATGGTAGCCTTGTAGGCATTGGCGTATTTGACCAGGTTGTTGATGGCCTCTTTCATGATCAGGTAGAGGTTTTGACGGTGTTCCATCTGCAAACGCAGATGACGGATGCCGGGTTCGATGTCGATGTCGTATTCGATGCCGCGCGCTTCGAAGAGCTGGGCGGCGAAGCGGCGCACGCGAAGCATCAGGCTTTCGAGGGTGTCGTTGCGCGGATTGATGCTCCAGACGATGTCATCCATTTTCTCCAACAGCGAGAGTGAGTTGTCGCGGATCTCCCTGATCATGGCAGGGAGCATGGTCGCGGGTGCGGAGTGGCCGGCAGGAAGCACGGGTGAGGACGCGGCGGGAGTGACAGGATGTATGGATGGCGAAGGATTGGACGAATGCGGAGTTGAGGACGCGGCGGGGGTGACAGGATGTATGGATGGCGAAGGATTGGACGAATGCGGGGCTGAGGACGCGGAGTGGCCGGTTGGAAGTATGGTTTGGGTGGAGGGAGCGGGTCGCGTCACTTCTTCTTCCTGCAGGGCCATGTCGCTCAGGATGGAGATCGAGCTGAGGGTCGAGCCGATGTCGTCGTGGAGATCGGTGGAGATCTTGTGGCGCAGTCGTTCGATCCTCAGTACCTGGTTCAGGCGGAAGCGGTACAGGGCGTAGGCCAGTGCGAGGATGCCGAGGGTACACAGCGTGAGGAACCAGGGAGTGCGCCAGAACGGGGCTTCGATGGTAAACGCGATGGTCGCCGGCCGCGTGCTCCATACGCCATCGTCACCGGCCGCGATGACGAGGAACCGGTAGTCCCCCGGTCCGAGATTGCCATAGTTGACATAACGGCGGTCGGTGGGCGGGCTCCAGTCTTTGTCGAGTCCTTCCAGGCGGTAGCGGTACCGCACGGCCGACTCGTCGCGGAAACTGAGGCCGGCAAAATCGAAAGACAGGTTATTCTGCGCGTAGTGCAGCGGCGGAAGCTGGTTTTCGCCGGCAAAAAGGCCAAAGCTGCTGTCGGTGCGGCCATTGATGAGGGTCCTCATTACATAAACGGGAGGCGGCAGTTTGTCCGGCAACTGGCTACCGGGAACATACTCGAGGACTCCCCTGGCAGTACCCAGCCAGATGGTATCGCGGTGCAAACAAATCGTGTTGAATTCCGATGGGACGCGGCCGTCATTAAAGGGTACATGCCGGATGGCAAACGGATAGCGTCGTGCGTCCAATATGTCGAGACCGTTGTTGGTCGCGAGAAGTATCCTGCCGGCGCCGGTGGCGATGCCCTTGATCCAGTTGCCGCTGAGACCCTGTTCCATCGTAACGGCCGGACCCAGGGTGCCGGTGGAATCGAGGATATACAGGCCTCCGGTGCGCGTGCCGACCAGCAGATGTCCTTTCCCGTCGGCAAGCATATTTCGGACGAGGAGGTTGCCCGAGTCGCCCGGGAATTCGCGTTCCAGCCGGAGGCTGTCATCCAGCGCCCGGAATTTGCGAATGCCGGACAGCGCATACCCCACCCACAGGAAGCCCGCGGCATCGTGGTAGATGCCTGCGATCCGTTCGTCGATGGGGTTTGCCTGATGCAACTGGCGAATGCCTTTTTCGTCCAGGTGCAGGATGCGGCCGTCGGTGCAGCCGAACCAGATATCGCCATTTCGGTCTTCGGAGATGACGGTGGCGGTCCTGTTATCCCATCGCCGGACGCGATCTTTTTCGATCGTATAGATGCCCGTGGCGGTGCAGGCCCATAGACGGCTGCGGCGGTCGCGCAGCAAATTGAAGACAAAGCCGCAGTGAGCGCCATTTGGCTGTTTGAATTCCCGCGGTGCGTTGCCCTGCATCCGGTAGAGACCCTGGTAGGTGCCGAACCATAGGGCCCCGCTGGTATCTTTTTCCAGCGCGATGATATTGGCGTCCGTGGCCGTGTCTTCCTGTATCGAAAAAAAGCGATAACCCGCGGGTGTCAGTTTGGCCAGGCCATATTCCGTGCCCAGCCACGTGATGCCTTCGGCGTCGGTGTACAGGGTCTTGACGAATGCCGAAGGGAGGCCGTTTGCTTTCGATATCTGCCGGACGGTGTGTCCGTCGCGCAAAAGCGAAGCGCCGATCTTTCCCTCGGTGTACCAGCAATCGTTGCCGGATTGCGGGAAGACGTTGTCGACGGGAGGTGGCAGCAGCAACTCGGGGCTGTTGGTTTTGGGACGCGGTCCGTCGCGACCCGTCGCGCCATCCAGAAAGGCATCGGTGGATGCGATATAATAGAGTCCCCGCGAGCATGTGATCCATAACCGTTCGCCGATGGCGGCCATCTTATCGATGTCGACGTCTTTCATCAGCAGTCCGGCATTTTCCCATGCCGATCCTTTTTTGCGGTACCATGCGAGTCCCTGCGGCAGTCCGATGAGAATATCGCCGCGCGGGGTGTAGAGCAAGGCATGGATCTGCTGGTTGAGCATCGGGTTGGCGGGATCGAGTAAGGTGAAGTGCCTGCCGTCGAAAAGCCAGGCGTTGCGATCGGTGCCCGCCAGGTAGCGGCCGCTGTCCAGTTCCGCGACGTCGATGATGCTGTTTGCCTGGTCGCTGATATGTTCGGAATCGGGCAGGAAATTCGTGAATGCGCCTCCGGCATATTTGTAGAGCCCACTGTACCAGGTGGCGATCCAGACG
Organism: Puia sp.; assembly: GCA_035545215.1. GTDB lineage: Bacteria > Bacteroidota > Bacteroidia > Chitinophagales > Chitinophagaceae > Puia. Next base: position 4,470 of record DASZYU010000011.1, read on the forward strand.
TCGTGGCGCCGGTCTTCCATGAAACGCGTCACGTAGATCTGCCCGCTGCGCGTCCTCATCATGGGGTGCAGAAAGCGTTCGCCGTCGTACCAGTTGACCCCGTTGTACGTACCGACCCAAAGCATGCCTCTCGAGTCGCGGAGGATGGCGTTGATGCTGTTCGCGTTTAGCCCTTCGCGTGTCGTATAATTACGGATGGGAAGCAACTGCGCACGGAGGCCGGGCGCTGCGACGAATAGCATGCACAAAATATGTAGGCAGCGTCTTCTCATGGCAGAAAGTCAAAAACAAGTTAACAAAAATGCTTAAGTGTTTTCATTATTTTTTTTGAGATATTGTGCGCTGCAGGGGTCAAATCCGAAGAAGATGAAAGGTATTTTTTTTGATGTTTTTCCTGCTATCGCCGGATGCCTATCTTCGGATCGATCGGGAAGACGTGCAGGGCCAATGAGCCGGAGAGTGGCGACTATCGTCTGGCAGGCCGCATCGACATGATACCCCATCGTGTACTCCCTTATGGCTTCTCCATGCACAATTCGACGAGCACCCCGCCGGTGGTTTTGGGGTGGAGAAAGCAGACGAGCTTGTTGTCGGCGCCGGGTTTGGGGGCCGGGTTGAGGAGCGTGTAGCCGGCAGCGGAGAGGCGTTGCATTTCGGCGTGGATGTCGGAGACTTCGAAGGCGATGTGGTGCAGGCCTTCGCCGCGGGTTTCGACGAATTTCGTGATGACGCTGTCGGGGGTGAGGCCCTGCAGGAGTTCGATCTTGGTGTCGCCGGTGCGGAAGAAGGCGGTGTTGACGCGTTCGGACCCGACCTGTTCGGTCTTATAGCAAGTGGTGTTGAGAAGGGTCTCGTAGAGCGGGATGCTGGTGGCGAGGTCGCGGACGGCGATGCCGATGTGTTCGACTTTCTGCATGGGGCAATTTAGGCAAAAAAGGGTTGCGAAGGGCGGCGACAGGCGAGGCGGGGCGGAGAAAACGGTACCTTTGGGGTATGGTGCAACTTCCCATTTATTTCGATCATAACAGCACGACGCCTTGCGACCCGCGGGTGGTGGAGGCGATGTTGCCTTATTTCTCTCAGAAGTTCGGGAATGCGGCGAGCCGGAGTCATGCGTTTGGATGGGAGGCGGAGGAAGCGGTCGACGTCGCGCGGGAACAGGTGGCCCGGCTGATCGGCGCTGAGACGAAGGAGATCGTTTTTACGTCGGGGGCCACCGAGGGAGACAACCTGGCGATCAAGGGCGTGTTCGAAGCCTATGCGACCAGGGGCAACCATGTCATCACCGTCGTGACGGAACACAAGGCGGTGCTGGACACCTGTCAGCATATCGAGCGGCTGGGCGGCGAGGTGACCTTCCTGGACGTAGATGCGGGTGGAATGATCGATCCGGGGCAACTCGAAGCGGCGATCCGGCCTTCGACCGTGCTCGTTGCGGTGATGTATGCGAACAACGAGATCGGGGTCGTGCAACCCATCCGGGAAATAAGCGCTATCGCGCGGCGGCATGGGGTATTGTTCTTTACGGACGCCACGCAGGCGGTCGGAAAAGTGCCGGTGGATGTCAATATGGACGGCATCGATCTGCTGACATTAAGCGCGCATAAGCTGTACGGTCCGAAAGGGATCGGAGCGGTCTATGTGCGACGGCGAAATCCGCGGGTCCGGCTGACGGCGCAGATCGATGGGGGAGGTCATGAGCGCGGCATGCGCAGCGGGACGTTGAATGTGCCGGCCATCGTAGGGTTTGGGAAGGCCTGTGCGCTTTGCGGAGAAGAAATGGCGGACGACGCGATACGGCTTGCAGCGTTGCGTGACCGGCTGGAGCGAGGGTTGTTGCGGATCCCCGGGGCGAGCGTCAATGGTAGCCGCGAAAACCGGTTGCCGCATACGACGAACATATCCTTCAGCGGCGTGGATGGAGAGGCGCTGCTGGCGGCGTTGGCGAAGGACATTGCTTTGTCTTCGGGTTCTGCGTGTACGTCGGCGTCCATGGAGCCCAGTTATGTGCTGAAGGCGTTGGGTCTGGATGATGCGCTGGCGCATGGCTCGCTGCGGGTGGGACTGGGAAGATGGAGTACAGCGGAGGAGGTCGAGTATGCGATCGGCCGGATCGGCGAGACGGTCGCATTGCTGCGCGAGCGGGCGTATCGGTGAATGGTTTGTATGAAGGATGACCGGGTGAATGGAACGGTTTCTAAAAGCAAAAAACCCGCCACTAAGTGGGCGGATTCTTTGATAGCAGGTGGTTTCGGTTAAATACGTTGTCGTATAGAGCATGCGAATATAGGATTTCTTATATATCAACAAAATTTTACAACCATTAATTTTCTAGCTCTTATTCACATTTTCATTATTGATATATGTTTGGTAGACAATAAGAAGTGGACGGCTGACGTATAATAAAGTTATTTTCGCGCTTATGTGGGCTATTTGCAAAAAAGAACTCCGCCAATTCTTTAGCAGTCTGACCGGATATATCGCCATCATCGTTTTCCTGTTGCTGAACGGGCTTTTGCTGTTCGTCTTTCCTGAAACCGATATTCTCGCTTTTGGTTATGCGACGCTGGACAAGTTCTTCGAACTCGCCCCATGGATCCTCCTGCTGCTGATCCCCGCGATCACGATGCGTAGTTTTTCGGAGGAGTTCCGGACGGGAACGTATGAGACGCTTCAAACGGTGCCGCTGAGCCGCAGCCGTCTCATCGTCGGCAAGTACCTGGCCAGCCTGATCGTCGTCGTCATCGCACTCTTGCCGACGCTGGTCTATTTTCTATGTATCCAGCGATTGTCCGGCCAGGGAGGCATCGATACGGGCGCGACTACGGGCAGCTACCTGGGGTTATTCCTGCTGGCGGCGGTGTTTACGGCGATCGGTACGTGGTGCAGCAGCTGGACGACCAACCCGGTGGTCGCTTTTATCGTGGCAGCATTTGCCTGTTTGCTGTTGTACAGCGGGTTCGGGGCCATCAGCACACTGCCCGTTTTCACCGCGGGTCTGGATTACTATATCGGGATGCTGGGCATCGATTTCCATTACCGGAGCATCAGTCGCGGGGTGGTGGATGTGCGCGATGTCATCTATGTCGCGAGCGTCATCCTGCTGTTCGTATGGTTGACCGCGAGACATCTTGCGGCCAGGGAAGATGCGGGCCGTCGTCTGACGGGAAAAGAGCGGAGAATGCGGGTAACCGCACCCATTGCGCTGGTGGTGGTGCTGGCCGGAGTCAACCTGCTTGCCTCGCATCTTCATTACCAAATCGATCTGACCAAAGAAAAACGGTATACGCTGAGCGAGCCTACCAAGGCCATGCTCGGGCGGGTGGATGACGATATACAGGTCGATCTCTATTTAGCCGGCGATCTGAAACCGGGTTTCCGGAAGCTGGCCTCGAGCACGACGGATGAATTGCATCAGTTCAACGAGTATTGCGATGGAAGGATCCGGATCCATGCCTATGATCCGCTGGCCGACCTGGATGACTCGGCCAAGGTGCATCTGCTGGACTCGCTGCGAAGGATGGGTATCCAGCCTTATACGCAGGTGGTGCAGGCGAAGAAGGGCGAGGAGGAAAGTCAAAGAGTTGTGCTACCGGCAGCCTTGGTGCATTACAAGGGCAGGATCTACCCGATCAATCTGCTGAAAGGGATCCAGGCCGGCGCGGAGGGGCAGCCGGAGGAACAGGAGTATACGAATGCCGAGACGTTGCTCGAATATAAGTTCGGCAGTGCGATCGACCGGCTTACCCAGAAGGAAGTGCCGATGGTGGGTTATGTCATGGGAAACGGCGAGCCGCTGGATTTCCGTGTTTACGACCTGATACAGGACATGCGTACCATCTACCGGTTCGGCATCGTCCCGCTGGACAGCCAGGCCGTGATCCCTCTGAAATACAGCGCGCTGCTCATCGTGAAGCCGACGCAGAAATTTACCGAGCGGGAGAAGCTGACGCTGGATCAGTACGTGTTGCATGGCGGTCAAATTATCTGGGCGGTGGATGTGTTGCACGCCGAAAAGGATAGCCTGCGGCAGGCGCAGGGTGTCGTCGCGTATGACCGCGGGCTCGACCTGGACGATCTTTTCTTCAAATACGGTGTGCGGATCAATCCGGACCTGATCGAAGACCGGCAGTGCGCGAGTCTGAATATGGTAGTGGGCATGCAGGGGGACAAGCCGCAGTTCGAGGACCTGCCCTGGCCGTATTTCCCGTTGCTGGGCGGCAGCCTGACGCATCCGATATCGAAGAACCTGGATCCTGTTCTGGCACAGTTTGTAAATTCCATAGACACCGTAAAGGCTCCGGGGATAAGGAAGACGGTGCTGTTGCAGTCTTCGGCGAACGCGCGGACGGTCGGCACGCCGGCGATCATCTCATTCGATGTGTTGAAATACAAAGACGACCCCCGGATGTTCCCCCGGGCCAATATCCCGGCGGCGGTGTTGCTGGAAGGCAGATTTGAGTCGTTGTTTGCGAACCGGGTGGCGACCGATGTGGCGGACAGTCTTAAGAACGTGTATCATCAGCCTTTTTTGGCGGAGGCGGAAAAACCTTCGCGGGTGATCGTGGTCTCGGATGGGGACGTTTTCATGAACGAAGTGACGCAGCGCGGGCCGCTTCCGCTGGGGTATAGCCAGGGGAATGATTATACGTTTGCCAACCGCGATTTTGTCGAGAACTGCGTGGACTATATGGTGAACCCTTCGCGTATCCTCGAGACGCGGGGGAAGGATTTCACGCTGCGGATGCTGGACCCGACCAAGGTGGAGAATGGGCGGACGCTGTGGCAGCTGGTCAATATCGGGTTGCCGATCCTGCTGGTGGTGCTGGGCGGCTATGTGTACCAGGAGGTGAGAAGGCGGCGGTTCGCGAGGTGACCGGGGTGGCGGGGGGAGTGCGGGCGTGGCGGCCGGGGAGGGTTTGGGCGGCAGGTTTGGGGAGGCGGCGGCGTGGCGGCCGGGCTTCGCTTTGGGTGGCACGCTAAGGGTTTCTGCTCAAAAATTTTAGATCGGGTGCGCCGAGATGAGTTATTGTTTAATTTGGGGGAATGGGGAAGGTGCTGCTGGTTTTTATTCTTTCGGTTTATTGTTGTTCCCGCACCGTCGCTCAACCCTGGCCCGACCTGTCGACCTATACGGTCGTCCCGGCGGGGGATGTCACTTTCGACTGTCCGGGTTGCAGCGGCGATATGGAGACCATGGCGCATACCGAGGTCCCGCCATGGATCATCGGCGGCGGCAACAACTACCGGTCGTATTTCATGACCACCGGTCAGGACGCCGGGGTCTTTTCGATACAGGCGGATCTTCTCACCAACAACACGATCCATGTATTTGGCGGGCGCGGCCCATACTGGGCGACTTTTTCGGGATTGAAGTCGGAAGGCGGATGTCCCCGGGCGGACTATGCACCATGGAGGAGGGACTATTACGGTATCTATAGCGCGCAATACATCACCGACCCGGCTTTCGGGCCGATATCGATGGGTTACATCCACGCGGAGAACAAGGACGTATGCGCCGGGGCTCCGTGTCACAATGATTTCAACAGGGCAGAAAGCGACGCGGACATCTGCAATATCGGCGGGGCCGACAACTGGCCGGGTTATAATGCGATGGTCTGCGCTTCGTGGGTGGCCAACAATGCGTCGACCAACTGGGGTCAAAAGTTTTTCAGTAATGATCTCGGACCGATCACCTGGCCTTCCACCGGCTATCTGAACCCGGATGGAACGAAGGCGAGCTGTGGTGTGGGCATCCCCTCGTCGATCCAATACGATGGGTACGTGTATGTGTTCTATGTGGATCACGGCGGGTATGGATTTGACGGGCCGCCGGGGCGGCAGGAAGGTATCAAGGTGGTGCGTGCGCCGCTGGAGAGTGCGATCGATCCGTGGGCCTACCAGGCGTATTTCCTTGACGCGTCGGGGAACGATACCTGGAACCCGTCCCTGCCGGATGGCTTCAGCGTCGCGCAAATGAAGAATTTTCTGAAAACGCCCGGGCCGCTGGCGACCGATATCATGGGTGAAACGCCGAAGACGTCGCAGCCTTTGCGGTTCTCGGTGGCGAGGGTACGGAACACCGATTATTTTATCGGGGTGGAATCGTATATCGATCTGACGGATGGCAATAAATACAAGAACGCGCTGCGCTTCTCCACCGACCTGATCCATTGGACGCCCCGTCAGCTGGTCATCAGTACGGCAAAGGATTTTTTTCGCAATCGATACAATTACCCGGTCTTTCTGAGCGCCGACGGGTGGTCGAATACCGTCGTGGATATCGACGATATCTATGTGCTGGGCACTTCGCCGGGTCACCGCGTGGGATCGACGGTCTACCGGCTCCATCTTTCGCCGGGTCCGCTGGCCGCGCCGAACGCTACGCCTTGCAGCGGACCGGGGTGCGGTTTTGCCAGCGCCAACGTACTGGCCAGCGGCCAGGGAGTGCAGCTGATCGGGACGGTCGTCTATCCCAATCCTACCGCCGACGGTTGCACGATCCAGATCGAGCATCCGGCTGCCGGAACGGTCCATGTGGGGGTATTCGATGCGACGGGTCGCGAGTTGAAGAAGGTGGAGTGGGTGAATATGCCGGCCGGGACCGTTTCGCAACATCTCGATCTGTCGGATGTGGGGGCGGGTATTTATTTCATCAGATTGGATTCGCAGGGCGGGACCCGGTCTTTCAAGGTGGTGCGGCAGTAGGGGGTGGGCGCCGGGGTGCGGGACGCCGGGGTTGGCGCGGCGGGAGCGCGGTGCGGAGGGGCGGGGTTGGTGCGGCGGTGGGCGGGGGGGTAGGCGAGATTGGACGTGGCGCGGCGGTTGGCGTGGGGGTGGGCGAGATTGGACGTGGCGCGGCGGGGGCCTGAAAAGCGCTTCGCGGCGACGCCGGTGCAGTTGAGCATGAAAGTGTAAATTTGTGGTATGAGCCCATCGAGTATCACTTATCTCACGTTCGGTGTTCTTCTGTTTTTGGCGATTGTCTTCGATCTTGGGCTTTTGAGCAGGAAAAGCGCTGCCGTCAGCATCCGGAAGGCGCTCGTTCAGACCTTGTTCTGGGTGGGACTGGCGATGGCTTTTTTCGTCTTTCTGTGGTATGAGGACGGCCACCGCCCGGCGCTGGAGTATTTCAGCGCCTACCTGATGGAATGGAGCCTCAGCATCGACAATATTTTCGTTTTCATCCTCATCTTTTCTTTTTTCCGGGTCAAACGCCAATATTATGCGCGGGTGCTGTTGATCGGCATCCTGACGGCGATCCTGCTGCGCATTATCTTTATTACCGTGGGCATCGTGCTGGTGACGCGGTTTCACTGGTTGTTGTACGTCTTTGGCGCGGTACTGATCTATACCGGCATCTCGATGTTTTTTTCGAACCGGGACGAGGCGATGGACGTGGAAGACAACAAGGTGTATCGATTCATGCGAAGACTGCTTCCGCTGACGAGTGGCGACGGGGATGGGCGCATGAGGGTGACCATCGGCGGTAAGCGGAAGTTCACCGCCCTGTTCGTCGTGGTCGTTCTCGTGGCAACGACGGACATCGTTTTTGCGGTGGATTCGATACCGGCAGTCTTCGGGATCACGCAGGATACGCTGGTGATCTATACTTCGAATATCTTCGCGGTGCTGGGGCTCCGCTCGCTGTTCTTTCTTTTGCATGGGGCGGTCGACCAGTTTGCGCATTTGCAGCAGGGAATTGCGGTGGTGCTGGCGTTCATCGGCATCAAGATGCTGGTGGAATATTTCGATGTGGAGATACCGGTGTATATTTCGCTGCTCGTGATACTGGGTTGTATTGCCGGCGGCATCGGGTATTCGTTATGGTCGCGGCGGCGCGGAGAAAAATGACGACAGGCATGGAGTATAGTATAACATATGTCAAGGAGGTTGTCGGAGGGAGATGGCTGACGTTCCATTCCGACGCCATCGTTTCGCATCTGTTGCTGGACAGCCGCCGGCTGATCTTTCCGGCGGCATCGTTGTTCTTTGGGTTGAAGGGACGCAGAGATGGAGGAAGTTACGCAGGGGAGTTGTACCGGCGCGGGGTCAGGAATTTTGTGGTCGAGGAGGGGTCGGACGTGGGGGCGCCCGCGGTAGCGGGCGCCGATGGCAGCGCGGGCGCCGCGGAGATGGCCGAGGCGAATATCATTGTCGTCGCCGACGCGCTGGCGGCGCTGCAAACGCTGGTCGCCGTACACCGGAGCCAATTTGCCCTGCCTGTCATCGGGATTACGGGTAGCAATGGCAAAACGATCGTAAAGGAATGGCTCCATACGTTGCTCGGGGAAGACTACCGCATCGTGAGAAGCCCCAAGAGCTATAACTCGCAGACCGGCGTCGCGCTGAGCGTGGCGCAGCTGGGTCCACGCGAGGAGATGGGGATATTCGAAGCCGGCATTTCGCGCCGGGGAGAGATGCGCAGGCTGGAGCCGATGATCCGGCCGACGATCGGGGTATTCACCAATATCGGCGAAGCGCACAGCGAGGGTTTCGGGAGCCTTGCGGAGAAGGCGGCGGAGAAATTCAATTTGTTTGTGCGGTCGGAGGTACTGGTATACTGCGCCGACCAGGAAGAGACGGTGAAGGCGGTACGCGACTGGAAGTCGGGACCGGCAGACGGCGGCCAGGGCCGGGTGCATCCGCAGTTGTGGTCATGGGGGCGCGGGGAGGCGAATGCGGTGCGGATCGGGCTGCTGGAGCGGGGCGAAGGATGGACGAAGGTCGGGGTTCACTGCGAGAGGGGCGATGGCAACAGCCGGCGCGGTGCAGGAAACAGCGGCAGCGCCGCGTTTACGGTCGAATTGCCTTTCAGCGATCCAGCCTCGGTGGAGAATGCCTTGCATTGCGTCGCCGTGCTGCTGTGGCTGGGGATACCGGCGGAAAAGATCGTTGCGCGTCTTCGGCTGCTCACGCCGATAGCGATGCGGCTCGAGCTGAAAAATGGCATCGGTCATTGTTCGGTCATCAACGACAGTTATAGCGCCGACCTGAGTTCGCTGTCGATTGCGCTCGATTTCCTTTCGCAGCAACAGCAGCATCCGCGGCGGACGGTCATCCTTTCGGATTTCCTGGAAAGCGGCCGGCAGGAAACCGAGTTGTATGGCGCCATTGCAAAGGCGTTGCAGCAGAAGAAAGTGGACCGGTTGATCGGCATTGGGACGCATATCGGCGCGCATGCGCGGCTTTTTCATGACGGATTTTCGGGCGAGGCCCATTTTTATCCCACGGTGGAAGCTTTTCGGGACGATCTGCCGCGGCTGCATTTCCGGGATGAGACCATACTCATCAAGGGAGCGCGCGTTTTCGAATTCGAGACGATCGACAAGCTGCTGACCGAACAGATCCATCAAACGGTGCTCGAGGTCGATCTGGGGGCGATGGCGGCCAACCTGCGGGCGTATCGGGGGCTGTTGGAACCCCAGACGCGGGTGATGGCCATGGTGAAGGCCTTTGGTTATGGCAGCGGCAGCTATGAAATAGCCAACCTGTTACAGTTTCACGGCATCGATTACCTGGGCGTTGCCTATGCGGATGAGGGCGTGGTGTTGCGGAAGGCGGGCATCCGCGTACCGATCATGATCATGAACACCGAGACGAGCTCATTCGACTCGCTGGTGGAGTACAACCTGGAACCCGTGGTCTACTCGCTCGCACTGGCGCAGCGGTTCGATCGCTGGCTGAAGAAAGAGGGCGTCCCCGTCTTTCCCGTACACCTCGAGCTGGAAACGGGTATGAACCGGTTGGGGATAGCCGTGCAGGAGTTGGAAAGCCTGGTATCGTCGTTGCCGGCATGGGCCTTCAAAATAGTCAGCGTCTTCAGTCATTTTGCGGCCAGCGAAGACGCACAACAGGACGAGTTCACCCGTCGTCAGGGAAAGCTGTACCGCGAGATGACGGAGCGGATCGGGAAAGCGTTGGGCTATCGTTTCCTGCGGCATATGGACAACTCTGCGGGCATTGTCCGGCAGCCGGGTTTGCAGATGGACATGGTCAGGCTGGGCATCGGGCTTTACGGCATCGATCCTGCGGGCTCGGCGAAGCTGACCTTGCAGGAAGTGTCTACGCTGAAGTCTACCATCGCGCAGACTAAACGGCTGCATGCGGGAGAGACGGTCGGCTACAATCGGCAGGGGCAGGCGTCGGAAGGCACGATCATTGCAACGGTGCGCATCGGTTATGCGGACGGCTATGCGCGTGCATTGGGTAACGGCGCCGGCAAGATGTGGGTCCGCGGGCATCTGGCGCCAACGATCGGAACAGTGAGTATGGACATGACGATGATCGATGTTACGCATGTCCCGGGGGTGCGCGAAGGCGATGAAGTTGTAGTGTTTGGCAAGGAGTTATCGGTCAACCAGTTAGCCAAATGGGCCGGAACGATACCGTATGAGATTCTGACGGGCGTTTCGGCGCGGGTGAAGCGCATTTATTTTGAAGAATGATTGGCCGCTCATGGAAAGAGCCGCGCGGGCCGCACCTATTTTAACGGTTTTCATGGGAAGGATTAAGTATATTTGATCCCTAATGAAGGCAAGGACAATTTTCTTACTCGTACTGCTGATCATCATCGCCGATCAATCGCTAAAGATCTGGGTCAAGACACATATGCCATTGAGCCATCCCCCGGAGACGTACATGGAAAGGGTGTCGCCGTACGACAATGGGATCAAGCTGCTGGGTGACAAAGCACAGATTTATTTCGTAGAGAATGAAGGAATGGCGTGGGGCTGGAAGTTCGGCGGTTCGTGGGGGAAGATGGCGCTGACGTTGTTCCGGCTCGTCGCTGTGGTTTTCGGCATCTACTATATTCAGACGATCATCAAAAAGAGATACCACCGCGGCTTCATCATCTGTGCGGGATTGATCTTTGCCGGTGCGCTGGGCAACCTGCTGGACAGCATGTTTTACGGCCTTATCTTCGAGCGCAGCACGTATGAGCATGTGGCGAGGATCTTTCCGGCGCATGGCTATACGACATTCCTGCACGGGCGCGTTGTGGACATGCTATACTTCCCGATCATTAAAACCCATTATCCCTCGTGGTTCCCTTTTGTGGGGGGCGAGGAATTCGAATTCTTCAGTCCTGTCTTCAACCTGGCGGATGCCTCCATTTCGGTAGGCGTCATTGCCATCCTCATTTTCCAAAAGCGTTTCTTTCACAAGCGTCCGGGCATCGAGAGTCGCCCTGTCGAGGGACAGGCGAAGGTGGATGCGGTGCAGGTTTAATTACTGCGCGTTGACCTTTACCAATTTTTTGCTAACGAGCTGATCGTTGTACTGGATCTGCAGCGCATAGGTGGCGGCGGGCAGACCGGACAGGCCGTACATCGTGACGGTGTTGAAGCCCTGGGTCACCGGTTGCCGTTCGCGACGGACCATGCGTCCGTAGAGGTCGAAGAGGCTGATGACCGCGGTGCCGTCACCGGAGGCCGTCATATCGACGCTGATGTGGTCGGTGAAGGGATTGATCACGGAGCGGATCTGGAAGCTGATGTTCGAATTGCTCAGCAGGACGAGACTACTGTACCTGTGGAGCGATGTCGCTACGAGTGCGATGCGGTAGTACGTTTGGATGCCGACGGTCTTGGGGTCGGTGAACCGGTAGGTCGCCCCGTTGCCCGCCCCTGCGGTGGCAGGTATGTTGGCGATGACGGCGAAGTTGGTCCCGTCGTCGCTGCGTTCGATGTTATAGGAAAGGCCTTCGATCTCGTTCGAAGACACCCACTCGAGGTTACCCGTGCCGCCTGCGCCTGTCTGACCGTGGAAGGAAAGGAGGGTGGTCGGCAGGGCGATCATACAGTTGACGCCCACGACCATCTTCGGTTGGGTCGTTGTGAAGGAGCAGGTGGATGAAGCCAGATTGGCAACCGTACTGGCGATCGTCAGTCTATAGATAATGGTTGTATTGGTGGGCTGGATGCGGTAATAACGCGTGACCGTATCCACATAGAGACCGAGCGTGGGGTTGTACACCGGGACTACGCTGCCGGAAGGCGCGTTGCCGAGCGTATCGTTGGGCGGAGTCGTCCAGGTAACGCCACCGTCGGTGCTTTGCTGGAGTTGGAACTGTGTGTAGTTGTTGACAAAGGATGAAACGGCGAAACGGACGGTATCGTCGGCGCCCTGGCACAGCGTGTCGGGCTTATTCGGCGTCAAAAGGATATTCGGAGGACAGGTGGCCAGGGTGATGTCGTCGAGCGCCCAGTCGTTACCGCCGCCGCCCGGGGCGTTGGTCCGGATGGAGATGGTGATCGAGGTTTCGGAAGGCCCGGTGAGGAAGATGAAGCCGCGCTGTTGCCAGCCTACGGTATCCATCTGGCCTGTGGTGATCCTGTCGAGGCCGTCCACGGCGAGCGCGAGGTTGGGCAGCACGCCGGGTTTGTATTCGGCCACTCCATTGGAGTCGATACCGCAGTTGGGGCACACGTTCTTTACCCAAACCGAAAACTGGTAATACGTATTGGGACAGAGTCCGGAGATCACCTGGTGATAGGCCTCGCTGGTCGCCAGGTCGGAGTTCACGAGCAGCATGTATCCGGCGTCGGTGGTCGAATCCGGAGGCGCATTACCGGCTGCGGTAGTCGTGCCTGTATGGTCTCCGCCGATGAACCAGAAACCGTTGAATTCGCGGTTGACGCAGGCCGTTGGGCCGGTCGTGATCACGCCGCAGGTCGGCTGGCGATTCGCGTTCGGAAAGGTCGAGCTGGTCGGGCTGGTATTGTTGACGATGGCATAGTAGCCGTCGTTGATGGACGTACCGGTATTGGAATTGGGTAAGTAAGTATATGCCGGGATCATAAAGGTCGGCGGCGTAGAGCGGTTGCGGCCGACGCCGCTGCCGAAGGTGCCTCCGAACTCGGCTGCGAAGTTCGTGCTGGAGCCATTGGCGCAGAGCGAGGTGGGTTTCGAGATCAGGATCTGGTATCTCGTCGCCCGCAGGAGCGTATCGGTAACGGTTGTGGAATTCGTCCGGAAGGCGATGATCCCGCCGCCGAGCGTAATGGTATCGCCATAGCTGCCGGTGACGACTACACGAAACGCAGTCAATATGATCGAGCCGGAAGAGAACAGCGGGGTTGTCGTTCCGCCGGTAACCGTGCCCGCGCCGGTCGTGTTGATGGTGGACATGGGCTGGATACCCGCAGGCGCGGTGGCGCCGGCGCCCATATTAATGCGGATCTGGTAACCTCCGGCATAGCCGGGGTTGAAGTTGTACGTTCCCTGGTCGGCATCGGAAGCCTGCGAGTAGGCGCGGGAGACGACGCCTTCGTTCGTGATAAGGTTAAGCGTACTGGCGGGAAGGATCGTGGTATTCGTCGGCAGGCTGTCATAATACCTGACCTTGTACATTTTGCCGCGGTTCGCGAACGTATTCCCGGTACCGATGTAGCTCTTATTGACGTAGAAGTTGAGTCGTATCTCGAGGGTGTCGCCGGGTTCTACCGGTCCGCCGACCGTGCCTTTGGAAATGTTGGCATAGCTGTTACCGAATTTGATCATCGCGGTGGCCTGTGCGAGTGAAAGGCTGCGGAAGAAAAGGATCAAAAAGAGCAGGCTGCCTATCCTGCGGAAGACGGGAGTCAGGGGTACACTGGTTTTTATGGGCACGACGCTTTTCAAGGGTTACGGATTTAAAAATAAGGGTCGTTGAACAGATAAAGGTAATACCTATTTCCATGTATGTCAATCGTAGATTTCCGCGAAGGGGTTGAAAATCTACTATTCCTCATGTTGCGAATTAGTCTTACTTTGGAGAACGGGGACGCAGCCCCTTTATCCAAATCCATGAAAAACAGTCATTTCCTATATGTTCTGTTTGTCGGCTTGTGCTTATCCCTGAATGTATCTGCCCAGACAGCGGTCACTTACTTCGGGCAGAGTTTTATTATTGATACGTTGTATCCCGCCAGTGGCACGACGGGGATGTCTTCGCCCTGGGAGGTCGTATACGGTCCCGACGATTCGCTTTGGGTGACCGCCTCGCATGACTACAAGGTCTATAAGATCAATCCTTTCGATAAGGGCAGTCGTCTCCTGTTGAACCTCAACAGCAGCAAGGATTTCACTTCTGCTACCGCCAATCCCTGGCCGCAGGGCGGTCTGATGGGGCTTGCGATCCACCCGGATTTTTACAGTGGTAAGCCATGGGTTTATCTGGCGTATGTCTATCACCTGATCGGTTGTTCGACCTGTTC
>DASZYU010000012.1:0-3779 GCA_035545215.1 Puia sp.
TAGATGGCGAACTCTTCAGCTGGTATGGGAGCCGGCTCCTGGCCGCGCCCCTGTATTTTCGCCGCCTGCGGCAACAATTGATGGCCTGACCCCGGCGCCGGCCGCACGCGCCGTTCGCTTCGCAGCAGTTCGGGGCCGGGAAGGTCGAAAATACCGATCTTTGGTCCATGCACTTTACCGACCCGCCCGAGATCTTAACCGACGAGTCCAACAAGCCCTCCCGGAAAAAACCGATTTTTCCTGTGAACGAAGGGCTGCGCAACTATCTGCAACAGCACGGACGCGAGGTGAGGCTGCCGGTGTCTTACCAGGACCTCCTCCTGCACATCACCTATTCCGTTCCCCTCAGGGACAAGCACCAGCAGGACACCCTGTGGGAGACGGCGCTCTACGATATGCGGCACTGGGATTTCATCCGCGAGGGACTCGTGCAGATGTATGCCATTCTCAAGACCGAAGGCGACCTGACGTTCACGAAACATCTCGACGTTGCCCGGATCGATTTCTGCAGCTTTGCCAATTCCAACCCTTTCCGCATCCGCATCGTCAATAAATTCAACGACAACTACGACCACTACTATATCAAGCAGGCGGATGCATCCCGCATCTACGGTCTCGAGCTCGAACACCTGCTTTCCCCCAACCGCATCACTTTCTTCACACACAACAATACGCTTGTCGAAGAACACATTCCCGGGATACCCGGCGACGTCTTTATCCGGAATTTCCTGGGCGAGCAACAGACCAATAAGATCAGGCTCTCCAAGGAATTCGTCAAATTCAACGAGCGTTGTTTCGTGCGGCTGCTGGGCGATATGCGCGCTTACAACTTCGTCGTGGACATCACGCCGGACATCGAAGACTATCAATACCGCATCCGGGCGATCGATTTCGACCAGCAGTCCTATGAGGGTCGCAAGAACCTCTATATCCCGCAGTTCTTCAAGGAGAACCGGCCGTTCGTGCAACTCGCGATCCAACACCTGAACAAAGATTCGATCCGGCAATACCAGACCGAGGAACGCACCATGATGGCTTTCCGCGTGGCGTCCTCGCGGTTCCGGCTGATGCAGCTGCTCAATATCATGTCGCACGACAAACCCCTTTCGAGCCCGGAAAAGTTGCTTCAACTGAAAACAGAGCTGGCCGAATTCTTTGGGAACCCGGCTTTTCTCAAGTGCCGGTCGATCGGCCAGGTAGTCAAACGCCAGCTGAAACAAACGCTTCAGAAGAACCTCCTGCAGATGCAAAAAAACCTCGGCAAATTCGAGGATTAGGCTGCGATGCCGTATATTCGCGGCGCCGCCGCGGACCCCATGGTCCGTTTTCCGCGGCCCATAATCGACATCATGAGCAAATACAGAGCCGGTGTCCTGTTCGGCGAAGAGCTGGAGACCTTGTACAAAGACGCAAAAGAAAATCAATTCGCTTTACCCGCAGTAAACACCATCGGCACCAACACCATCAACGCCACGCTCGAAACGGCCGCCAGGGTCAAATCCCCGGTCATCATCCAGTTCTCCAACGGCGGCGCCCAGTTCGTGGCCGGCAAGGGTATGCCCAACGATCACCTGCAGGGCAATATCTCCGGAGGCGTTTCCGGTGCGCTGCATATCCACAACGTGGCGAAGTACTACGGCGTCCCGGTCGTGCTCCATACGGACCACGCGTCCAAAAAATGGCTGCCCTGGGTCAGCGGCCTCATCGATGCGGGAGAACAATTCTTCAGGGAGAAAAAACAACCCTTGTTCAGCTCGCACATGCTCGATCTCTCGGAGGAACCCATCGAAGAGAATATCCGGACTTCCGTCGAATTCTTCCGCCGCATGAAGCCGCTCGGCATGGCCATCGAGATCGAGCTCGGTGTAACGGGCGGAGAAGAAGACGGGGTCGACAACAGCGGGGTCGAAAATGAAAAATTATATACACAGCCGCAGCACGTCGCCTATGCCTTCCGCGAACTCGGCAAGGTCGGTCCGCTGTTCAGCGTGGCCGCCGCCTTCGGCAATGTGCATGGCGTCTATAGCCCGGGCAATGTCGAGCTCCGGCCCATCATCCTGAAAAATAGCCAGGACTATATCGAGAAGGAATTGAAGACAGGCCCCAAACCGGTGTACTTTGTGTTTCATGGAGGCAGCGGGAGCCCGCAACACCAGATCCGCGAAGCGATCAGCTACGGCGCCATCAAGATGAACATCGATACCGACCTCCAATGGGCCTACTGGGAGGGCGTGCTGCAGTATTATAAAAAGAACGAAGGCTATCTCCAGGGACAACTGGGCAACCCCGAAGGCGCCGACAAGCCGAATAAAAAATATTACGATCCGCGCGTGTGGCAACGGAAGGGCGAAGAGAGCTTCGTACGCCGGCTCGAGATCGCTTTCCAGGATCTCAATTGCATCAACCGCAACGCGTAAAGCGCGCGCCGGGGGGTCCTTCAGCCCACGTCCAAAATGCCCCGCGGACACCGCAGCGGGTCCGGGCGCCGCAGCGGGTCCGGCCGCCCCGCCGGCATGCTCTGTTTTTACACGCGAAAATTAAACCATTGATTGTGAGACCATTAATTTTTCCTTGTAATTTCAGCGCGAATTCGAAATACGTCCCCGAACACGGCCCAAACACGGCCCGAACACGGCCCGAACACGTCCCCCGCCCCCGCCGCTTTTTTTCTTTTCCGACGGAGGGCTAAATTGCAGGATAATTAAACGCTCATCTCATGCCTTCCACGAAAATTCTCGACGCCCTCGGCGACAAAGCCTCGTTTTTGCTCGATCACAAGCCCGTTCTCGACAAGTCGGTACTCAGCGCATTTCCCTCCCCCGATCATGTAGAAGAAATCTGGGTCAATTCCGACCGGAACAACCAAGTGCTGAGGAGCCTGCAAATCCTGATCGGGCATGGAAGGCTCGCGAATACGGGGTATCTCTCCATCTTCCCCGTCGACCAGGGAGTCGAACACAGCGCAGGAGCTTCCTTTGCCGCCAACCCGATGTATTTCGATCCCGGGAACATCATCCGTCTCGCCATCGAAGCAGGATGCAGCGCGGTGGCCTCCACCTTCGGCGTCCTGAGCATCATGAGCCGCAAATATGCCCACCGGATCCCCTTCCTCGTCAAGATCAACGGCAACGAGTTCCTCAGCTACCCCAACCGGTACGACCAAACGATGTTCGGCACGGTCAGGCATGCCTGGAACATGGGCGCCGTCGCCGTGGGCGCCACCGTTTACTGGGGCAGCGCGGAAAGCGACCGTCAACTGAAAGAGGTGGCCGAAGCTTTCGAACTGGCGCACGAACTGGGGATGGCCACGGTCCTGTGGTGCTATACGCGTAACGCCGCCTTCAAAGTCGACGGCGTCGACTATCATACCTCGGCCGACTTCACCGGCCAGGCGAACCACCTGGGCGTCAC
Organism: Puia sp.; assembly: GCA_035545215.1. Lineage (GTDB taxonomy): Bacteria > Bacteroidota > Bacteroidia > Chitinophagales > Chitinophagaceae > Puia. The sequence goes on from DASZYU010000012.1 coordinate 3,412, forward strand.
GCTCCGCGCCGATATCATCAAACAAAAATTGCCGACCAATAACGGCGGTTACCTCGCTACCAAACACGGCAAGACCTCCCCGCTGGTCTATTCAAAGCTCACCCATCCGGACAATCACCCAATCGACCTCACGCGGTACCAGGTGCTCAACTGCTACAGCGGCCGCGTAGGGATGATCAACAGCGGTGGCGAAAGCAAGGGCGCGTCCGATACCGCGGATGCCGTCTTCACGGCCGTCGTAAACAAACGCGCCGGCGGTATGGGCATGATCATGGGCCGCAAAGCCTTCCAGCGGCCATTCAAAGAGGGCGTCGGGATTATCCAGCTGGTACAGGATGTCTATCTTGATAAGGATATCACGATCGCAT
>DASZYU010000013.1:0-7105 GCA_035545215.1 Puia sp.
GTTCACGACGCCGAGGATGAATGCCCCGTTCTCTTTCGCTTTTTCGATCGCGACGATCGTGTCGGCAGTCTCGCCGCTCTGTGATATGGCGATGATCACATCGCCCGGGTGAATCACCGGGTTGCGATAGCGGAACTCCGAGGCATATTCGACTTCCACGGGGATACGGCAAAGCTCCTCGAACACGTATTCGGCCACCAGGCCGGCATGCCAGCTTGTGCCGCACGCGATCATGATGATCCGGTTGGCGCCTTTCAATTTATCAATGTGTTGCTGGATGCCTGCCATTGTGATCGTTCCCTTGACCGCATCGAGACGGCCGCGCAGACAGTCGAAGATGGTATCCGGTTGTTCGAATATCTCCTTCAGCATGAAATGATCGAAACCTCCTTTTTCAATACTTGCCAGTTCGAGGTCCAGCTTCTGTACATAAGGGGTGATGTGTTCGTTCCCCAGGTTCTTCAGGATCAGTTCGTCCGCCTTGAGGATCGCCAGCTCATAATCGTTGACATAGACCACCTCTTTGGTATACTCGATGATCGGCGAAGCGTCCGATGCGAGGAAATGTTCGCCTTTCCCGATGCCGATGACCAGCGGACTTCCTTTCCGCGCTGCGATCACCGTGTCCGGCGCATTTCGGTCCAGCAACACGATGACATAGGCGCCCACCACCCGTTTCAGCGCAATACGCACCGCTTCCTCCAGTCCGCAATCGTTGTTGCGTTGGATATCCTCGATGAAATTCAGGAGCACTTCCGTATCCGTGTCGCTGGTGAACCGATAGCCTTTCCGGATCAGCTCGTTCTTCAACTGCGTAAAATTCTCGATGATGCCGTTATGGATCATTGCCAGTCTTCCGCTCGCAGAACTGTGCGGGTGTGCGTTGCGATCGTTCGGTTCACCGTGCGTTGCCCATCTGGTATGTCCCATGCCCGCGTGCGCATGCAGGTCTTTTCCTACCAGGCTATCCTCCAGGTCGGCTACCTTTCCCTTCTTCTTGTATACCCGCAGGTCGTTGTTGAGCAGCGCGACGCCCGCGCTGTCATATCCGCGGTATTCCAGGCGCTTCAACCCTTTCAGGATAATGGGGTAGGCTTCTCTGGGTCCGATATACGCAACAATACCGCACATAGGTAGATTTTTGAAGGAACAATATTAGAGAATAATTATCAAAACAAAAGGCCCCCGCTTTGCGGGGGCCTTATACAACGTGTATTTTATCGTTTAATTGTAGTTCGCGGGTTGCGGTTTCCAATAGCCTTCGATCCAGATCCAACCATTGTTCGTATACTTCCAATGCGCTTTTACCCAAACCCGGGTAGCGCTGCCGTTGTCTTGCTGATTGTAGTACGATGTGGGCGCATTCTGTTCAGTGCCCGGAACATTTTGCAGCGAGTCGGGATTGCGATAGTTATAGGGAATGTTATTGTTCCCCGGTGCTTGATAATTTTGCGGTGGCGGGGCCTGTTGGTCACCCGAACCATCGTCATAAGGGTCTGCCGGTTCATCGTAGCCCGGGTCATAATAGTCCGGCGGATACGAATAATAGGGATACGAGTATCCGTAAGGATAGTCGTAAGAATAGGGATATCCATAATAATACGGCCAGTTGTACCCCAGGCCGAGTCCGAGCCCTATGCCCCAGTAAGGCCAGCCGCCATAGTAATATCCCCCGCCATAGTAACGACCGCCGTAGTAGCGACCGCCGTAATAGCGACCGCCGTAATATCCGCCGTGGCCGTAATAGCCTCCATATCTGCTGCCGCCATATCGGCTGCCGCCATACCCTCTGCCGTTGACATACGACCTGCCGGAACCGATGTACCCTCTGGCGCCCCCGCCATATCGAACTCCGCCCGCATAGCCCGAGCCGACCCGGGCTGCGTTCCCGCCCGGGAACCCGCGCATTCCACCCGAAAATCCCCGCGAGCCGCCCGAAAAGCTATGGCCGCCGCCCGAAAATCCCCGCAAGCCACCCGAAAAGCTATGGCCGCCGCCCGAAAATCCCCGCGAGCCGCCCGAAAAGCTATGGCCCCCGCCGCCGGAAAATCCTCGCCCGCCGCCGGAGAAGCTATGCCCGCCTCCGCCAAAATGCCCGCCTCCGCCACGCTGCGCAAAAGCCGTCATGCCCACCAGCGAAAGGAGCATGATGATCATTGTCGATTTGGTGTTCATAACATACCTTTTAGTCAAAATAGATGACGGTAACCCTTCTTAGACCCGAACGGGTGGACATGGTTTAATGTACGGAAAAAAAGAGCAGGAAAGACCGGTCGCGGCTTTCAGATCTCTAACACATTATAATAAAACGCCTTGCATAAGCAGGAATGCGACCGAAAAATAGATCACCAGCCCCGTGACATCGACCAGGGTGGCCACGAATGGGGCTGAGGAGGTGGCCGGATCGGCCCCAAACTTCTTCAGTACGATCGGCAACATGCTCCCCGCGATGGTGCCCCAGAGGACGACGCCGATCAGCGCCACGCCAACGGTGCTCGCGATCAGGATACCATGGACGCCGTAGGTGTGGAAGATCTGGTTCCAGAGGATGACGCGCGTGAAACCGATGACCCCGAGCACCGCGCCCAGCAACAGCCCGGACAACAGTTCGCGCCGGATGACGCGCCACCAGTCGGCGATCGTCAGTTCCCCTAGCGCCATTGCCTGGATGATCAGGGTCGAAGCCTGCGAACCACTGTTGCCACCGCTGGAGATGATCAGCGGCACGAACAACGCAAGGACGACAGCCTTGGCGATCTCGTCCTCGAAATAGCCCATAGCCGTCGCAGTTAGCATCTCGCTGAGGAACAGTACGACCAGCCAGACGATCCGTTTTCTGAAAAGTTTGAGCAGGGGCATTTCCAGGTACGGCTCATCGAGGGCTTCCGTACCACCGATCTTCTGTATGTCCTCGGAGAATTCTTCCTGGGTGATCCAAAGGACGTCATCGATCGTCACGATCCCCAGCAGTATATTGTTGTTGTCCAGCACCGGCAGCGCCACGCGGTTGTTCATTTTGAACGCTTCGCTCGCCGTTTCCTGGGCGTCATTGACGTTCAGTGCGATATAACGGTTGTCGATCACATCCTCGATCTTCTTGTCGGGATTGGCCAGGATGATCTCGCGGATCCGCACGTCGTCGATAAAATAGCCTTTCTCATCCACCACATAGATGACATCGATCGTTTCGCTGTCCTTGCCGACTTCGCGGATATGGTCGATCACTTCGCGCACCGTCCAGTCTTTTTGTACGGCAATATAATCCGGAGTCATCAGCCGCCCCACACTGCCTTCCGGGTACCCGAGCAGCGACAGCGTGATCTTCCGTTCTTCGGGATCGAGGGTCTTGATCAGCTCTTTCACCACCTCGCTGGGCAGCTCTTCCAGGAATGAGGTGCGGTCGTCGGCGGACAGATCGTTCAGCAGCTCGGCCGTCTTCATCGGCGGTAGTTCCTGCATGATCCGCTTTTGCGTCGGTACGTCCAATATCTTGAAAGTGCTGGAGGCGCGGTGGATGCTGAGGTGACCGATGATCTGGCCCTCGTAATCCGGGAATTCGTAGATGAGATCGGCGACCTCGCTGATGTTCCGGTTATTCAGAAATTCCCGGATGCGAAGCACATTCTCTGTCGCGATTAGCTCGCTGAACTGCTCCTTCGGGTCCATATTTTCTGCTTCTGAGGACATACGCGAACCTACGCCAAAAGTCCCGAAAAATGTTAACTTGACCGTCGAAAAACCGGCAAAGCCGGGATTTGATATTGCCCATGATTTTACCAGCGTTGTTCATCGGACCCACCGAGCGAATGGGTCGAGGCGTTTTCACTTCGGCCGATATTGCGAAAGACACGGTGATCGAAACGTCTCCGGTGATCGTGCTTTCGGCTTCCGAACGCCGGCTCCTGGACCAGACCTTATTGCACGATTACATCTTCGAATGGGGAGAGGACCGTGCCGGCTGTTGCATGGCGCTCGGCTACGTGCCCTTGTACAATCATTCTTACCGGAGCAATTGCGAGTATGAAATGGATTTCGACAGACAGCTGATCTCCATCAGGACCGTTCGGTTCATCAAGGCGGGCGAAGAGATCTTCATCAACTACAACGGTGACTGGAACGATGCCAAACGAGTCTGGTTCGACAAATCGCGCTGAATTCCGCCGGGCCATGCCTTTGATCCGACACGCCGCGCCGCGCTGAATTCCACCCGCATTGGCGACATTTGGGCCCTTCCGATTATCGCCGTTTTCTGCTGGTCACCGGAGCCCATTTCAGGGAGAAGGAAATACCGACGCTGTTCATCTGCACCTGCCCGAACCCGATAGTCCGCAGCGGCATCTTCATGTACGGGGCGATCAGGATGGACCAGCTGTTGCTGATGCCGGTCTCCACCCCGAGCGAGAGGTTGGCCACGGAGAAAAGGTAATTGTTGGCGTTGCGCTGCTGGAAGCCTTTCGGGACCTCCTGCCCATACCAGTTGTAATAGCAATTGCCGTTCTCCGTCGTTAGGAGATAGGAAGAGACGCCGGCGGTGGCAAAAAACAGCGTGCTGCCGGTGACGCTGAAATCGTACCGGAGGTTCAGCGGGATCTCGAGCATTTCGAAAGATCCCTTCGCGAAATCCACGTGCTTTGGATCGATGTTGTTGCTCCGGTACCACGACTCCGGTGCGTGGAAGGCCTGGCTGTCCGCCGCGTAATTCCGGCGATCGAGCAAAAGACCCGAGCCGATGTACCAGCGCGGAGCGAATTGGTAATCCACCGTAAGGCCGGCTGTGCTGCCGGGTTTATCGCCCGCAAGCGAGTTCACCGATGCAAAATCCGGGGCCGCTACGATACCGAACTGCCAGTTCCTTTTGATGTATAAAGCATTCCGCCTGATCCCCGGCGGCAACGATTTCAAGGTGAATGCCCGCAGCGCCGAATCGCTGATGGCGCCCCCGTCCTTCGTGGGCCGCAGACCCTGTAGCTTCGACCGGGACAGCTCGCGCTCTTTATTGCCCGCAACACCCGCCCCATTCCTCGCTGCTCCGGACGGCTCGTCCCCGCGCGCCAGCTGAGACCCGCTGCCCGCACCCGGCAGTCCACTGCTGCCCGCAACACCCGCCCCATTCCTGCCCATGGTGATAGCATTTTTGTCGGTCAGGTCCTCACTCCCGCCCTGCCGCGCCCCGTGGTTGCCCGCGGACCTCGACCCATTGGCCGCCAGGACATCCCGTTCATTGCCCCGGCCATCGAAACCGTTATGCCGCCGGTGCCGCGAATCGCTTGGCTTCGCCGTCGACGGGTCGTTTTCCGCACTTCCCGGTCTACGGCCCGAAAATGACCCGGCCCTGCCGGCAATTGACCCATTCGCCGCAGCGGACTGGCTATCGTCCGTCTTGCCGTTTACCCCACTCGACCCGCCCGCGGCCGAAGACTTCGTCGGGACTCCGGACGCGGCATTTGCTGCGGCGGCATCGTTAGGGTTGGCGGATGTTCGATCAGGTGTAGAGTTGGCGGAATATGTTGCTGTTTTAGTGGTGGTGGAAGCGTTTTTGACGAGACTGCGGGCGGAAGGCGGATGTTCCGCCAGGTAGTAATAGCTGATCCCCAACAGCACCAGTAGCGCAGGAGCATAGAAGAACGGCCAGCGTCGGATGTGGTTCAGCGGATTCGCGCTGACCCGGCCCAAATCGCTGTCCAGCCGCGTCTGCAGCTTGTCCCAGGTATCCGGACCCAGCACGTCGCCGGGCTCGTACTCCTGAGCCGCCTGTTGACTAAGGCGGTCCAGCTCCTTATCGGACAGGTTCAACATAAGCTTTCTGGTCAGTTTTTTTTGTTAGGATCTTTCGTAGGTTTTCTCTGGCTTTGGACAGATTGGATTTGCTGCTGCCGACCGATATGCCCAGGTGACGCGCGATCTCCTCGTGCGACAGTCCTTCTATGACAAATAGGTTGAAAACGGTGCGATAGGCCGGCGAAAGCTGCCGGATGGCTTCAATGATCTCTTTATAGGACAGGATGTCGATGCCGGTTTCCTGCTTGTCCGCGATATTCTCCGCATCTTCGGATAACATCTGGCCATTGATATAGCTGGCATTCTTCCGGTAATGATCGATGCACGTGTTGACGAGAATGCGTTTGAACCACCCCTTCAGCGATGCCAGGACGTCCGGGTGACGGTTTTCCTCGAATTGATGGATGTTCTTGAAAAGCTTGATGAATCCTTCGTTCATGATCTCTTCCACTTGTTCCAGGTTATTTTGATAGCGGTAACAGATCTTTATAGCATAGTCCCTGAGCAGATTGTACAACTCCTTCTGGCTGGCACGATCATTCGAGCGGCAACCGGCTATCAAAGCATGTATTTCCGTGTTTCCTGCAATCAATTCGTATGTGCGGTATTTGAAGTGGTAGATAGTATAAGAACGCACAAACTAGTTTTCCTAACCGATACGATACGCAAATGAAATGTTAATGGTTGCCTTTTTAAATGCCAAAAAATGCGCAATAGGACCGGCAAACCCAACCGGTCTTATAACCGGTTGATGACCATCTCGTTAGAAGGGCTTACCGAGGCTTGTCACCGAAAGCTCCGCCTGGATGAACAATTGGGCCTGCAATTGTTTTTCACCCGCCAGGAGTCCTATCAGCTTCAATTGGCGGATCTCGCCACTTGTCCGCAGCGCCGGCGTGACGGTCCGGTTCAATTGGGCATTCAGCAGCGGCAAATTGGTTCGCAACAACGCCGCCAGGTCGAGCTCCGAATTTCCTTTCATCGTCCTGCGGATCTTCCCGCGCAGCAGGGTCTTCGCCATTTTCAACAGCAGGTCCTTACTCTGCAGCGAATAGGAGATATCGGGTACGCTCAGCGTTTGTTTGGCGGTATCCACGACCGGCGTTCCGCGCAGAAAGATGCGTCCGTCATAACTGCCCGCAAAATCGATCCGCAGCTCGACCTGGTGATGTCCGATACTCCGGATGCCCACGTCTTTGATGATCACCTGCCGGTCCTTGTACTGGAAGGACCGGTCCCGAAGCGAGTCGCTCAGGAGCCGGCTCAGAAATGTATATTCATAATCTGCCGGAAGGTACAACGTGATCCCGCTGCGGCTCGTCCCGCT
>DASZYU010000014.1:0-12561 GCA_035545215.1 Puia sp.
CGCAACCATTGGTTGATGACCCGGATACCCGTGCTGAAGACAAACACCATGAGGAAGACCGCGATGTTGGCCGCATTGACCAGCGGACGAACCCTCGGACTCGGCGGACGGGTGAAAGCGGCTGCCTGCGTTTGCACGGCATAACCGAAGATGCCGTGATAGATTCGTCCCAGGAACCCGTAGATCACCAGCAGCCCAAGGATCAATACGGTGTAGAAAACGAATCGTTTGCGATCGAACAGCCGCGGCAGGAACAGGTAGGTGTTCAGGTAATAGAAGGCAATGATGTACAGGTTGCTGATGAGCACCAGCGGCGTAAGGAAATGGTCCACGAAGAAATTATAGTCCACCTCGCGCGGGCGCGGATAGAAGAGGATGGGCAGCAGCAGGAAACAAAGCCAGGCTGCGATATGGATGACGATTTGTACGGTCAGTTTCTTCACGCGATGCTTGCTATTAACCTTAGCAAATCTACTCGGGAATCTTCTTTGCGAAGGAATTATTAGATGAATGGGGGTTTGGTATCGGTGAGCGGGTACTGCCGCCAGGGCTGCGGGTCCGTAGGTTGCCGGATGGGATTGCGGATAGCGGGGGCCAGTAAGAGACGGACTGCCCGTTGGCGGCGGGATTGAGGATGCCGGGCTGCCGGTGGCGGCCAGGACCGCCGGTTGCCGCGTGGGATCGTGTGGCAATTTGCCGGCGTCTTGCTGCAGTTAGTACTGTTCCTGTTCGTTGGGGAAATCGTTCTTCTTGACGTCGTGGATGTATTGCCGGACCGCACCGGTGATCTCTTCGTGCAGCCGCAGGTAACGTCGGAGGAACCTGGGTTGGAATTCCGTATTGATACCCAGCAGGTCGTGCATGACGAGCACCTGTCCGTCGCAGTATTTGCCCGCGCCGATGCCGATGACCGGTATCTGGAGATTCTGGGCGACGGACCGGGCCAGTAATGCGGGTATTTTTTCAAGTACCAGTCCCGAGCAACCGGCCTCTTCGAGGATCCGGGCATCGTTGCGCAGTTTTTCTGCCTCAGCTTCCTCCCTCGCCCTTACGCTGTAGGTGCCGAATTTATAAATGGATTGAGGGGTCAGGCCCAGGTGGCCGATGACGGGAATGCCTGCGCCCAGTATCCGTTTGACCGACTCGAGGATCTCTTCGCCGCCTTCGCATTTGATGCCGTGAGCGCCCGTTTCTTTCATGATCCGGATGGCCGAGGCCAGCGCTTCCTTGGAATTGGATTGGTACGAGCCGAAGGGCAGGTCGACGACGACGAAGGCCCGGTTGACGCCCCGGACAACGGAGGACGCGTGGTAGATCATCTGGTCGAGCGTGATCGGGAGCGTGGTCTCATGACCGGCCATGACGTTGGAGGCGGAATCCCCGACCAGGATGACATCGATACCAGCGCCGTCGAAGATACGCGCGAAGGAATAATCATAGGCAGTGATCATCGATATCTTTTCCCCGCTGGCTTTCATACGCAGCAGGGTATGCGTCGTTACCTTTTTTACCTCGGTGTGGATGGACATAGCGAAATGCCGGCAGTTGCAACCGGTTCCAGCGGTTGCAAGGTAGCGTTTTTTATACTTCGCGGCCCGTACTTATTTTTCAGCCGGGTTTTTACCGGATTTCGCCAGCTCGGCGTACAGGTGCTGGATGAGACCGTCGGCAAGCCCGATCTTGGGAACATAGATCTCCACTGCGCTCGCCCAGCGCATGGTATTGATGTAGATGAGCAACGCGGGGACGATGACGTCGGCCCGGTCTTCACGCAGCCGGTACACCCGCATACGGTCCTCCAGGTTAAAGCTGGAGAATTCCTTGTAATAGTCTTTAAGCAATTCCAGGTGCAGCGGCTTGCCCTCCTTCCGTTTGGAAATCGAGAACACCTTGTTGATATTTCCGCCCGAACCGATCGCCACGATTCTGTCCGAATAATTGCGCGTCTCGCGCCGGACGAATTCTTTCATCGAATCCCAGGAAGCCACCGACACCTGGTTCTTCAGCAGGCGGATCGTGCCGATATTGAAGCTGGTAGAGAAAAGCAGATCGTTGCCCGCGAAGAAGGTCAGTTCCGTGCTGCCGCCCCCGACATCGATATACAGGTACGCATGCTCGATGTCCATATTCTCGGCGATATGGTTTTCATAAATGAGCGAAGCCTCGTAACCGCCGCTGATGATCTCGACCTCGATGCCCGTTTCGTCTTTTACCCGGCGGATGATCTCGTGCGAATTGACGGCATCGCGCATGGCTGACGTCGCGGCGGCCTTGACATGATCGACCTCATAGGCCTCGATCAGGTGCTTATAGGCCTTGATCGTATGGAGGATCATGTCGATCTTTTCAGGGGAGATCTCCTTGTTGTCGAAAACGTCGAAGCCGAGGCGGAGGGGTACCCGGACCAGGTTGATCTTATTGAACTCCGGTTTGCCGAAATTATCGCTTACATCGGAGATCAGCAGGCGGGCCGCGTTACTCCCGATGTCGATCGCTGCGAGTCGCATTTTCATCTTGTAGGTTTCTCAGCCGCCCATGCACTACCCGGTAGCCGCCTGGTGCTGGACGTGTCCGGCCCCTTCTTCCATGGGCATGGCTTTCTGGTACAAATAGTTATAGATCTCGATCTGGGACCTTATCCTCACGTCAGGCTGATCCCGTTTGTATCTGTTCAACAGGTCGTTATCCAGCCAGCGGGCCTTGACGTTGTCCGACAGCTGGATATTCAGGATCTCCTTGAGTTCCTGGCGAATGTTTTCGTCCGGTACCGGGCAGGTGACCTCGACGCGGTGGTCCAGGTTGCGCACCATCCAGTCGGCCGAAGATATGTAAGTTTTTTCGTTTCCGCCATTGTGGAAGATAAATACCCGCGCATGCTCGAGGTATTCATCGATGATGCTGATGGCCTTCACCGGGATCAGGAACTTGCTGTTCTCCGCGAGCATACAGAAAATGCCCCGAACGATGAGCTGGATCTTCACGCCGGCCCTTGCCGCTTCATAGAGTTTGTCGATCAGGCTTTCATCGGAAAGCGAATTCATCTTCAGGATCAAGGCCGCGGGCTTTTTTTCGCGGGCGGCCCGGACCTCCCGGTCGATCATCCGGATCAGCTCGCGCCGCAGGCTGGTGGGGCAGGGGATAAGGGTCTTGCAAGCCTTCAGCGGCGTGTTGCCCTCTTTCCAGTTCTCGAGGTAGTTGAATATCCTGTTCACGTCGGCCATCACGTGCCGGTCAGCCGTAAGCAGACAGTGATCGCCGTAGACCCTCGCCGTCTTTTCGTTGAGGTTGCCGGTGCTGACAAACCCATAGTGGATGGTGAAATTGTTGATCCGCTTTTTGATCAGGCAAATCTTCGCGTGCACTTTTACGTTCGGTATGCCGATCAGCACACGGACGCCTTCGTCCTCGAGCCTTTCCTTCCATTCCAGGTTGGCTTCCTCGTCGAAACGGGCCCGCAGCTCGAGCATCACGGTCACGTGTTTGCCGTTCCGGACGGCATTGACCAGGGCGTTGATGATCTTGCTGTTGGACGCCAGGCGGTAACCGGTGATCTTGATGGTAGTGACGTTCGGGTCGATGGCCGCTTCGCGCAACATATCGATCAGCGGGTTGAATGAGTGATAGGGGAAGTGGAGCATCACGTCCTGTTCTAGCACGACGTCGGTGACGCGCGGCGATTTCTGCAGCAGGGGATGCATAAAGGGCTTTTTGCGGTAACCCTGCCGGTGAAATACATCGGGGAAATCCATGAAATGCCGGAAATTATGGATGCGGCCGCCCGGGATCAGGTTACCTCCCTTGCGCGACAGGTTGAGCCGCTTGAGGAGATATTCGAGCAAACCTTTGTCCATCTGCTCATCGTAAACGAACCGGACGGGCTTGCCTTTGCGTCTGTTCTTGAGACCTTTTTCGATCTTCTGGATCAGCGTCGTCGAGACATCGTTATCGATGTCGATCTCTGCGTCGCGGGTGACCTTGAAGACCCAGCTTTCATAGGTGTCGTACCCGAAATAGGCGAATATCTTCCGGAGGTTAAACCGGATGATGTCCTCCAGCAGGATGATGTGGTGTTCGTCCATCGCCGGCGAGGGCAGGATGACAAAACGGCCCAGCACGCGCGAAGGGATCTCGACGATGGCATACTTGCGCCGCATGCTGTCGTCGCTCCGTGAAAGGACGACCCCAAGGTATAACGACTTATCGCGCAGGTAGGGGAAGGTCGGGATGCTTTCGATCATCAGCGGGATCGTGTTGGTCCGGACCTCCTCTTCGAAATAGTTTTGGATGAACTGCTGCTGATGCGCGTCGAGCTCGGTCTCGTTGACCAGGTAGATCTTTTCGTTCTGCATTTCCCGGCGGATGCCGCGCCAGATCGCATCGAACTCCTCACCCTGTTCGAGGACGATGGCCTGGATATCGTTCAATATCCGTTCCGGCGAGACTTCGAGGTGCATGTTCAGTTTGGACTTGCTGCCGCTGTATTCGCTCATCCGGCGAAGCGTTGCCACGCGAACGCGGTAGAACTCGTCCATGTTATTGGAGAATATCCCGAGGAAACGTATCCTTTCCCGAAGCGGCACGGTGGGGTCCGCCGCCTCCTGTAAAACCCGCCCGTTGAATGAAAGCCAGCTGATATCCCTTGGAATGGTTTTTCTTCTCATTGATCCGTTGATTTCGCCCAAAATCCGCCACTTTTACACAAAGTAGCGTACACAAAAGGGATAAGTAAATTAAGGAATTATTAATTAAGTAAGTTCGTTTTGTTTTGGCGCGCCGATGGTCACCGGTGAATGGACACTCGTCAAAGAAATTCCCTGCGGACCTTCCATGTGACTAGGTTTGGATAAATTTACTCATCATGCGAAAAAAATATCCCGGCTGGTTGCTGTCAGCACTCTTATCGGTACCGGTCGTCGCCGCGGCGCAAACATCCGCTGGCTCATGGGCCTATTACGGTCAGGATGCCGGCGGAATGCGCTACACGTCGCTCGACCAGATCAACGAACGGACGGTGCACTCGCTGAAACCGGTCTGGACGTACCGGACCGGCGAACTGAAGAAATACGAAGGCAACCACGCGATCGAAAAAGCGGCCTTCGAGACGACGCCCATCCTCATCGGGCGAACGCTGTATTTGTCCACGCCGAGCGACCGGGTCATCGCGGTGGATGCTGCGACAGGACGAGAAGAATGGGTGTACGATCCGGGGGTCGATCTGCTCGAAGACCACTCGGAAATCAGCAACAGGGGTGTGGCGGCATGGCCTGCTGGGGCGGCGAAAGCGGATCGTATCTTTATCGGCACCATCGACGGCAGGCTCATCGCGCTCGACGCGGCTGACGGAAGGCCCGTCGCAGGTTTCGGAAAGGACGGCGCGGTCGATCTTCGGGCAGGCCTCGGCGATGATATCGCCGAGACATCGCCGCCCGTGGTGGCCGGCGACCTGATCATCGTCGGCAGTTCGCTGGGGGACAACCAGCGGTTCGATTATCCTCCCGGAGTCGTACGCGCGTATGACGCCCGGACTGGGCGGCCGGTGTGGAGCTGGGACCCGATTCCACAGGACCCGGCCGACAGCGCGTATGCCACCTGGCAAGGAGCGAAGGCGCACCGGACGGGCGCAGCCAATGCCTGGACCATCCTGTCATACGACGCTGAGCGCGATCTGTTGTTCGTGCCGACCACCAGTCCCAGTCCTGACTATTATGGAGGAGAACGCCTCGGATCGAACCGCTATGCCAACTCGATCGTGTGTCTGCGCGCCTCGACGGGGCGGCTGCTGTGGAGTTTCCAGGTCGTGCATCACGATCTTTGGGATGATGATATCGCAGCGCAGCCGGTGCTCGCCGATATCGAACGACAGGGCCGGAAGGTGCCGGTCGTGATCGTCGGGACGAAAATGGGACATATCTTCGTCCTGAACCGCCAAACGGGCGTCAGCCTCTTTCCGATAGAGGAGCGGCGCGTACCCGCATCCACCGTGGCAGGGGAACAGGCCTGGCCGACGCAACCTTTTCCGGTTCTCCCGGCTCCGCTCGGGATACAACACCTTAGCCTGGACGACGCCTGGGGCCCCACCGAAGCCGATCGCGCAGCCGCGCGGCAGCGGATCGCGCGCTGCCGGAACGACGGTCCGTTCACACCGCCAGGTTTTGAGGGTTCGATCATGGTCCCCGGCAATGTCGGAGGCATCAATTGGAGCGGAATGTGTTTTGACCCCGTGCATGAATGGCTCGTCACCAATATCAACTGCATCCCCGCCGTGATCCGGATGATCCCCCGCGACAGCATCGACCTCGTGGAACGGGCCGATCCAGCCGTCCTGCGGGCGGAAACAGGCAGACAGCGCGGGACGCCTTATGTGATGAAACGCGATTACCTGTTCAAGGCGGACGAACGCGGATTCGTCATGCAGGTGAAGCCACCCTGGGGTACGCTGGTTGCCATCGATCTTCGGACCGGTGAAAAACGCTGGGAAGTGCCGCTGGGTTATATGATGGACCCCGCCAAATTCCCGGGAGCGGAGGGTTGGGGCTCGATCAATTTCGGTGGAGCGATCGTGACCGGTGGAAACCTTATCTTCGTGGCGGCCAGTATGGACGGACACCTGAGGGCTTTCGACCGCCGGACGGGAAAGGTACTCTGGGAATATGCCCTCCCGGCAAGTGCGCAGGCGACGCCCATGAGCTATTCGTTGGACGGGAAACAGTACGTGGTGATCGCGGCAGGAGGGCATGGAAAGCTGCATACCCGGCAGGGTGACTACGTCATGGCGTTCGCGCTGCCCTGACAGACCGGCGGAGGCTGCTCCCCGAATTGGAGCGGCCCGCTAAAAAATCTCCATTTCTTTTGGCTAATTCCCAATATTTTCCGACATTTGCAGTCCAAAAATTTCACTCATGGCAAGAGTATGTCAGATAACGGGTAAGGTTCCGGTTACCGGGCACAAAGTGTCCCACTCGAACATCAAGACCAAGCGGAGGTTCTTACCCAACTTGCAGACCAAGCGTTTTTTCCTGGCCGAGGAAGACAAATGGATCACTCTGAAAGTGTCCTCGGAAGGATTGCGCACGATCAACAAGAACGGTCTCTACCAGGTTGTTAAGCAATTGAGAGCAAACGGAGAAAAGATCTAAAACCATTCCACCCGATACATTCATAATTATCTGTTATGGCAAAAAAAGGCAGCAGGGTTCAGGTGATACTGGAGTGCACGGAGCACAAGAATAGCGGGCAGCCGGGTACCAGCCGTTATATCACGACCAAGAACAAGAAGAATACTCCGGAGCGTCTGGAGCTGAAGAAGTTCAACCCGATCTTGAAAAAAGTAACCGTTCATAAAGAAATTAAATAATCATGGCAAAGGCTGCAAAAACCGCTATCAAGACCAAGGATGCCAAGGCTGCCGCGGAAGCCAAGAACTGGACGAAGGTGATCAAGGCTGTTCGCAGCCCCAAGACCGGCGCCTATACCTTCAAAGAGGCGATCGTCCACAAGGACAGGATCAAGGCATACCTGGCCGAGAAATAAGCGGACTTGAAACGAAACTGAATGGAAAAGCGGACCCTGCGTCCGCTTTTTGCACTTCATGAGCCGGCGCGGCGGCGGCAATAATCGGCAAACATATGGGACTGTTCGATAAGCTATTCGGAAAAAAGGAAAAAGAAACCCTTGACCAGGGGCTCCAAAAGACCAAAGAAGGATTCCTATCGAGGATCACCAAGGCCATCGCCGGAAAAAGCACCGTCGATGAGGAAGTGCTCGATCAACTCGAAGAAGCCCTCGTCGGAGCGGATGTCGGTGTCGACACGACCGTCCAGATCATCCAGCGTATTGAGAAAAGAGTTGCGAAGGATAAATATGTTAATACCAGTGATTTAAACATTTTACTTCAAGAGGAAATAGAGGCATTGCTCGTGGATTCGGGCGACCATGGTTACCGCGGCTTCGACGTCCCGGCTGGAAAAAAGCCCTATGTCATCCTCGTCGTCGGCGTCAATGGCGTCGGAAAGACGACCACCATCGGCAAACTGGCCTATAACTTCAAAAAGGCGGGTAAATCTGTCCTGCTCGGGGCTGCCGATACGTTCCGGGCAGCAGCCGTGGATCAGCTGACCATCTGGAGCGAACGGGTGGGCGTTCCGATCGTCAAACAAGGCATGGGTTCCGACCCTGGCGCGGTGGCTTTCGATACCGTGCAAAGCGGTATGGCCAGGGGTGCAGACATCGTGATCATCGATACGGCCGGCAGGTTGCACAATAAAGTGCACCTGATGGAGGAACTCGGCAAGATCAACCGCGTGGTTAAGAAGCTGATCCCAGACGCGCCCCATGAAGTATTGCTGGTGCTCGACGGTTCCACCGGTCAGAACGCGATCGAACAGGCAAGACAGTTTACCGCGGCCACCGATGTGACTGCGCTTGCCATCACCAAGTTGGATGGAACGGCCAAAGGCGGCGTTGTCCTGGCCATTGCGAACCAGTTCAGGATCCCGGTAAAATTCATTGGAGTGGGTGAAAAGATGGAAGACCTGCTCGTTTTCGACAAACACGAATTCGTCGACAGCCTGTTCCAACTGGGAAAATAGAGCCGGTTTGTCACAGCCCGCCTTCTGACGATCGTTCCTGCAGACGCAAGCACCCGTTTCTGCGTCAGCAGAGCCGAACGGCACGAAAAAAAGCCCGCCGAAACGGCGGGCGTCGATTTTCAACCGATTCGTTACCAGGTATATTTTATTCCCAGACCGCCCCAGATGCCCAGGTAGGCGTGATTGAGCTCGAGATATGGATTGATGTCGAGACTCGCCGCGATGGGCGCTCCGCTGAATTTGTACTCGAGACCGAGGACGCCATCGATACCCAGCGAAAAGGCACCGCTGCTGTAATAATACCCGTTGTAGGCGTACCCGTTGTACCAGCCGATGTGCGCACCGGGACCGACATACCATTTGAGACCGTCGGCGCCGCTGACATCGCCGTGGATCTCATAGAGACCGGTAAAGCGAAAACCGCCATCCCAGAAATTGAAGAGTCCTTCCAGCGCCCGGTCGTCCTCCACAAAATGTTTAACGCTGATAGCTCCCGGCCAGAATTTAACGCCGACCGCCGTGGAATAGCTGCTCCCTTCCGCCTGGGCGAAGCCGCGCGCGGAGAAAACGAAGGCAAAAAAGCTTACTAATAACAGGATTTTTCTCATATTCTGATTTGCTTTGTGGTGCAAATATATAAAAAACCATGCCACTTCTTCCGACGCATCCGATTTACGTTCAATTAGTTAAACGCGAGTCAGGTAAACTCGGGCAGACTTCGTACCTTTGCGGACTTTCCATCGTCAGACATGAAGACAAGAAGCTTAACGCGTGATAAGGTAAACATCATTACCCTGGGGTGCAGCAAGAACATGGTCGATAGCGAAGTGCTCAGCGGGCAATTGCGCGCCAACGAGATCGACGTCGTTCATGAAAATACCAAAAAAGACCACAATATCGTCGTCGTCAATACCTGCGGCTTCATCGATAAGGCCAAGGAAGAATCCATCAACACCATTCTCCGGCAGGTGGACCTTAAAAAGAAAGGCCGCCTCGACAAAGTGTACGTCACCGGCTGTCTCAGTCACCGTTATCGCGAGGACCTCGAGAAAGAGATCCCCGAAGTGGACGCATGGTTCGGGACGATGGAGCTGCCGCTGCTGCTGAAACAACTGGACGCAGATTACAAATCCGAACTGCTTGGCGAACGGATGCTGGCGACGCCACGGCATTATGCCTATCTGAAAATATCCGAAGGCTGCAACCGGACATGTGCTTTCTGCGCCATCCCGCTGATGCGCGGAGGACATGTCAGCCGTCCGATAGACGTGCTGGTTAAAGAAGCGGAAGCACTGGTCAGACGGGGCGTGAAAGAGATCCTGCTGATCGCTCAGGAACTCACGTATTATGGACTGGACTTGTATAAACAACGGATGCTGCCCGAGCTGCTTCACCGCCTGGCGGATGTAAAGGGATTGGAATGGATCAGACTCCATTATGCCTATCCGTCGAAGTTCCCGCTGGAGATATTGGACGTCATCCGCGAAAGGGACAACATCTGCAACTACCTCGATATGCCGCTGCAGCATGCCAGCGACAGGATGCTGAAGGCCATGCGAAGACAGATCACGAGGGCCGAAATGAACGACCTGATCCATACGATCCGGGACAGGGTGCCGGGTATCTGTCTGCGGACCACACTGATCGCGGGTTTTCCGGGCGAGACGGAAGCGGACGTGGCGGACCTTGCAGATTTTCTTCGCGAGCATCGTTTCGACAGGGTCGGCATCTTCAGCTATTCGCACGAAGAAGGCAC
Source organism: Puia sp. (assembly GCA_035545215.1). Lineage (GTDB taxonomy): Bacteria > Bacteroidota > Bacteroidia > Chitinophagales > Chitinophagaceae > Puia. Next base: position 10,345 of record DASZYU010000014.1, read on the forward strand.
TTCGGCCTATGGGTCCGAGGATTCGGTACCGCCGGACGAGAAACAACGGCGGGCGCAGGAGATCATGGAAGTGCAGCAGGAAATTTCGTACGAGAAGAACCAGGAAAAGATCGGCCGGGTCTTCCGGACGCTTATCGATAAGAAGGAGGCCGGCCGTTATCTGGGCCGCACCGAATTCGATTCGGTGGAAGTCGACAACGAGGTGATCGTTCACAGCGCAGAGCGACTGCCGGTCGGAGAGTTCGTTGCGGTTCGTATCACCAAAGCATATGACTACGATCTCGAGGGGGAAGTAGTCCGGGATGCATTGAGTTAAAATCTGCATAGAACAGATTAATCGGCGCCGCACTGCCTGGACCTCAAACCGGTACATTTGTCGAAATTTACGTTCACATGAGAATAAACTGGAACGGAGTCTTTCCGGCCCTGACAACGAAGTTCACTGCCCATGACGCACTGGACCTTTCGCTGTTCGGCTCCAACCTGGACGCGCAGATCGAGGCCGGGGTCAACGGCGTCATCATCGGAGGTTCTCTGGGAGAGGCCAGCACCCTGCTACTGGAGGAAAAAGAACGGCTGATCCACTTTGCTGTGGAAAGGAGCGCGGACAGGATCGCGGTCTTGCTGAATATCGCCGAGGGATCGACACGGGAAGCGGTAGCGCAGGCGCGGCTCGCCGAACAATGGGGCGCGGATGGCCTGATGTTGTTGCCCCCGATGCGCTACAGGAGCGATCATCGCGAGACCGTGGCGTTTTTCAAGACCATCGCGGCCTCGACGCCGTTACCGGTCATGGTATACAACAATCCGGTGGACTACAAAATAGACGTGACGCTGGAAATGTTTGAAGAACTGATCGAGTTGCCCAATATCCAGGCGGTGAAGGAATCCACCAGGGATGTCACCAATGTCACGCGCCTGATCAACCGCTTTGGCCAGCGCCTCAGTATCCTTTGCGGCGTAGATACGATCGCACTGGAGGAATTGCTGATGGGCGCCGCGGGCTGGGTAGGCGGCCTGGCATGCGCCTTTCCGGCCGAGACCATGGCGATCTATCGTTTGGCGAAGGCCGGACGGATCGAAGAGGCGCGCAGGATCCATCGATGGTTCCTGCCGTTGCTGGAGCTCGATATCCATCCCAAACTGGTGCAGTATATCAAGCTGGCCGAGGCGGAGACGGGCATGGGCAGCGAACACGTACGCGCGCCGCGGTTGCCGCTGATCGGCGCCGAGCGGGAACAGGTGTTGCAGGTCATCCGCAAGCGACTGGCGGACCGGCCGATATTGCCCGAATATGCTTTAACAGCTTAAACTTTGTAATATGAAATTCCAGGATGCTACCGTACAGGAAATAGATGCCATCATGCAGGAAGCCTGGGAGGCTTTCCTTGATTATCGCCATACGCTGCCGAAACAACGCGCCGACCTGATGCGGGCCATTGCCCGCGAACTGGAGGCCGCGGGCGACGCATTGATCCGGACGGCCACGAACGAAACCCATCTGCCGGAAGCCAGGTTGAGGAACGAACGGGCGCGCACCATGTTCCAGCTCACCAGCTATGCCGATGCCTGCGAGGCCGGACATTGGCTGGAAGCGCGCATCGATACCGCCATACCGGAAAAGAATGAGCCCGACGTACGCAAGCTGCAAGTGGCTGTCGGGCCGGTAGTCGTCTTCGGCGCGAGCAACTTTCCTTTCGCTTATTCGACCGCGGGAGGCGATACGGCTTCCGCCCTTGCAGCGGGTTGCCCCGTCATCGTCAAGGCGCACCCCGCCCATGCGGAGACCTCCGAGATCGTGGCGCAGGCCATTTCACGCGCGGTTGCAGCGGCGGGTCTACCGAAAGCCGTTTTCAGTCATGTCCATGGCGCTGGGTTCGAAACGGGGAAGGCGCTTGTAACGCACACGCATACCCGCGCGGTGGGCTTTACGGGTTCCTACGCCGGCGGAAAAGCTCTTTTCGACTGGGCGAACCAGCGCGCCGTACCCATCCCCGTATTTGCCGAAATGGGCAGCATCAACCCCGTGTTCCTGCTGCCGGGCAAACTGAAGACCTCGGCAAAAGAGCTTGCGGCTCAGCTGGCCGGATCCATCACGCTGGGCACCGGCCAGTTCTGCACGAACCCGGGGCTCATCCTGGGCGTGGAAGGGAAGGACCTCGATCTGTTCATTGAGGAGCTCGCCATCGCCATCGAGAAAGCGGCGCCGGGAACGAT
>DASZYU010000015.1:0-17798 GCA_035545215.1 Puia sp.
CTCGGATCGTATCGCGCTGAAAAATATCCGGCTCGAGCTGGCCTATCCCGACAGGCCGGCCTTTGTCATGGCGGATAAAGAAAAGCTGAAGATCGCTTTGCTCAACATCCTCATCAATGCGGTCGAGGCGGTCCCCCCGCAATCGGGCGTCATCACTATCGCGATCCGCGAAGAAACACCGCAGCATTATAAGGTTTCGATCAACGACAACGGCGGCGGCATTCCCGAAGAGAACATCTCACGAATATTCGAGCCCTATTTCACGTCGAAGACCAACGGTTTCGGTCTTGGTCTTGCCGCGACCTGGAACATCCTTCAGTCGCATCGTGCGGGTATCGACGTCAGCTCCCAGCTGGGTGAAGGCACCAGTTTCATGCTCACTTTTGAACAAGCCTCCTAGCAGGCGGAAACGCCGTCAGGAATAGGCTATCGGGTCGAGATCGAGGATCTGGTGCAGGTGATGCAACAGGTGGTTGCAATAATCGGCCGCCACCCATTTCAGCGTCTGCGGCTGACCGCCCATCGCGCATTTCCGCCCGGCCGCTTCCGGGCTCATCCGGCGCAGGACGATGACCATGTGCGCGTTCAGCAGGTTCCAAAGCGCGATGAGGTCCTTTAGGGGGTAGTGCTCGTAACCCGCGCATTTGACCCATTCGTCCTGTTTGTACGGTATATCCGGAGTGTCTTCGTATTGGGCCACGACCAGCCGGCGGATATTGTTCTGCGCTGAGTCGACGAGATGACCGAGGATCTCCTTTTTGCTCCATTTTTCAGGCCGCGGCTTCCACTCATACGTCTCGACGGGCAGCGCTTCCAGCCGCCGGAGATAGACGCGGACGATCTTTTCGAGGTGTTCGATGGTTGCCTGCATAGCGGTCAGCGTTTCGGGAAACGGGGATCGGCCATGACCTCTTCTATTTGCAAGGTGTGCCTTTCGCTGTGCGCCGCGAGCAATACCAGGTTCTGATAGAGATCGATGGTACCGAAAACAGGATGGGTCACGAAGTGGTCCTTCAGATCGTCCTGGGTCGTCCTGATGTACTCCATCGTGGAATCGCGGCGCAGCGTAAAGGCGCTGATGGCTGCCCGGGTATCGGGAAATTTGGCTTCCGGCTTCAGCATTTCGGGGGCATTGAACTTATGCGTGCGATCGAGCATGGCTTTGACCAGTTGATCGGTCGTCGCTTTCACCTCGCTGCGTTTTTCGGGCGTAGCCGGTTGGTGTTCCGTCATCCGGCACCATTGCCAGATGAGGTTCTCCGCAAGCGCGATGTGTTCGGTGCACTGATAAATGGACCAACGCGATGAATCGGCTTTCCAATACAGCTGGTTCTCGGTGAGGCCCTTCAGATCGCCCAGCAACCGCGCCCTGGTCCTGGCGTAAAACTCGAGCGCATACTTGCGTTCACCGGCCGAGAGGGTACCGGGCGCCAGCCGGAACGCACTCATTATCAGACCGGTCATGACAAGCGAGGTCAGCAGCATCGATCTTTTCATGTTTTGGTGTTTTGCCATGAAGATAATAAATTTGCGGCTCGCCTGCGAGGGCGTGGCATAAACAAAATATTACGAATGAGACAAATTGCTTTCCGGGAGGCTTTGCGTGAGGCGATGAACGAAGAGATGCGGCGCGACGACCGGGTTTTCCTGATGGGCGAAGAAGTAGCCGAATACAATGGCGCTTACAAAGTCAGCCAGGGGATGCTGGATGAATTCGGGCCAAAACGGGTGATCGATACGCCGATCTCGGAACTGGGTTTTACAGCCGTCGGGGTTGGCGCAGCGCAGAACGGCCTGCGGCCGATCGTCGAGTTCATGACGTTCAATTTCGCCGTACTGGCATTGGACCAGATCCTCAACACGGCGTCCAAAATGCTGGCGATGAGCGGCGGACAGGTGGGTTGTCCCATCGTATTTCGCGGACCGAACGGCTCCGCCGGTCAGCTGGGCGCCCAGCATTCCACCGCTTTTGAAAGCTATTATGCGAATATTCCCGGCATCAAAGTGGTGAGTCCCAGCAATGGATACGACGCAAAAGGGCTGCTCAAACAGGCAATCCGTTTCGAAGAGGATCCGGTCATCTTTATGGAGAGCGAAGTGATGTACGGCGACAAATCCGAGGTCCCGGAGGAAGAATATTACATCGAACTGGGGAAGGCCGATGTCAAGCGGGCCGGAAAGGATGTCACCATCGTATCCTATAACAAAATGATGAAGGTCGCGTTGGGCGCGGCGGCCGAACTCGAAAAAGAGAATATCAGCGCGGAGGTTATCGACCTGCGGACGATCCGTCCGCTCGACTGGATGACGATCCTCGAAAGCGTCAAAAAGACCAATCGCCTCGTCATCGTCGAAGAACAGTGGCCCTTCGCCTCAATCTCCTCGGAGATCAGCTATCGCATTCAAAAGGAAGGATTCGATTATCTGGATGCCCCGATCCGGCGCATCACCTCCGCCGATGCCCCGCTTCACTATGCGCCCAATCTCGTAGCCGCGGCGCTGCCGGACGTCAAACGGACGGTACGGCTGGTGAAAGAAGTCATGTACCTCGACAAATAAAATGAACCCGCCGACCGGCGGGTTCTTCGTTTTGGTATGTTTGCGAGCGCTATGAGTTATTTGATGGCGGCCAGGGCTGTATTGAACAGTACGAGGAAGCCGTATACACATCCCAATAATACACAACCAATAAGGGTCAGTTTGAAAAGTACTTTAGCGGGGGCCTGAGCATTCAGCTCGGATTGCTGCTTCATAGGGAAATATTTTGGATGATAAATGACGGTTATCGATAGTCATTGGATAGCACTAAAATACTGCGGCGGGCGGTTTTTCGCAAGGGGTTTTTACGATGCGCGCCGGATTTTGTCGTATTGCGTATGCCGGCTCAATTCCCCGATAGCCCAAGCTTTTAGCTAAGTGATTGGTTATGAATATTTATGACATGGGTGCCCAATGTCGAATGCAGTTCGTACATTTGATCCCCAGCCGTACCGGAGGGGCCCGCAGGGGCGGGCTAAGTTCACGCGCATTGTTCATTTTTAAAGATTGGCGAATCCATGTCGAACATCCTGATCATCGATGACGAAAAGGCAATACGGAAGACCCTGAGCGAGATACTGTCCTATGAAGGTTACAAGATCGACGAGGCCGGAGATGGCGAAGAAGGCCTTAAGAAAGTCAAGGAAAAGGAGTATGACGTCATCCTCTGCGACATCAAGATGCCAAAGCTCGACGGCATCGAATTCCTCGAAAAGACAAAGGAGACCAACCCGGATATCCCCGTCATCATGATCTCCGGCCACGGCACGATCGAGACGGCGGTCGAAGCGGTAAAAAAAGGCGCCTACGACTATATTTCGAAACCCCCCGATCTGAACCGTTTGCTCATCACCATCCGCAATGCGATGGACAAGACCACGCTGGTGGCCGAGACCAAGGTGCTCAAACGGAAGGTGAGCAAGGTCCAGGAAATGGTCGGTTCATCGACGCCGATCCATAAGATCAAGGAAACGATCGACAAGGTTGCGCCCACGGAAGCACGTATCCTCGTCACCGGCGAGAACGGGGTAGGGAAGGAGTTGGTCGCCCGCTGGGTTCATGAGAAGAGCAATCGCGCGGGCGGGGCGCTGGTCGAGGTCAATTGCGCCGCTATACCGAGCGAACTTATCGAAAGCGAGCTGTTCGGCCATGAGAAAGGCTCGTTCACTTCCGCGGTCAAACAGCGGATCGGGAAATTCGAGCAGGCCAACGGTGGCACACTTTTTCTCGATGAGATCGGCGACATGAGCCTCACAGCCCAGGCCAAAGTGCTGCGTGCGCTGCAGGAAGGAAAGATCACCAGGGTGGGCGGAGATAAGGACATCAATGTCGATGTGCGGGTTATCGCCGCGACGAATAAAGATCTGTTGAAAGAAGTCGAGGAAAAGAATTTCCGGCTCGATCTTTACCACCGTCTCAGCGTCATCATCATCCACGTGCCTTCGCTCAATGAGCGCAAGGACGATATACCGATCCTCGTCGAAAAATTCCTGGCGGACATCTGCGGCGATTACGGGATTGCCAAAAAGGGCATCGACGACGACGCGATCAAGGCGCTGCAGCAACACAACTGGACGGGTAACATCCGTGAATTGCGCAACGTAGTCGAGCGGCTGATCATCCTGTCGGGCAAGAACATCACGCAGAGCGATGTAGAGAGCTATGTGTTGCCGAAAAAGTAGGGGATAAGCCAAATATTCTATTAAATTTGCCCAATTCATAAATTATCCAGGAATGTCATCTCATCAGTTGCTGGTTCTCGTGCTTATCCAGGTCATTATCCTACTCCTTCCTTCTATCGGCGCAGCCAAACTCTTTCAAAAAGCGGGCGTTCCCGGGTGGAAGGCCTTTGTGCCGTTCTACAACACCTGGGTCATGCTGCAACTTGCCGAAAGGCCGAAGCACTGGGTGTTCTGGCAGATCATTCCTGTGGCAGGCTGGTTCATTTCACTGGGGATTTACGTGGAGTTCGTCAAGGTCTACGGGAAGTTCAAATTGTGGGAGCACGCCGCCGCGGCTTTGCTGCCGTTGATCTATTTCCCGGTCATCGGGTACGATCCGAAGGTAAAATACACCGGCGCCGGTCCTGTTCGCAAACATAAAAAAGGAACGGCGCGCGAATGGATCGATGCAGGGGTCTTTGCGGTCGTGGCCGCAACGCTGATCCGGACCTTCGTGTTCGAAGCCTATACCATTCCCACAGGGTCGATGGAAAAGACCCTGCTCATCAACGATTTTCTTTTTGTCAGCAAATTCAGTTACGGTCCCCGGATACCCAATACGCCACTGTCCGTACCCTTCGTCCACAATACACTGCCTGTCACCAACGGCAATTCCTATGTGGAATGGATCCGGCTGCCGTATACCCGCTGGTTCCCGAGCCCGGTCAAACGTCGGGATGTCGTCGTTTTCAATTTTCCCGCCGGCGACACCGTGATCAATCTGCCCGACTTCCAGTCGCAGAGGCCTTACTACGACGTGTGCCGCGAACTGGGCCGGGGCAATATCGATTCCGGGCGTCAGATCGTGCTGAGCAGCCCCGACCAATATCCGCTGGTGATCCGCCCCGTCGACAAACAGGAGAACTATATCAAACGCTGCGTGGCCATCGCGGGCGATACGCTTCAGATCCGGAATCAGGAAGTATTTATCAACGGTACGAAACAGGAGCTGCCACCCGAATCCGAAACCTATTACACCGTCGAAACGAAGGGTCAGCCCCTGGATGAAGACGCGATGAAAAACGAGTACAATGTCGACATCAACAACCCGGACGAAGTGCGCCCAACCGGCTCACCCAACCAGTTCGACATGCTGCTTACCTGGGATGCCCACAACAAGATGGTGAAGAGCGGCCTTGCCAGGAGCATCGTCGCCGATATCGACAGCCAGCAATCGGTATGGCCCTACTCGCCGGCCCTGCCCTGGTCTCGCGACAACTATGGCCCGATCTGGATCCCCGCGAAAGGGGCGACGCTCACCCTGACCCCGCTCAACTACCCCATCTACGAACGCGCCATCCGCGTATACGAGCACAACGATTTCGAGCTGCGGGACGGCAAGTTCTGGCTCAACGGCCAGCCGGTCACCCAATATACGTTCAGGATGAACTATTACTGGATGATGGGCGACAACCGTCATGGCTCGCAGGACTCGCGCTATTGGGGGTTCGTGCCCGAAGACCATGTCGTTGGAGAAGCCGCACTCATCTGGATGTCCTGGAACCATGGCATTCGATGGAGCCGGTTGTTCAAAAAGATCAAATGAGGAAAAAGGAACTACGCCTGGAGTATGAGGAATATGCGTCGGACGGGGAACTTCCTGCTTCCGATGCAATTCTGCTGACCAGGGCTCGCGAGGCTACCGGAGATGCCTATGCGCCGTATTCCCGCTTTCGCGTCGGCGCGGCGGCCCGGCTGGCCAACGGCGAGGTGATCACCGGCAGTAACCAGGAGAATGCTTCGTTCCCCGCCGGTATCTGTGCCGAACGGACCCTGTTGTCGGCGGCTGCGTCGAAGTTCCCGGGAGTGGGCATCGAAACGCTGGCGATCAGCTATTCCAACGGAAAGGGGGCCAGCGATCGTCCGATCTCTCCCTGCGGCATCTGCCGTCAGTCGCTGCAGGAAGCCGAGGCTCGAACTGGCCGTCCCATCCGGTTGGTACTCGGCGGAATGGAAGGAAAGGTCATCGTCCTTCCCGAGGCAGGCCAACTCCTGCCGCTGGCTTTTACTTCAGGGGAATTGGGCGCGTAGACAGGCCATTTGGCGTTACGCCGGCGCATCCGGATTACCGAACGTGAGTTCGACGTCGGTCTCCGCGTAGCCGACACAGGTGAGGATGAGTCCATCGCGCAGATCGCTATCCGTCAAAACTTCGTTATTGGTCATGCGCACCCGGCCTTGCATGCACCGGGCCACGCAGCTCGAGCAACGGCCGGCCCGGCAGCTGTACGGCAGAGGGATACCGCGGTCCAAACCGGCCTGCAGGATGGTCTTTGGCCATTTTGCTTCGAACACGTGCCGTTCGGACCCTGCGCGAAGGACGACCTTTTTCGCCGTGTCGTCGAAATCCGGCGGCGGACCGGGCTGATGTTCTACCGTGAAATGTTCTTTTCGGATCTGCGTTTCGGCGATACCGAGCGTGCGCAGCGTGAATTCCGCCATGCGCATGAAGGCCGGCGGCCCGCAGAGATAGAACTGCGTACGCGCGATTGCCTCCCGCGACAACAACGCAAATAGCCATTCTTCCAAACGCCAGTTGTTGATACGGCCGTCCCGGACGGTCAGCCAATCGATCCATTTGAAAGCGCCGCGGCCAGACCGGATGGTTACCGGGTTGCCGTGTCCCGATGCGAGGGTTTCGAGAGGGGTTCGGCCGGATCCCCCGGATGTCCGTTCGTTGCGTCCCGATGCAAGGGCTTCCAGCTCGTCGCGGAACGGAGTCGAGGCCGCATCGTGTTGCTGGGTGAGCAGCAGGGTTTGGCATGCCGGATTGCTGAGGCGGCTGAGGGCCTGTTTCACCAGCGAGAAAACAGGAACCAGACCACTGCCCGCCGCGATGAAAACATGCGTTTCGGCGTCCTTCCCGAGAAAAAAGCGGCCGGACGGGGGGAGGCTTTTCAGCAGATCGCCCGGCTGCAGCTGATCGAGCAGGTACCGGGATATCTCCCCGTTCGTAACCCGTTTGACCGTAATCCCGGGCAGCGGATCGATCCCCGGGGTGGTACAGAACGAATAACTCCGGCGCAGGTCGCGGCCGTGTCGCTTAAACAGGAAAGTCAGGAACTGCCCGGCGGCATACGGAAAAGGCTGGTTGTCCTCCCGGCGAAGGAAGATCGTCTTCGTGTCATAGGCCTCCGTCCGGACCGCCACTACGCGCAGAAACCATACTACCATGCTGTTACCTTTTTGCGAAGTCCTAAAATAACGATAATTGGGGGCCTGCGAGGATGATCGGGGGACTGGAGCGCCCAAAAATTTTTATCTTTGCGGTCTTTCGGCGGAATGTTGTTTCCACCGGAAAGCTTAAAATCTTCCTGCATGTTCCGTTCCGTCAGACCGACCTCCATCGCGGGTGTATTCTGTGCGCTATTGCTCACCTCCATGGGCCTTCGCTGCCTGACCGCCTGCAAACACATCGATGCGGAGTCGATGACCCGGAAAAAGCAGACCGAAGCGACGGTCGTCGACGTCCTGGTGGCGGCCCCGCATTCGATCACCAGCCAGGTAGAAGCCAACGGTACTGTCGTCGCCAATGAATACGTTGAACTGCATCCCGAGATCAGCGGACGCATCGTTTACCTGAACGTCCCGGAAGGCGCCAGGGTGACGCAGGGGACGGTTATCGCGCGAATTAATGCCGCCGATCTCCAGGCAACGCTCGAGAAAGCGAAAGCCCAGCTGGACCTTTATCAAAAAACCGAGGAGAGGGAACGCAAGCTATTGGAAATTAACGGGATCAATCAGGCGGATTACGATCTGGCGGTCAGTAACGTCAACAGCACTAAGGCGGATATCGATTATACCCAGGCCCAGCTGGACAAGACAGTCATCCGTGCGCCCTTTGACGGGGTAGTCGGTCTCCGGCAGGTGAGCCCCGGAGCCTATGTGACGCCCTCCAACATCATCGCCACCGTTCAGCAGGTGGATAAGATGAAGGTCGACTTCACGATCCCGGAGCAATATTCCTCCATGATCCATAAGGGTTCGCTGGTCGACATCGAACTGGATGCCCTTTCCAATGTGCACCGCAAAGGTCTGATCGTCGCAACGGAACCCCAGATCAACCTTTCGAGCCGCAACCTGAAGGTCCGGGCCCTGCTGGAAGACGGAACCGCTCACCCGGGCGCATTCGTCAAGGTCTTCGTGAGCGCCCGAACAGACAAAAAAGCGATCCTCGTTCCCACCAATTGTATCATTCCCGAGGATAGGAACAACCAGGTCATGGAAGTGAAGAATGGCCTGGCGAAGCTGGTTGAAGTCGGCACCGGGACCAGGCAATCGGGTAACGTCGAGATCACCAGCGGTGTCAACCCCGGCGACACAGTGATCGTAACAGGTGTCCTTTTTGCCCGCCCGGGCACTCCTGTCACCATCCGGGCGGTCAAGACGCTAGAAAACGCTTCACCGGCTTCCAACTAGACGTAATGAATATATCCGAGCTCTCTCTCAAACGACCCGTTCTGGCGACTGTGATGAACCTTATGCTCATCCTGTTCGGCGTAGTGGGTTATAATTTCCTGGCGGTCAGGGACTACCCCGCGATCGATCCGCCGATCATCACGGTGCAGACCAACTACACCGGCGCCAATCCGGATCTCATCGAGAACCAGATTACCGAGCCGCTGGAAAAAAATATCAATGGCATTCCTGGTATCCGGACCATCTCTTCCACGAGCAATCTCGGCAGCAGCTATATCACCGTCGAATTCAACCTCGGCGTCGACCTGGAAGCCGCCGCCAGCGACGTTCGTGATAAGGTGGGTTCGGCGGCCAGGTCCTTACCGCTCGACATCGATGCGCCGCCGATCGTGACAAAGGCCGACGCCAACAGCGATTTCATTCTCATCCTTGCCGTCCAAAGCCGCACGAAGAGCCTGATGGAGTTGAGCGATTATGCGGAGAACGTGCTCCAGCAGCAGTTGCAGACGATCGACCAGGTGAGCGCCGTCTACGTTTTCGGCGAGAAAACCTACTCCATGCGCATCTGGCTCGACCAGGACAGGATGAATGCGTATGGCGTTGCTTACAACGACATCGCCGCTGCGCTGAACAGCGAAAATGTCGAGCTGCCGCCGGGGAAGATCTATGGCAACAACACCGAGCTCACCATTAAGACGCTGGGCCGTCTGACGACGGAAAAAGATTTCCGGGATGTCATCCTGCGCGAGGACAGCAGCGGCATCGTCCGTCTGAGCGACGTGGCGCGAGTGGAAATAGGCCCGCAAAACCCCGAACAAAGCTGGAAATACAACGGCGTGAATGCGGTCGGTCTGGCGATCATCCCGCAACCCGGCGCCAACAATATCGCCATCGCCGATGAGTTCAACCGGCGGCTGAACGAGATCAAAAAAGCCAACAAATCGGATCTCGAGATCAATGTCCTCATCGATAATACCCGGACGATCCGTCAATCGCTGTCGGAGGTAAAGGAAACGCTGCTCATCGCCCTTACGCTGGTGGTACTGGTCATCTTCTTTTTCTTCCGCAACTGGATGATCGCGTTGCGTCCGCTGATCGATATCCCGATCTCCCTGATCGCTACCTTCTTTATCATGTACCTGGCCGGGTTCACGATCAATATCCTGACATTGCTGGGCATCGTCCTGGCAACAGGTCTGGTCGTGGATGACGGGATCGTCGTGACCGAGAACATTTTCCGGAAGCTGGAGCAGGGGATGCCGATCCGCAAGGCTGCGCTGGAAGGCAGCAAGGAGATCTTTTTTGCCGTGATCTCCACGTCGCTGACGCTGGCCGTCGTCTTCCTGCCGGTGATCTTTTTGCAGGGTTTCGTGGGAAGGCTCTTCCGCGAATTCGGCGTCGTGCTCGCCGCTGCGGTGCTGATCTCGTCCTTCGTCTCGCTGACCATCACGCCGGTGCTAAACGTCTACCTTACCCGCAAGAACAGCGGGCACGGAAGGTTCTATGAAAGGACCGAACCCTTTTTCACGGGCATGGAAAACGGCTACAAACGGTTGTTGACGGCGTTCATGAAGATCCGGTGGATGGCCTGGGTTCTGATCCTGCTTTGTATCGGCATCATCTGGGTCGTGTTCACGCACCTGCAAAGCGAGATCGCGCCGATGGAAGACCGCAACAGCATCCGGTTCAATGTCACCCTGCCCGAAGGCGCCAGCTATTCGTATACGCAGGCGGTCACCGACCAGATCGCGAACTACCTGCTTGACTCTGTACCCGAAAGAGAGTTCGTCTTTGCCCGGACGCCAACGAACAACAGCACCAATTCCTCTCAACCGAGAATCGGCCTGGTGGAGCCCTGGTTGCGGAAGCGTTCGCAAAACGAGATTGCACATGATCTGGAGCGCAAGCTGTCGCGGTTCAACGACGCACGCATTTTCCCCATCCAGGAACAAACGATTGCCGTGGGTTCGGGCTCGAAGACCAGCGTGCCGGTGCAATTCGTGCTCGAGAACCAGGACCTCGACAAGATGAAACAGGTGTTGCCTGCCTTCCTGGAGGCCTGTCGCAAGGATAAGACCTTCTCAAACGTGGACGTCAACCTGAAGTTCAACAAACCCGAGCTACAGGTCACCGTCGACCGGATGAAGGTGCGGGACCTCGGTCTTTCGACCAGTGAGGTCATCTCCGCGATGCAGGCCGCATTCAGCGGCGGAAGACTGGCCTATTTCATCATGAACGGTTACCAGTATTACGTGATCGCGCAGGTCGAGCGAAAGGACCGGAACGAGCCGGCCGACATCAGCAAGGTCTATGTGCGCAACAAGAACGGCGACCCCATACCGTTGAGTTCCGTCCTGCATGTCGAGTCGAACAGCAGTCCTTCGACGCTCTACCACTTCAACCGCTATAAGGCCGCGACCATCTCGGCTTCGCTGGCAGAGGGAAAGACCGTCGGGGACGGCATCAAGGCCATGCAGCGGATCGCCGACAAGCTCCTCGATGCCAGTTTCCAGACCGCGCTGTCGGGGGCGTCGCGCGACTATGCGGAGAGTTCTTCCAACATCATCTTCGCGTTGGGTCTCGCGCTCGTGCTCATCTACCTGGTGCTGGCGGCGCAATTCGAAAGCTTTGTGGACCCCGTGGTGATCATCCTGACCGTGCCGTTGGCGTTTGCGGGTGCATTGCTGAGTCTATACATTTTCCATCAAACGCTGAACATCTTCTCGGAGATCGGGATGATCATGCTGATCGGGCTGGTCACGAAGAACGGTATACTGATCGTGGAGTTCACTAATCAAAAGCGGGAAAAAGGAATGGGCAAGCGCAAGGCGGTGATCGAGGCGGCATCGCAACGGTTGAGGCCGATCCTGATGACGTCACTGGCGACTTCGCTCGGGGCCCTCCCGATCGCGCTCAGCCTGGGAGCCGCGGCAACCAGCCGTATCCCGCTGGGTATCGTGGTGGTGGGCGGCATCCTGTTCTCGCTGGTCCTCACCTTGTTCGTCATCCCGGCGGTGTATACGTTCATCTCGGGCAAACACAGGGCGCATTGGGAGGAAAGCCCGGCAGGATCGACGGTGGACCGCCCGGCCGAACTGACAGAAAAAATATGAGAAAATTATATTTCGTTTTGGCTGCAACGGCGCTGTCGGCGCCTCATCTTTCCGCCCAACCGCTGACGCGCGACGAGGCGGTGCGGATCGCGCTGAAGAACAGCCTCGGTATCCAACTGGCCAAAAATGCCGTCAATATCGCTGCCATCTACAACAGCGTCGGCATCGCCGGCGGACTGCCCGTGGTCACGGGGACGATCTCGGACCAGGAGAATTCGCCCAGCTTCAGACAGATGTATACCAATGCGGCCAGCAACAAATCGAGCAACAACGCTTTTTCCAACAACCTGTCGGGCGCCATCAACGGCTATATGTTGCTGTACAACGGGCAGCGGGTCGTAAACGCCAAACGGCAGCTGAATACGGTGGAGGCGCAGTCCAGGCAGTTGTTGAGCTCGCGGGCACTGGTGCTGGTCAACAATGTGCTGCTGAAATACTATGACGTCGTGCGGCAGCAAAGCTATGCAAAGACCCTGCAGGCCTCCATCGACGCGCAGAAACAGCAGCTGGCCATCGTGCAGGCGCAACAGGGCGTCGGCCTGGCCAACAATGCGGACCTTTTCCAGTCGCAGGTGGACCTCAATACGCAGGTCCAGAACCTGCAGGCGCAGCAGTTGGTCATCGACCAGGACAAGACCGATCTGCTGACTCTGATGACGGTGAACCCCGACTCATCGGTTGTCGTCGAGGACACGATCCTGATCGACCGACAGATCCGGTTACCCGCGATCCTCAGCGCCGTCCGTGACGCCAACCCCGATATCATCGCCGCCAACCTGCAGATCACGACGAACCAGTACATCGAAAAACAAGTGGGCGCGTTACGGTATCCTTCGCTGAGCCTGGGCGCCGGATATAATTACAGCCGGACGAGCAATTCGAGCGTATCGCAATATAGTCCGCTGTTCAGTCTCTATTACGGTCCCTACGCCGGCCTGACGTTGAGCATACCGATCTTCAATGGGAACATCTATCGGAAACAGCAGGAGGTGGCGGCGATCAATGTGAGAAGCGCCCGGGCGGTCAGGGACACCTTGCTGCTGGGTTACACGGCCGCGGCGATCAAGAGCTGGCAGGCCTATACGAACAACCTGCAGCAAGTGGAGACGGCGCAGGCCAATTATGATCTCTCGCGCAAGCTGCTGAACCTCGTAATGCAGCGTTTTCAATTGAAACAGGCGACGATCGTGGATGTGAAGAATGCGCAGCAGAGCTTCGAAAATGCGGGTTTTTTGCTCGTCAACGTGAGCTACGCGGCAAAGGCGGCGGAAATAACGCTGCGCAGGTATGCGAACCAGTTGGTGCAGTAGCCGCTGCTCGTTGTCAAAACAGTGTTTGGACCCCGAATAGGATCTTGTTCTCATGTTCCAACAGCCATTTCTTGCGCCACAGACCGCCTCCATATCCCACGAGATCCCTTTTAGACCCGATGACGCGGTGACAGGGTACGACGATGACGACATTGTTTCGTCCGTTGGCGGCGGCTGCCGCGCGGATCGCCTTCGTGTCGCCGAGCCGGCGAGACAGCTCGAGGTAGCTGAGCGTCTTTCCGAAGGGTATCGCCGTCAGCTCGTTCCACACCCTTTGTTGGAAGGAAGTCCCTTCCTGGCAGATGGGAAGGTCAAAGCTGCGCCGCTGACCCTGGAAATACTGGATGAGCTGTTCGATGCACTGGATGACGATCGGCGTGACAGGACCCTGCAGATCGGGGCGGCGAAGTTCGGATTCCTCGAGATGATCGATAAAGCTGATCTCACTGATGTAAGTCTCCGTGCCGCCAATGCGGAGCAAACCCAGCGGGGATTGGTAGTATGTGCACGTGATCTCGAGCGTAGTCGACATAATACGGTTTTGGGGAGTGCGTTCAGCCGATTTTCCAGCCGTTGGCGACCTTTTTGTCCGGCGTCAATAAAACTACTTCTTTTTTGTCAGTATACACACCCAGCACGAGGCATTCACTGAAAAAATTGGCTATCTGCTTAGGCGGGAAATTGACCACGGCGATAACCTGCTTTCCGATAAGTTCCTGCTTATCATAGAGGTCTGTTATTTGCGCGGATGATTTTCGAATTCCGAGCTCGCCGAAATCGATGGTCAACTGCCAGGCAGGTTTTTTGGCTTGTGGAAAATCGTTAACTTCAAGGATCGTTCCGGCCCGGAGGTCTATCTTCTCGAAATCCCGCCATTCTATCGTAGACATATATCGCGTTTTTATCGTAACTAAAATATATAAGAATTATGAAACGTACAGCAACAGCCGTATGGAACGGCTCCGGAAAGGAAGGAAAGGGCCAATTGACGACGCAAAGCACTACACTTAACAAGACGCAGTATTCTTTCAAGACACGTTTCGAGGACGGGGTAGGGACCAATCCCGAAGAGCTGATCGGCGCTGCTCACGCCGGCTGTTACGCCATGGCGCTGGCGTTTGCGCTACAGAATGCGGGGTTCACGGCGGACAGCCTGGAAGTAACCGCCACGATCAACTTTGAAACCGCCACGCCGCCGCCGACCATCACGCAATCCGCGCTCGTGCTCAAGGCGAAGATCCCCGGTATCACCGATGAGAAATTCCAGGAGCTGGCCAAAGGCGCCAAGGAAGGATGTCCGGTCAGCCGGGTACTCAAGGCGGAGTTGACGCTCGATGCGAAATTGGTATGACGAATACGGGCACAGCCTAACCATTAGCAATTTTTAGCACCCCCGGGTGCTTTTTTTATTACCAGCTTGCTGTAAATTGGGGACCATGAGCACAAAAAGATCCACCCGAACCACGCGCCGCGAATTTCTGCGCGGCACTTCGATGGCCGCAACCGGCTTCTTCATTGTTCCCAGACACGTTTTAGGCAGAGGATTCCTGGCGCCCAGCGACCGGCTGGCGCTCGCAGCGATCGGCGCAGGCGGTAAAGGCGGCGACGACCTCCGGAATTTTTATGGCAGCGGCAAGGTAGACGTAGCTTACCTGTGCGATGTCGATGACCGGCAGGCGGCGGCTTCTGTCAAGACGTACAGCAAGGCGAAGTATTACAAAGACTTCCGGGAAATGCTGGACAAGGAGCACCGTCATATCGATGCCGTTTCCGTCTCCATCCCGGACAACTGTCACGCGGTTGCTGCAATGGCCGCCATGCAACTGGGTAAACACGTCTATGTTCAGAAACCGATGACGCACGACATCTATGAGGCGCGGATGCTCACGGAAGCGGCCAGGCGCTATAAGGTAGTCGCGCAGATGGGGAACCAGGGTTCTTCCGGGGACGGCGTGCGGCTGATGCAGGAATGGTATAACGCCGGTCTCATCGGCGATGCCACTGCGATCCATGTATGGACCAACCGGCCCGTTTGGCCGCAGGGTGGGTTGAAACCGACGACAAAGGACGAGATCCCAAGGGAGCTCGACTGGAACCTCTGGCAGGGGCCTGCCGCAGCCGACGATTATCATAAGGAATTCCTGCCTTTCAATTGGCGCGGATGGTGGGCTTATGGCACCGGAGCGTTGGGCGACATGGGTTGCCATTTGATTGACCCCGCTTTCAAGACGGTTGGTCTGGGTTATCCCTCCGAAGTCGAGTGCAGCATGAGCACGCTGTACCAGGTCATGTGGACGCCGCTGGCGCATCCCGACAGCTGTCCCGTCAGCTCCTCGGTGAAAATGAAATTCCCGGGCAAGCCGGGTAAACCGGAGGTGGCGCTTTACTGGATGGATGGCGGCCTGCAGCCGGAGCGGCCCGACGAGCTCGGTCCGAACGAACAGATGGGTGGCAGCGACGGGGGAGTGATCATAACGGGCACAAAGGGAAAAATGATGTGCGGGACCTATGGCGCCAAACCGACCTTGCTCCCGACCTCGCGGATGCCGGATACGGCCAGTGTGCCCAGGACGCTGGCGCGCGTGCCTGAAGGCCATTACGTGCAGTGGGTGAACGCCTGTATCGCGGGATATGGTCAGAAAGAGCTGAGCTCTCCTTTCGAATATGCGGGACCGCTGACCGAGACCATTCTGATGGGCAACCTCGCGTTAAGGAGCTATAACATCAAAGACGCGAACGGCCATTACCCGGGAAGAAAGAAATTGCTGTGGGACGCGACCAACATGAAGATCACCAATTTCGACGAAGCCAACCAGTTCGTGAAACGGGATTACCGCCAGGGCTGGAAATTATAACAGGGAGGACCGATGCATGGAAATCCTGACAGCCCGCAAATCGCTGGTAAAAGCATCTATTCTCCGAGGAGCCTGGAAAGATCGAGCAGCTCTTTTTGCTTGTAGGCATTCCGCTCGTCTTCGAAACACTTGCTGTATTCTTCGAGCGCAGTCTGGATGATGCGGAAGTGGGAGAGGGGTTTGAAATAGGAGGCTACCGGCGGAACGGAGATCCGTTTGAAATAGCTGTCCACGTCCTTATGCGAAAAGACCTGCCCGCTGGTAGGATCGATGAAGAATTCGATCCGCTGTATGGGGCTTAGCTTTTCGGGGTTCTCGTCATAATAAGGTTTGATATACGCCAGCACGAACTGACGGGGAATATTGATGGCTTTTACCGGAATGTCCAGCAGCTCGCTGAGCAACAGGTAAAGGATGCCGTTGGTGATCGAATTGCCGCGTTTTGTCTCGATCAGTTTGTTGATCAGGAACTCTTCCGGATGCTGGTAGGCGACCTCGGTACCCTTCAGCCCGTAATAGTTGTACAGGATGCTGGTCACGATGTGCACCTGTTCCAGCGGCGTGAGATAGCTGTTCAACTCAAGCCATATATTCCGGCGCAGTTTTTCGACTTCCTGCAACACCGGGGTGGTGACCAGTTCGGGGTACTGGAATTTCGCGATCAACAGCGAGGCGGTGAGCAGGTCCTGGTAGCTGCTGTTCTTCCAGTGCATGAAATCTTCCGTAAGATCGTGGTAATGCAATTTGTGGATCAGCAGTTCGATGCGTTCCTGCACGTCGCCGCTGATCGTGTTTTCCCAAAGGTTCTCCAGATTGGGGATGATGCCTCGTCCATAACTGACGATACGACTGCTGACGGAATCGAAAACTTCCTGATCCGGGTCGTCGATCAGATGGAACAGCGCTAATATTTCCTTGTTTTCCTGCATGGGTTCACGGTCCTTCCCGGATACAAAGGTAAGATCGGGGAAGTTTGTTAGAGTTTAGTGGGTTTATTATCCACACTAACGCTATAAATGTTCATTAAATTGCATGCCAAAACCGGAACGGACGGGAAGCGCGCCGCGATTTCACCCGGGACAATTTCCCAATTTAGCCGGTTCACTGTCCGTGAGGGCCGCCTGCCGTCTAACTGCCTTTTTTCTTGCGGGGGCCGCCTGCCGTCTAACCGCCTTTTTTCTTGCGGGGGACGCGTTTCGGCGGATTGGCCTTGACGTCCTCGATAATGGCTTTCACTTCCTCGAGCGAAAGGTCGGCGGCTTTGTCCTGTTTTTCTTTCGGCAACCGGTAGTTGCGCAGGCCCTGTTTGATGTATGGCCCGTAAGGACCGCGCAGCAACTGTATCTTTTCTTTTTCGAATACCTTGATCGTGCGTTGTTCCTTGGCCGCCCTTTTCTCGATGATGATCGGCATTGCCTGGTCGAACGTGATCGTATAGGGATCGAATTCTTTTCCCAGCGAGTAGAACTTCGCATCGTGAGCGATATACGGGCCAAAGCGGCCAATATTGACCGTTACATCCTTGTCCTCGAAGGGCCCCAGGTTTCGCGGCAGGCGGAACAACTCCATCGCTTCTTCGTAGCTGATCGTCTCGATGCTCTGGGTGTTCTTGAGCTTCGCGAATCGCGGTTTCTCCTCGTCGCTTACGTCGCCGATCTGTACCATCGGGCCATAACGCCCCATGCGGGCGATGACCTTTTTGCCGCTGTCGGGATCGACGCCTAGTTCCCTTTCGCCCTTGATCCGTTCTGCATTTTCGATGGTGTTGTCGACGTCCTTTTTGAAAGGATTGTAGAAGTCGTCGATCATCTTATTCCACTGCATCTTGCCTTGCGCCACCTC
>DASZYU010000016.1:0-5420 GCA_035545215.1 Puia sp.
ACCGTCTTTTCCGAATATGGTGATCTTGTTGGTGTCCAATCCGAAACCCGCTCCTTCATCGCGCAGGGAATTGAGTACAATGAGGTCCGCATTCTTCGCCTGCAATTTGGCCAGCGCAGCGCTCCTTCCGTCGGTCGATTCGAGTGCAAAACCGATCAGCAACTGGCCCTCCTTTTTCATACCTCCCAGCGCTTTCAGGATGTCCTGCGTAGGCTTGAGCTGAACGGACAGGAGATGATCTCCTTTTTTGATCTTTTCGGCCGACGGTTCCGCCGGCATATAGTCGGCCACGGCCGCGGACAGTATCGCAACGTCCGTACCGGGGAATACGCCAAGGCACGCCTCATACATTTCCGACGCCGAAGTAACGCGCTGGACGGCTATGCCGGGTTTGTCGACTACCACTGAGGATGGGCCGAGTACCAGATGCACCTGCGCCCCTCGCGCGGCCAGTTCGGCGGCGATGGCCACGCCCATCTTGCCCGATGAATGGTTCCCGATGAATCGCACGGGATCGATCGCCTCGTAGGTCGGGCCGGCCGTCACGAGTACTTTTTTCCCGGCCAGCGAGGACTGCCGGGATAGGTCTTCGCGGAGAAAATCCAATATGGTTTCCGGCTCCGCCATCCTGCCGTCCCCGTAAAGTCCGCTGGCCAGTTCGCCTTTTTCGACAGGGATGATAGAATGGCCAAAGGACTGCAACCGCTGTAAATTCGACCGGGTCGAAGGATGTCTCCACATGTCTTCGTCCATGGCGGGCGCCAGGATCACGGGACAGGCGGCTGAAAGATAGGTGGCCAGCAGCAGGTTGTCGCAGATGCCGGATGCCATTTTAGCGAGCGTATTGCAACTGACCGGGGCGATGACCATGCGATCGGCCCAACGTCCCAGTTCGACGTGGTTGGTCCATGTGTCGCCCGCGAAAAGATCGGAAAGGACGGGATTCCTGGAGAGGGTGGCCAGCGATAAGGGAGTCACGAAATCGCGGGCGGCCGGGGTCTGAACGACCTTTACCGTTGCCCCTTCCCGGACGAGGAGCCTGGTCAGCAGCAGGGCCTTATAGGCCGCTATACTTCCGGTTACGCCGAGCAGGATCTTTTTTCCCTGGAGCATGGGAAGGGTATAAAAAGGCGCTTATTTAAAGAGATCGTCGTCGTTACGGCGGTAGTAGATCTTCTCGTCCATGAATTCCTGCGTCGCCAGCAATGCGGGGTTGGGCATGCGCTCGTATGCCTTGGAGATCTCAATTTGCTCTTTGTTCTCGTGGATCTCCTCCAGGCTGTCGGTATGGCTTGCAAATTCCTCCAGTTTGTTGTGGAGTTCCTCCTTCAGAGAGATGTTGATCTGGTTGGCCCTTTTAGCGATGATCGCGATGGACTCATACAAATTGCCCGTCTTCGCCTTGATATCGGTAAGGTTCCTGGTCTCCACCACGTTGGTGGTGTTCGCGTTAACTTGCCTTCTTAACCTGCTCATTTTTAAGCGATTTAATGTTATTTTGGGAAATAGTAAGGTATTCCTGGACGCTTTTATTCAGCCTGCTGTCCGGAAAACGATCGATGAACTCGTTGCATTGTGTGACCACGTTCTCGAACCTGTCCTCTTTCTTTTCCTCGACACTCTGCAAAGCGTATTGATAATCGGCTTTGATTATCAATAGTTTGTACTCATCACTTTTTTCTGAATCCGGGTAGCTGGTCATCAGGCTGGTCAGGGCGACGCCAGCCGCCTTGTAATAACCCAGATCGTAATACAATTGCGCGTTCTTGAAATCCTTCAGTTCCAGCTTCGCACGGCATTTGTCGATGATCTCGTTGGCTTCCTTTATCTTATCCGACCCAGGGTGGGTA
The DNA here is from genome assembly GCA_035545215.1 of Puia sp. Taxonomy (GTDB): domain Bacteria; phylum Bacteroidota; class Bacteroidia; order Chitinophagales; family Chitinophagaceae; genus Puia. The sequence continues at coordinate 1,851 of DASZYU010000016.1, forward strand.
TTGATGAATGCCTGCATGAAACCGATCGTCTTGGTCGTATTGGTCTGGTCGAGGTCGACTTTCGGGGACTGTTTGTAGAAGGTATAGGCCCGCATAAAGTCCATTTCCTCCGCCTTGTTGCTGTTCGGGAACACCTCTACGAAGCCTTTGAACAGGTTCTCCGCGTTGGCGTAGTCTTTCAGGTAATAGGAACAATAAGCGAATTTGTAATAGATATCCTCGAAATGTTCGCTTCCCTTGAAAACGCGGAAAAGCTCTTCGAACAATTGCTGGGCATGGTTATAATCCTTGGCGGCATAGTATTTATCGGCAATCCGCAACTTGTAATCGTAGTCGTTGCTTTTCATCACTTTAGAAAAACCCGAACAGGAGGCTAGTCCGATGATGAAACCTATGGATAAAACAGTGATTAACCGCATAAGGGCTGCAAAGTTAAAAGTTTTCGGACGAAGATAAAAGAAAAAGCGCGGACCGTTAAACGGTCCGCGCTAATCTTAACAAAACGAATGGATTATTATCTCCTGCGGAGGTTCGGGTGCGGAGCAGGGACCGTATTTGGACCTTCTTCGCCCGTGCCGTCGCGCAGATCGACCGTGCTCTCGTCGCCATTACTCTGTCCGTAACGGAAGATGAAGCGGTCGAGACTAATGCCTTCTTTCTCAACGAGGTAATTGATCACTGCGTTCACCCGGTCCCAGCTGAGCTGTTGAGCTGCCTTGCTGGATTCGCCATAACCGATAACGGCAACCTTACAGCTGGGGTTATCGCGCATTTTCTGTGCTGCGCTGGCCAGGAGCGCCTTTTGGTCCTTCGTCAGCGTTACCGAGCGGCCTTTGAAAGTGATGCTGGGCAGATCGCCGATATGGCATTTTCCGGGGCCGCCGCCGTATGCGCCGCTTGCCAGGGAATCCCTCAGGTCCTTACAGCATTGCGGATCCGGGCATTTGCCTACGCCGTCCGCGTCGACGGGCTGGCACTGGGTCGGTGTGATGAGCTCTTTATCCTTGCAATCCGGTACGCCGTCGCCATCCGTATCGCGGCTCACGCCGTGCGTATCGACCGGGCAGCCTTTCGGCGTATTCGGCTCGAGATCGAACTGGTCGGTCACGCCGTCTCCGTCGGTATCGTCCAATACGGGTTTCGGCAGCTTCATATGGCGCGGGGCATTGATCTCGTTGTACGCATAATCGAGCGGGTTGATCCACCACAGCGGCTCGACCGCGTGTTTGCGGAAGATGTTGACGTTGATGCCCAGCGATACAAAATTGTAACGGTCTTTCGAGTTCGTCGTTGCGACGCTGTTGGTGGCGCCCTGCGTCCAGTTGTTCTGCCATTGCTGTCCGTCGAGCAGATTGGTAGCGGTGAAGGTGAACTTGTCTTCCAGCGCGAGATTGACGCGATCGCTCAGTTTGAACTGGAAGCCCATACCGACCACGCCTACGACCGTCAGCGGGACCCCGCCCAGCGTAGCGCTGTTGTTCGGTCTTTCGGCCAGATGGTTCCACTTGCCGGTGAGAACATTCTTCAGCGCGCTGCGGATCTGTTTGCGGTGCGCATAATCCATCTGCGGGAACTGGGCGATGATGTTCGCATACCCGGGCAGGTAACTGTCGTCCTGTTTGTAGAGTGTGCCGTAGGTCATTAAACCCGGGCCGCCGAAGAAATACATGTTCCAGCCGATCTTCGCTTTATGGAAATTAATGTTGTTGATCGTGAAGACACCCTGCAAGGAAAGCTCGTGCACCGTAGAACGGTAGTTGTAGAAGATCGGGATATAGCTGCCGTTGGCCTGCTGAGGGAAAAGCGTCGGATCGATCAGTGCGTAATTACGGCCATAGGACTGTGAATATTGATAGTTCAGGCCCCTCAGCCGGATCCAGTCATATTCTGCGCGGATCGACACGAGATAACCCAGTGCCTTGCGAATATGGATGCCGAAACCGCCCGTGGGTCCCCAGTTGTGCACTGAAGTGAAACCGTTGGTATATCCTCCTTTCACACCGATCTCCCATTGGTTCCTTGGTTTGGCGGGAAAGGGGTATGCATTATTCAGGAATTCATTGTGTTGAGCAAGACGTTTTGTAGGAATGAGTGAAGAGTCCCGGATATCGTAGCTGTAGCCCACCGTCTGGGCCTGCGAGAATGAGACAAAAAGGCAGAGTAACCCAAATAAAAGAGTCAATTTTCTACTTGCCATAGCTGAAGTTTGTGTATATGAATGAATTAAACCCTGAGAAGAATATGGTGCAAAAATAGATATTGGGCAGCAATAACCAAATTTTTTTAACAATACGTATCAAATTAAAATCGTATCGAATGCTACCGTTAGACTCCCAAAATTTAAAAATAGATGCATTCCGCCGGAAAGTATTTTTCAAAGTAGTAATATTGTCTTTTGTTCATATTCTGCGGGGTCGAATTGTATAACATTTTCATTACCATGTATGGAGCCCTTGGAAATGGCTTGACCCACGGGCGAGTGGGGCGCAGCTCGCGAACGAGGTCCGCGCCAGTGGTACGGATCGAAGTTCATCAGACGTTAGCCATTTGCGTGAATCGGCTAATTTCAACCGTAGACCCGTTCACGCACATATATTAATAAATGAAAATAGCGCAGGCCATACTACGCGACGAGCTGGTTGTTTTCGAAAGGACGTTCAGGGAGGCGGTCAAAAGCCAGACCCCCTTGTTGGACCGGATCATGCAATTCATCGTGAACAGGAAGGGCAAGCAGTTGCGACCCATGTTCGTCCTGTTATCGGCCAAGCTGTGCGGTCCCGTCAACGATGCCGCCTACAGGGCCGCTTCGCTTGTCGAGCTGTTGCATACTGCGACGCTCGTGCACGACGACGTCGTCGACGAGTCCCCGGAAAGAAGGGGTTTTTTCTCCACGTACGCCCTCTGGAAAACGAAGATCTCGGTACTGGTGGGGGATTATCTTTTGTCGAAGGGATTGCTGCTATCGCTGGGCCACAGCGATTTCAGGGTGTTGCAGTTGTTGTCGGACGCCGTTCGCGAAATGAGCGAGGGCGAGCTGCTGCAGATAGAGAAATCCAGGTCCCTCAATCTGAGTGAAACCATCTATTTCGACATCATCCGCAGAAAGACGGCATCTCTGCTCGCCTCCTCCTGCGCCGCCGGCGCCTATGCGGCGTCGCAAGACGAAGCGCTGACCGGGAAGCTGCGGCAATTCGGAGAGAAGGTGGGCATCGCCTTCCAGATCAAGGACGATCTTTTCGACTATGGAACGGAAAATGTCGGCAAACCCACCGGCAACGATCTCAAAGAGAAGAAACTGACCCTGCCGCTGATCTATGCGCTGAACCATCTCGACAAGGCCACGCGACGGGAAGTCATTTACATCATCCGGAACAAGAACAGGGATCGCGAGAAGGTGCGGTATGTCATCGGAAAGGTGGCGGAGGCGGGCGGTATCGAATATGCGAACCGGTGCATGAATGCCTACCGGGACGAGGCGCTGGCCATCCTCCATGAATTCGAGGACAACGAAGTTCGCAGGGCGCTCGAAGAGCTCGTGCGTTATACCACCGACAGAAAATATTAACATCC
>DASZYU010000017.1:0-4304 GCA_035545215.1 Puia sp.
GCGATCGCCGCCTGTTTGTCATTTGCCGCCTTCGTGGCCGCCGCCTTCCGTTCGAAGTCGAACTGCATTTCCTTTTTGGTCAGCGAAGCCCGCTTCTCATCGTTCGATACGCTGTCCCGGAAAAGCACGTATTGCTTGTAAGCATCCAGCGCCTTCGCATAGTCGTGCTGTTTCTCATACAGCTGGCTGAGACTTTGCCAGGCGTCGGCGAGTCGCTCTGCGGATTGCAACTGCTGTCCGAGGGCCAGCGCCTGTCGGATATACCTGCCTGCGTTCGCATCCTCTCCGCGCGCCAGGTACAATTTGCCGCTCTCCTCGAGCGAAGAAGCCCGGGCATCGTTGTTACCGGACCGCTCGCCGAGTGCAATACTTTGCCGGAAATAATCGAGCGCGCTGTCGGCGTCCCCCTTTTTTTCATAAGCGACGCCAAGGTTGTTCAGGATGATCGGAACGAAATAGTCGATGCCGCCCTGCCGGCAGATATCGAGCGCCTGCTTTCCACAGGCGATAGCGTTACCGTGCTCGCTCAGTTCCGAATAGACCGTCCCCATATTGACCAGTGCGATCGTTTCTTCCTTCGCGGACTTTAACGCCCGGGCGGCATCGAGGAACTGCCCGTAGTAATCCAGCGCCTTGTCGTATTGCTTTTCGTCGCTGTAGATATTGGCCAGGTTATTGAAGAGGCTGGCATCCAGTTCCCGGATCGCCAAAGGACGGGCGGCATTCAACGCTTTGATATAGCTGTCCATGGCCGCGGGATTGTCCGAGAATACGTAATACGCATTACCTTTCTGGCGCCAGGACAGCGCGATCCCCTTTGTCCAATGCCGCTCTTCGGAGATCGCAAGGGCCTCGTCCGCGTACCGCATCGCGGTGGCCGGGTCCGTATAGACTGTCGCATCCGCGAGCCGGAGCAGGTTGGTTGCGCGGTTGCTGTCGCGGGTCGGATGCTGGCGCACGAGGCGAAACAATGAATCGACGGAAGCCGTTGGCTGCCCGATGCCGGTAATGGCGCGCACAAAAAAAGCGATCAGCAGTAGTCGTTTGGCCATTGGATGGGGTTTGTCGGCCGTGGCCGCTCGCAGCGTGCCAAAAGATAAGCAAATTTCATCGCTTTCCGCGCAAAAAATAAATACCCGCCCGCGGAGAATAAATGCGGCTTGTCCTGCCTGCCCTCCGGGGCTAATTTGCCCAAAAAAAAGTATGAAAAAGCTCTTACTGCTTATGTCGGTGACCGGCCTGGCCCTCGTATCGCATGCCCAGGAATTCCAAAAAGGAACGAATATCCTCAGCGCGGGAATCGGGCTCGGCAGCTCGATCCTCAGCTATTCGGGCGCGTCACAGACCCCGGCGCTGAGCCTGCAATACGAACGCGGCGTTTGGGACATCGGCGGACCGGGGGTCGTCAGTCTCGGGGGCTATGTCGGCTACAAGGGTTACAGCTACTCCAGCGGCGAACAGACCTACAACTACAGCGAGAAATGGCATTATACCGTCGTCGGTATCCGCAGTGCCTACCATTACAACGGACTCGACGCGAAAAAACTCGATCTCTATGGCGGCGCCATGCTGGCCTACAACCTGCTCAGCTACTCCTACAGCGATAACAGCGGCAACACGAACTTCACCGGCAGCGGCAGTTACGGGAGTTCGGTGGGTCTCAGCCTGTACGTCGGAGCCCGGTATTTCTTCGCCGACAATTTTGCCGTCCTCGGCGAACTTGGTTATGGCGTCGCGTATCTGAACGTGGGTATCGCCGCCAAATTCTAAATTCCTTTTATCACCTTCACCATGAGATCGTTTCCCCGACTGACAGGCGTTACGCTGCTGTTGGCGTCCCTCGCCCTGGCCCAATGCAGGAAAAGCGGCGGTTCGTCCAACGGCAACAACGGCAATCCGAACGGCTACTATATGCGCTTCAGGCTCGACGGAGCCGCGGTCAGTTACACCAGCGACCCCAACGCAACGCTGTCATTCCTCAGCGCGGAGGGCTTGTACAACGGGGCGCTCGCCACCTATAGCAACATCAACAACGGCGCAAAGAACGCGGTCATCATTACCCTGTTCAGCGCATCGGCAATCGCCGCCAATGTGCCCTACAGCGATCCCCAAAAAGCACGCCAGACCAATGGTACCCAGGTGCCGCAGGCGGTGGTATTCTGGTACGACTCCACCGGAGTTAGCTTCCTTACGGCCGGCACCTTCGTCGATGCCAATGGCAACGTCTCGCTGCATGGCGTCGTGGCCGACGCGAAGGTGACCATCACCGAACTGACCGCCACCTCTGTCAGGGGGACGTTTTCGGGAACGGTCTACCGCCCCGACTTCGCAGTATCCAGGGTGATCAGCGACGGGGAATTTTATTTGAAACGGAACTAGCAGGTTAGATACCGGCGGAAAAATAAAGCAGCTCTTCTTCCAGCCGGAGAAAAGGATACCGGCGGGCCAGGCCCGCCGCCTTTTCATAATGTTCCTGCAGGAACCTGGCATGCGCCGCGGTCGAAGGATGCCGTGGACGGTGGCGCCGCGCGACCACCAGTTGCCGCACCTCTTCCAGCAACCTTCTCGATTCCGGGTCGATACAAGCCTCGGTGAACTTTTCCAGCACGAACTGTGTCGCGGCGTAGTTGGGATGGACCATGTCGATATCGAAAAAGCGATAATCGCGCAACACGTCGATGACCAGTTCATACGCGGGAAAATACCAGAGACGCTCGTACTTGCTTACGAGGTGGTGGACGGACTCGATGAGCCGCGCCTTGCTTCGGTTGTTCTCCACGACCCCGTCGCGGATATGCCGCACAGGACTAACGGTAAACAACACGCGTATTTTTGGGTTGAAATAGAACAACCGGTGGAGACAACCGTCCAACGCGCTCACCGTTTCTTCGATAGTCATCAGGTGCTTGTCGAAGACCTGCTGCGGCATCCGGTGACAATTGGCGACCGCCATTCCTCCCTCCTTCAAACGATATGAGAACGAACTGCCCAACGTAATGATCAGCCAATCCGCTTGTTTGAGGAACACGTGCGCACGCCCCTGCGATGCGCGGATGCCCTCCAGTACCGTTTCGCGGTCGGTACCCGAAAAGGTCCCATGGTATTTCCAGCTTTGCCACACGTCATTGGCGAAAAAGAGATCCTCCGGACCATACCGTTCCGGTTCGATGTAGGATTGCAGACTCGATGCTACACTGGCGGGGTCGAACAGTATGCCGTTGGGATTCTGCAACACGTCGAACTTCCACTGCTCCAATGCGCCGCCGATATGCCCGGTAAAACAGGATCCGACGAGCAACAGCTTTTGGCCGTATCGCATGGGATAGGGCAAAGGGGTGATCGATATCGGCAATTGCAGATCCATCAGGCAAAAATTTCCTCCGCCAGCCGTAAACACTCCGCGAGTGCGTCCTCGTTCAGCGCGGGCGCCAGGCCCTTCTGACGGAAGTGTCCCAGCATCCAGGCCGTGTCCATGTTGCCGACCAGCGCATCCCCAGCCATCGGACAGCCGCCGATACCCTTCAGGGCCCCGTCGAAGCGAAGACAACCGGCGTCCAGCGCCGCGTCGATCTTTGCCTTCCGGTTATGATGCGTCGAGTGCAGGTGGACGCCGATCGTACATTCGGGCAACTGGCGGATGAGATAGTCCAGGATGGAAAAGACATGCCCGGGCATTGCCAGCCCCACCGTATCGGCCACCGACAATGTCCGTATCCCCAGCCTGGCCAGTGCGGAAGCCCACTCGTAAACGATCTCTTCATTCCACGGGTCGCCGTAAGGGTTCCCAAACGCCATTGACAGGTAAACGACCAGTTCTTTCTGCCGCTTGGCGCAGAGGTCCTGGATCTCTTCCACGGTCGCAAAACTGCCTTCGATGGTCTTGTTCGTATTGCGCAGCTGAAAAGTCTCGGACACCGAGAAGGGAAAGCCCAGGTAGCCGATCCGGTCGTGCGAAGCCGCCTCTTCCGCCCCCCGGAAATTGGCCACGATCGCCAGCAGCCTGGTCCGCGAGCCGCCCAAGTTCAATCCCTCCAGCACTTCAGCGGTATCGGCCATCTGCGGAACGGCCCGGGACGAAACAAAGCTGCCGAAGTCCAGTACGTCGAAACCCACCTGTAACAGCGCATTCAGGTATCCGATCTTGCTTGCCGTGGGAATGATCCGCGGCCAGCCCTGCATCGCATCGCGCGGACATTCGACCAGCGAGACCCTGCCCGCCGCCGCTCCGTTGCTCCGGCGTCCGGCCGGCTGAATTTCTGTTTCGCTCATAACCGTTGTTTCATGGCTTCGTACAATATGATCCC
>DASZYU010000018.1:0-12982 GCA_035545215.1 Puia sp.
GTCTATCTTTTTATCGCCGACGGTAAAAAGCAGGCTCTCGTCCCAACCGATCCGGGAGGCCCTTTCGATCTCCGGGAACTCTTTCCTGAGCGTAGGCCCGATCACCTTGGGGGTGACGTTGGAGCACTGCACGCCCTGCAAGGTGGTCTCGCGGTTCCAGGTTTGATAGAGTCTGTCGCTGTTCGCATAGTCCCGGTCAAAACTGAGCTCGTTCTGCACCCATAACAGGATCAGTAAGGCGGCAGCCATACCGGCCGCGAGACCCGTAATATTGATCAGCGAAAAGGCTTTGCCGCGGAAGAGATTGCGCCAGGCAACCTTTAGGAAGTTCAAGAGCATACGCGTATGAAATTTAGCGGAACCCGTGAAAAAGCGAAACCTGTGCCGGTCTCAAATTCCGCTGGTTATCAATGCGGTCGCCGGCTCGCCGCGCCCGCGCGGTTCGCTGTCGATACAGGTACTGTCCGGTTTTGTTACAGTCGGCGCGGTTGCAATAGCTGCTGCAGGCCGGCCGGAGGAACCTGCCGGATGCGGCCCCTCGACGCCGGTATCCATGGATCGTCGTTTCTTTCGAAGGTATCGGGCCTAGAGGTATTTCAGCCCTTTGTTCTCCGGATGCGCCGCCTTGTAACGGGCGTACCAGCGGCAAACGAAATACAACAAAACGATGTCGGCGAGCCAGACCGCATACAGCAACCCCAGCGTCCAGCGCTGCGCCTCCGGCACCCAGTCGTACGGCGCCGTGGCATACCAGCCCGAATGGGTCACTCCGTCCCGCAGATAGTTGACGACGAGCGCGCTGGCATGGATCAGCGGGATGTGCAACAGGTAGTAGAACAGCGGCACCCTTCCAAAGATGAGCACGATCCTCGCCAGACCGCCGCCGGAGGGTCCCGTGGGAGACAGACCGGCGCCCCATTTCTCCGCGGCGGGCAGCAGTGCGATCAATGGCCCCAGCGTCATCAGCAGGTAGAGCTGCGACGCGGGATATTTTTGTTGATTGAGCAGGCGGAACAGCGGAGGCAGCGGGTGCGCCGCGGCGGGCGCCGGTCCCCAAAGGAGGATGCCCCCGGCGATCAGCACGAACAACAACGTCGCCGAGAGCCCGATCCGAAGACAGAGCCGCCGGCGGACGGCCGGTTCGCTGGTCATGATCGTCCCGAAGCCATATCCAGCCGCCATGACCCCGATCCAGGGTACGATGGTGTAAAGGATGCTGAGTTGAGGCCAGGGTTCGGTCGATGTCGGATAGAGGAAATCCCATAACGGGCGCACCGAAACGGGCAACCGGTTGCCCATCCATCCGAACGCCTGTTGCCCGAAAGCGACCGCAAGACCGATGATCCCAACAGTCGCGGCCGGCCACCGCACGAGCGCCGCCAGCAGGATCATGCACCAACCCAGCATCCAGATGACACCGGCCAGCGTGAATTGCGAATAGTTCCAGTTGAAGGTCCAGCTCCACCGGATCAGGGTGAGCTCGAGCAGTACGAGGAACAGTCCGCGCAGCGCGAGGAAACGCGCCAACCCGGCCCGGTCGCCCGTCTTCTTTCCATACAAATAGGCGCCGGTACCGGCGAAAAAGACAAAGCCCGGCACGCAGAAATGGGTGATCCAACGGGTAAAGAAAATGCCGGCACCGGGGCCTCCGGCCGGCAAACCGGAATAGACGCGAACGTGATCGACAGCCATCAGCAACATGATCACGCCGCGTACCAGGTCGATGGAGATGATACGCTTGTTCATGAGCCAACCCTTTTTTTAAAGGTAGGCATTTGGTAACATACCGGCATTAACCGGATGACCGAGGCGGTCTTTTTGGTGGATGGATCAGCCGTTCCCTTTTACCGGGCAATCGGATACCTCGCTTTCTTCGGCCTCCAGCTTGTCGAAAAGGTCGGTCCGGCCGTCGCCGGTCAGCCGGGGGTAGTCATACAGGATGACCGGGGAGGAAAGCATGACGCTGTTGGAATCGCCGATGAGTACCGGGAAGGTGCGTTCATTGACGCAATCCCTGGCCGCGTCCTCCCATTCGGGACCCGGGTTCTGATTGGAGACGAATTGCCCGTCGCGAACGCGCATGATCGTATGCGTGGAAACAAAAGCCTGTTTCAGGAGCGTCTCGGGCGTAAGCTGTCCCGGCTCTTCCGGGGTGGTGCAATTTTCCACCGTGACGACTATGCGGAATGCATTGTCCGCGTTCTCTACCGGGAAGGCCTGCATGACGACGCGCCCTTTCAACCCCGCCGGCGAGGCAGGCGTCGATACGAAATAACAGGCCGCGCGCGATTGCAGCAGCTTGTCAACCGTGGCGATCCTCGGCGCGATCTCGCGTTCGAGCCCCTCCCCCGGGCGATCGACCTGCAGGAACCTCACGCGGACGGACAGCTCCATCGCCGGGTCGCCTTTGACGATACAGGACGTCTGCATGGTATGGTTCAGCAGGGAATTGATCGCGCAATAGCGTTCCGGATACAGCACGCCGAAAGGTTTCGGCGGCCTGGAAGCCGGGGGCCGGTCCTGGTAAGGGAACAGGTTGTATCCCTGATAGAGTAGGGTATGCACCAACTCGTTCAGCACAGCTTCCTCGTCGGATATATGTGTCTCCGGTTTCATAGACGGTAAGTCGGTATGGAAATGTTCAGTAAATTGCAGCAAAAGTTGCACCATTTATAACAAATCATGGCCTGATTTTTTTTCCACAGATCTTCTCGCCACGTAAAGACCGGCAGCAGGTGTGGAGAATCTTACCCATTCGATCCGGTTTTCGGATGGTGGAACAATAGTTGCATTATGAAAAAGCTAACCCTGACTGCCGTGTTGCTGGGCTTCCTGCACCTGGCGCATGCGCAATTCGAAGGCGTCCTCTACTACGATTGCACGATCAAAAACAAGACGCTTACCACCATCTATTCGTCGGGGAAGAAGGTGCTTCTGGAAGCCAAGACCTACCCGATGAAAGAAGGCGCGGTGGATATCAGCAAGGCGAAGGAGCAGGATGCCCTGATCTTCGATTTTGCGGCGGGCAAGGTCACCCGGCTCTCCACCCGGCGAAAAGTGGCCGTTACCACCTCCATAGGGCCGGTTACGTCAGACCGCGAGGCCAATCCGAAACAGGAAGACGTCACCATCCGGGATCTCGGCGCCGAAAAGATCGGTGCGTATGCATGTCATCATTTTGCAGTTACGGTGAAAAATAAGAAGAGCGACATCTGGATAACGAAAGACCTCGGGACGTCTTCGCTTTGCCTGCTGGCGCAGTTTGATTATTATCCGGCCGGGTCACTGCTCTACGACAAGCTGAAGGAGGCGGGCGGAGAAGGGGTCGTCGTCCGTTGCCAGTCGGGGAACGTCGTCGTCAACCTGACTAATGTGCAGCGGAAAACCGTACCGGTATCCTTTTTCGAGATACCCGACGGCTATTCCAAAAACTGATCGTGCCGATGGAATTCCTGCAGGTCGCCTTGAAAGATATCCGATTCACACAGCGCAAGGGCCGTCATCTCGCCATCGCGGGGGAGACGGGTTCAGGCAAAAGCACGCTCCTGAAGACCATCGCCGGTCTGGCGGAGCCGGGGGAAGGGAAGGTGTTTTTCGAAGGGGTGAGGGTCGAAGGCCCTTCGGAACGGCTGATACCCGGTCAGCCCGGCATTGCTTATCTCTCGCAGTATTTCGAGATCTGGCATCACTACCGCGTCGAAGAGGTGCTTTCCTACCGCAATGATCTCGGCGCCGCGGACGGAGCGCAACTTTACCGGCTATGTCATATCGACCACCTCCTGGACAGAAGGACCGACCAGTTGTCGGGCGGTGAGCGGCAACGCATCGCGCTGGCCAGGCTGCTGGTGCAATCGCCGAGGTTGTTGCTGCTGGACGAACCCTTCTCCAATCTCGACATGATCCACAAACGGCTGTTGAAACGGGTGATCCGCGAGAGCACACTCAAATATGGTATCACGTGTACGCTCGTGTCGCACGACCCTTACGACACGCTGTCGTGGGCCGACGAGCTCATCCTGTTGCGCGACGGGAAGATCCATCAGCAAGGCCCGCCGCGCGAAGTCTACCTGGCGCCGAGAGATGAATATGCCGCGGGGCTGCTGGGAGAATATCGTATTGCCGACGGCCGGATTATTCGGCCCGAAGCCCAAACAGCCTTCTTTTTTTCCGCACATCCTTAATAATGGCCGGACTGCGCCGGTGCTGCCCTACCTTAGCGCGGTCCCAACCGACGGCTCCGCCGGGCTCCGGGATAAATTAAAAAAAATCATTCACCATGAGAATCTCGCTCTTTTCCCTGGCGCTGACCGTCGGATTGCTTGCCCAGCAGACCGTCCGCGCACAGCAGTCGACCACACCTGCCGCGAACGGCGGCGGCAATTACGATCCGCATGAAGCTTTTGCACCGATCTTTTATCCATCCTATGGCGACGACGTCCGTTCCGCCGCGGGGGCGCCGGGTCCGAAATACTGGCAAAACAGCGCCGATTACAAGATCGACGCCAGCCTGGACGACGAGAACAAATCGCTCTCGGGGACCGTCCTGATCACCTATAAGAACAACAGCCCGCAGGACCTCCCCTTTGTCTGGCTGCAGATGGACCAGAACATCTACAGCCTCGAATCGCGCGGCGTCGCCATCACCGATCTTTCCGGCGGCCGGTGGGCGAACCGCAATGCATTCGACGGCGGTTATCAACTGAAGTCGGTGGAGGTCCTCAACGCTGCGACAGGCAAGGCGGCTCCCGCGGACTATCTCGTGTCGGACACGCGGATGCAGGTGAAGCTGCCCGTTAGTCTGAAGACCGGCGGCGTCCTCAAGCTCCGGATCGCCTACTCGTTCAAAATACCCGAATACGGCACGGACCGCATGGGCCGCATCGAAACGAAGAACGGCTGGATCTACGAGATCGCGCAGTGGTATCCGCGGATGTGCGTCTTCGACAACGTCGTGGGCTGGAATACGTTGCCCTACCTCGGTCAGGGTGAGTTCTACCTCGAATACGGCAACATTGAGTACAACGTCAACGTCCCCGCCGATATGATCGTAGCCGGTTCGGGCGAACTGATCAATCCCGCCGAAGTCCTGACGCCCGCGCAGATCCGCCGGCTGGCGCAGGCGCGGGCCAGTGATAAGACGGTGGCGATCCGCGGCGTCGACGAGGTGACAGACCCTTCCAGCAGACCCGCAAAAGGCCGCCTGACCTGGCGGTTCAAATGCACCAATACCCGCGATGTCGCCTGGGCCGCATCGAAGGCCTTTGTATGGGATGCCGCGCGCATCAACCTGCCCAGCGGCAGGAAATCGCTGGCCGAATCCGTTTATCCCGTCGAGAGCGCAGGCGATTCCGCCTATGGTCGTTCGACGGAATACGTCAAAGGCTGTATCGAGTTCTATTCCAAATACCTGTATGAATTCACTTATCCTTCCGCGACAAATGTCGGCGGGATCGTCGGCGGCATGGAATACCCCGGGATCGTTTTCTGCAGCCTGCGCAGCAGGAAGGGCGGTCTATGGGGCGTCACGCGGCATGAATTCGGACACAACTGGTTCCCGATGATCGTGGGCAGCAATGAACGAAAATATCCGTGGATGGACGAAGGCTTCAATACCTTTATCAACGGCGTTTGCGACAGCGCGTTCAACAATGGCGAATACCTGCGTCCCGTCAAAAGCCGGGCGCGGATGGCACGCGCGTTTTTCGACGCGACCAACCCGATGATGACGATACCCGACGCGATGCCCGCACGCGAGTGGGGCGTGCTCTCCTATAACAAACCGGGGACAGGTCTCGAACTGTTGCGCGAAGAGGTGCTCGGCAGGGCGCGTTTCGACTACGCATTCCGGTATTACGTGCATGAGTGGGCCTTCAAACACCCTACTCCGTACGATTTTTTCCACGCGATCGAAAATGCATCCGGCGAGACGCTCGACTGGTTCTGGCGCGGGTGGATGTTCCACAACTGGAAGATCGATCAGGCGGTGACCGGTGTCGAATACGTGCAGAACGATCCTTCGAAAGGCGCCACCATCACCATCGAGAACCGCGAGAAACTGCCCATGCCCGTCACCGTGGAGGTCAGGGAGGACAACGGCACCACGAACCGGGTCCGCCTGCCGGTGGAGATATGGATGAAGGGAGGGGTGTGGAAATTCCATTATCCCTCGACCGGCAAGATCACCGAGGTGACGATCGACCCGGACCAGCGGTATCCGGACACCGACCCCGGCAACAATACGTTTAAACCGTAAAACGAAAACGAACGCCGCCCGACCGGGCGGCGTGTTTTTTGCATTAATTTTGTATTATGGCAAAAGAAAGGAAAGTGCTCCCCGCGGCCATTTCGATCTTCGGCGCCAGGGGAGACCTGACGAGACGCAAGCTGATGCCCTCTTTTTACAACCTCTTCATCGATGGTCACCTGCCTGCCGACTTCCACCTGTTCTGTGTAGATTTTCTGCCCGTAACGCAGGAAGCGTATCGCGACTACCTGCTGGAGAACGTGGACGAGTTCAGCAGGACGGGCAAGGCCGACCGGTCGAAATGGCAGCAATTCGCGGCCCGGATCTCCTATGTCCAGGGAGATTTCACGAAACCCGCGACGTACGGGCTGCTGAAAACCGCGATCAAAAAATTCGAATCGACCGGGAAGGTGCGCGGGGTCCGCATGTTCTATTTCGCCGTCGCGCCGCGTTTTATCGAGCCCATCGCCGATTCGCTGTGCAAACACCAGCTGTGCAACCGCGATACGCATGACCGTATCGTCGTCGAAAAACCCTTCGGCACCGACCTCGATTCGGCGAAGGCGCTCAATCGTTACCTGGGGAAACGGTTCACCGAAAAGCAGATCTATCACATCGATCACTACCTGGGAAAGGAAATGGTGCAGAACATCCTGGCCTTTCGTTTCGCCAATTATGTATTCGAACCCTTGTGGAACAACCGATACATCGATTACGTCGAGATCAGCGTCGCCGAGGAGGTCAGCGTCGGCAAACGCGGCGGCTATTACGACACCAGCGGCGCGCTGCGCGATATGATCCAGAGCCACCTCCTCCAACTGCTGTGCATCATCGCGATGGAATGCCCCGACTCCTACGATGCGGAGGCCATCCGCGACGTCAAGGTGAAGGTGCTCAAAAAGATCAGGCCCTTCACGACCGCGGACGTTTTTAAGCAGGTGGTACGGGGACAGTATGTCGCCGGAAAAGTGCATGGTGAACCCCGTCCTGCCTACCGCCAGGAAGAGCAGGTGGCGGCCGATTCC
The DNA here is from genome assembly GCA_035545215.1 of Puia sp. Classification (GTDB taxonomy): domain Bacteria; phylum Bacteroidota; class Bacteroidia; order Chitinophagales; family Chitinophagaceae; genus Puia. The sequence continues at coordinate 7,270 of DASZYU010000018.1, forward strand.
ACGACGGAGACCTATGTCGCCGCGAAATTCCTCATCGACAACAAGCGGTGGGAGGGTGTCCCCTTCTTCCTGCGGACCGGCAAAAACCTGGCGGGACAGTCGTCGACCATCATGATCCGGTTCAGGGACACGCCGCACAAGATCTTCAAGGACGACATTACGCCCAACCAGCTCGTCATCAGTATCCAGCCCAGGCTCGAGATCAGTCTATTGTTCGAAGGCAAGGTACCCGGGCTCCATATGAAACTGCTGCCCGTGGAAATGGACTTCATGTACAAGGGTAACTATTCTCAAAACCTGCCCGAGGCGTACGAGGCGCTCCTGCTCGACGTCCTCGAAGGGGATGCGACGCAATTCATGCGCGCCGACCAGATCGAATGGGCCTGGAAGGTTGTCATGCCGATCCTCAACGCCTGGAAAAAGAATCCGAAAAAGGGATTGCACTTCTATGAAGCGGGGACCTGGGGGCCGTCCGCCGCCAATACATTGCTGAAGGGTTTTGCCAAAACCTGGTTCGAGCTCGACGCATCCGGTGACGGTGCGACAACGCCTGCGGCTTTCGATGACGTGCACGCGCCTTCGCACGACGGTGATGGAACAGCCGGGGACACCAGGCCAAAGAGCGCGACAACCGCATAATTCGTATTTTAGCGAAATGAACCGTCATTGCGTAAGGCCGGCAATCGCACTATTGCTCGCCTTGTTATCTTCAGCGCCGTCATTCGCCGCGCCCGTCCCGTCCGATACCGCCATCATCCAGAACCTGCTTTCGCGCAGCGAGGTCGATCTCGACGGCCGGTGGAATTATATCATCGATCCGTATCAGACGGGCTTCTACGACTACCGCCGCAAACCATACGATGAGTCCGCTTCGGGCAGGGGTGGTTTTTATGACGACAGGAAGCCGGCGGACAAGGGCGATCTGGTCGAGTATGATTTCGATCATTCCCCGACGCTCAAGGTCCCCGCCGATTGGAATTCCCAGGACGAGCGGCTGCAGTTCTACGAAGGGGCCATCTGGTACAGACGCCGGTTCAGCATCGAACCCCGGCCGGGGCGCCGGTATTTCCTTTGTTTCGGGGCCGTCAACTATGAGGCGCACGTCTACCTGAACGGTAAACGGCTGGGCATGCACAAAGGCGGCTTCACACCTTTTCAATTCGAAGTGACGGACCGGCTTGCTCCCGGCTCGAATACGGTCGTGGTCATGGCGGACAATACGCGTCACCAGGACGAGATTCCCACCGTGAGCACGGATTGGTGGAACTATGGAGGCATCACCCGCGACGTATGGATCGCGTCGGCGCCGGCCACGTTCATCAGCGACTACCAACTCCAATTGAAGAAAGACGATCCGGGCCTGATCTCGGGTTATGTGCAGCTGTCGGGACCTTCAAACGAGCTCGTTGCGGGCGCGCGGGATGCCGCGCGCCTCCCGCGGGCTGCGGGAACGGGCGCCGGTCTCGCTCCGCAGACGGTCAGCATCGATATCCCCGAAGCAGGCGTGCACGCCACCGTGACGACGGACGGATCGGGCCGCGCGGCGGTATCCATACCGGTGCGGAAGCTCGATTACTGGTCGCCGGAAAATCCAAAATTGTATGCCGTGACGTTAAAGACGGGCGCCGACCACATCGATGACCACATCGGTTTCCGCACGATCGCCGTGAAAGGAACGGACATCCTGCTGAACGGCAAACCCGTCTTCCTGCGCGGCATTTCGATCCACGACGAAGACCCGTTGATCCCCGGGCGCAACCGCGGTGAGGGAGATCTGCGGATGCTGTTGACCTGGGCCAAACAGCTCCATTGCAACTATGTCCGGCTCGCGCACTACCCGCACAACGAGCTTATGCTGCGGCTGGCCGACGAGCTCGGGCTCATGGTCTGGGCCGAAGTGCCCGTCTATTGGACGATCTCGTGGGAGAACCCGGCCACCTATGCGAACGCGCAAAAGCAATTGACCGACCTCATCGACCGCGACCGCAACCGGGCCTCGGTGATCATCTGGTCGATCGGTAACGAGACGCCGCTGAGCGAACCGCGGCTGTCGTTCATGAGCCGGCTGGCGGCGCGGGCGCACGAGCTGGACGATACCCGGCTGGTCTCCGCGGCGCTGGAAGTCCATCGTCATGGCAACGAGGTGATCGTGGACGATCCGTTGGGCGAGAAACTGGACCTCGTCAGTTTTAACGAATATGCGGGCTGGTACTGGGGCGACCAACCCGCCGATCTCTCCAGGTATCATTTTACGATCCGGTATAACCGGCCCGTCGTGATCACGGAGTTCGGCGGAGACGCACTGGCGGGTTTTCATGCGGACTCGCTGACCCGGTGGAGCGAAGAATACCAGGCATCGCTCTACCGCGCGCAATTGGACATGTTGGCCCGCATTCCGGCGCTGCGCGGCATGACGCCATGGATCCTTTGCGATTTCCGTTCACCGCGGCGTCAGAACCCGGTGTACCAGGATTTCTGGAACCGGAAGGGGCTCATCTCCGAGACGGGGAAGAAGAAACTCGCCTTCGACGTGCTCAAGGACTTCTATACCGATGTCGCTCACCGTTATCCATAACGACGTCGCCCGGCGTTGTCTCGCGGGTCTGTGGCACGACTCTTCGCCAGGCTGCCGTAGAGCAGGATGATCCACGCCACGACCGAATTGGCCGCAATGATCGCGACCATCGGGAACGAGGCGCCGTTCATAAGGGCGCTGACCCCGATGGAAGCCACTGCGCCCGTTCCCATCTGCAGCGTGCCGAGCAGCGAAGAGGCCGTGCCCGCATTCTTGTCAAAGGGCGCCAGCGCCAGCGCCGCCGCATTCGGATAGGTGAAACCCATAAAGGCGAGAAAGAGAAAAAGAAAGAAGATGGTCAACCCAAGCCCACACCAACCCGCCGCCGCGCCGGCGAGGAAGCCCAGCGTAACGATCACCTGTCCCGTCAATGCCACCCGGATGATGTTCTCACTCGAAAACCGTTTCAGCAACAACGCATTAAACTGGCTCAGACCGATGAACGCCACGGACAGGAAAGCGAAGATCCACCCGTAGGTTCGTTTGTCTACGTGAAAGATATTCATGAACAGGATGGGTGAACCGGAAACATAGGCGAAAAGGCCGGCGAAGGCAAAGGCCTCCACGAGCACGTAGATGATGAACTGCCTGATGCGCAGGACCGCGATGAAATTCCGGATGATCGGTCCGGGTTTCAGCGAAAACGACCGGTCGGGGGGACAGCTGTCGGGCAGGAAAAAGATCGTCAGCAGCGTGATCAGCGCGCTCAGGACCGCGAGGATCAGAAATACCGTGCGCCAGCCGTAGGCGACCACCACGTAGCCACCCACCGTCGGCGCGATCATGGGACTCAGCCCGATGACCAGCAACAACAGCGAAAAAACCCTCGCGCTTTCTTTTGCGCCGAACAGATCGCGGACCATCGCCATGGCGGCCACCTGCGCCGCGCAGCTGCCCACGGCCTGGATGAAACGCAGCGCGATCAGCGTATCGATGTCTTTTGCCTGCATGCAGACGAGCGTGGCGACGATATAGACGGCGAGACCCGCGTACAACGGGCGTTTGCGGCCATAGCGGTCGAGCAGGGGCCCGTAAAGCAGCTGACCGGCGGCGATACCGATGAAATAGGAAGAGAGCGAAAGCGCCACCTTCGCGGGACTCGTTCCCAGGCTTCGCGCGATGTCGTCAAATCCGGGCAGGTACATATCGATGGAAAAAGGCCCGATCGTCGTCAACAGACCAAGGATCACGACATACAATACATAGGTTCGTCTGGATAGCTCTGCCGTAGTGGTCATCTGCCCGTTTTTTAGCTAAGTTTCCGCTAAAATAGGAAGATGTTCGATACGGGCTATATTTGCAAAAAAAGACCATGGGAATTGCAGACCGGTTATTCAACATGAACAAGGAAAAAGCCGAGGCCAATCTGAAGGCCGGCCAGGATTTTTTGGAGGAGAACAAGAACAAGCCGGGCGTCGTGGCGCTTCCGGGCGGATTGCAATATTTGGTGCTGACCGAGGGTTCTGGTCCCCGCCCGGCCGCGAACAACAAGGTGACCTGTCACTATCACGGAACGCTCATCGACGGGACAGTGTTCGACAGCAGCGTGCGTCGCGGCCAGCCCGCTACGTTCCCGCTGAACGCGGTCATCAAGGGATGGACGGAAGGATTGCAACTGATGCCCACCGGCAGCAAATGGCGGTTCTTCATTCCCCCGCATCTCGGGTATGGCGACCGGCAGGCGGGTGCGCAGATCGGGCCGAACAGTACGCTGATCTTCGACGTGGAATTGATCTCGTTCAGCTGAACCTGGAGTGAAGATTGTTCGTATCGTAAACGACCACTTTCTCCCAGAGTGGACTGCAATGCAGCACGAAAGCCTGGTGAAGCGGGTGTTCCTGGTAACCCGCCTGTGCGTCGAGGTCTTCGAAGAACATCAGCTCGGAGACCTGCCAGGAGGAATCGACTACGCCGCGTTGTTCCGTGGCCGCGGGAACTCCGATATAGAGTTCTTTTATTGCGGGGATGTCCGCAAGGGTCTTGAGACCGGCTATCAACCGGTCCCTGTCGGCGGCGGAGCCGGGGTTCCTTAACCAGAAAAATACGTGATGCGTGATCGCCGGTCTGTCCGCGCTGTTCTTTGCCATGAATGGAACGTTTTAATTGCGTTCGAAGATAGTCATAAAAGAAATATCGCTCCATATGAGAAGACTTCCGTTGCTCTTACCGCTCTGCCTTGCTTTTTCCGGCCGCGCTTCCGCGCAAACCATTTCCGTTTCGGCCGGACCGGACCCTTCGGTCGACTATAGCCGGCTCGCCCGGATCGACACCTTCATCGACGGCTATGTCCGACGGGGCTGGATCAATGGCGCCGTCACGCTGATCGTGCACAATGGCCGCGTCGTCCAATGCAAGGGATATGGTTATTCCAACACAGAGACACACCGCGCGATGCACCGCGACGACTTCTTCCGCATTGCCTCGCAGACCAAGGCGATCGTCACCGTCGGGCTCATGCAGCTTTTCGAAGAAGGGAAATGCTATCTCGACGAACCGGTGGCCGATTTCCTGCCGGCGTATAAGGATATGCGTGTGCTCGACAAATACAATGCCGCGGACACCACGTATACGACGGTCCCGGCCAGGCGCGCCATTACCATCCGGGACATCCTTACGCATACTTCGGGTCTCGACTACCCGGTCATCGGCAGCAAGGATATGACCGCTATCTACGCCAAAGCGGGCATCCCATCGGGTTTGGGCGTTTTCGATTACTCGCTACGCGAGCGAATGGAGGCGCTGGCCAAATTGCCGCTCGCCCGCCAACCCGGGGAAAAATGGGCCTACAGTCTTGGCGTCGATCTCGCCGGGTGCCTGATCGAAATCATCAGCGGCAAGGATCTCGAGGATTACCTGGCCGAGCGCATCTTCCGGCCATTGGGCATGAACGATACCTACTTCAACGTCCCCGCTTCGAAAGCCGACCGGCTCGTGCGCGTATACCGCGAGGATTCGCTGCATCGTTTCGTGCCCTATGTCTATGCCGACGAAAAGATCGATCCCGATTATCCGGTGCGACAGAAGCGCTATTTCTCCGGTGGCGGGGGCCTGACCTCGACGGCCTGGGATTACGCAGTTTTTTTACAGATGATGCTGAATGGCGGCACCTATAACGGCGTGCATATCCTGGCGCCGCGG
>DASZYU010000019.1:0-6335 GCA_035545215.1 Puia sp.
AGCCCGTTCTCCATTGACAGAGACACGGACGGAAAGTGGGGCTTTGCCGGTTTTTCAGGCAATACTTGACTTGCCAGATAAGGATTGAGAAGGTGTGCTTCGTGTTCATACGATTCAATTTTTTGATAACCGAATAGTTGATTTGAAGCTCTTTTCCCAGGGAGAAATTCGGCTTGGCCAAACCGCTGAAATCGCGGCCCGCAGCTGGTTTCAGGACCATTCGGTTATCAAATTTCCGCAGACTTGACTGATAACCGAATTGCGACCGAACAGATGGACACGATTGATTGCGATTGGACATGCCCGAAAAGCGAAAACCCGCGTCAGTATTGCATCTGAAGCGGGTTTAAACGACTTTGTCTAAATGACTCGCGGACTGGACGGGACTCGAACCCGCGACCTCCGCCGTGACAGGGCGGCATTCTAACCAACTGAACTACCAATCCAACCTCCGGGAAACAAGGGTTGCGGGCGGTTTTTGGCGCGGCGCGAACGACTGTTTTTCGGGATGGCAAAGATAGCCCTTTTTTGATTTTCTCCAACAAAAGTTTTGCATAAAATTCGGTTCCCTTAATTTTACATTTTAACGGGGAGCAGGGGGAATGCGGCCGGGCCGGTAGTTCGGGCCGAAATTCGGGAGGCGTGAGAAATTCAAACATTCAATCTATTATGGCGCAAGGTAAGATCCGTCAGTTCCTGGATTTCGAAAAGCCGATCAAAGAGTTATTCGAGGAGATCGAAAAGCTGAAGCAGACTGCGGAGAAGACCAAGGTGGATCTGAGCGATTCGATCCGGAAGCTCGAGGACCAGGTCATCGACAAGCGCCGCGAGATCACGCAGCACCTCACGCCCTGGCAGAAAGTGCAGCTGAGCCGTCATCCGGACCGGCCCTATACGCTGAAATACATCGAGAAGATGTGCACCAATTTTGTCGAGCTGTTCGGCGACCGGAACGTGAAAGACGACAAGGCGATGGTAGGCGGATTCGCGCAACTGGACGGACAGACGGTGATGATGATCGGTCAGCAAAAGGGCACCAACACCAAAATGCGGCAACTGCGCAATTTCGGGATGGCCAACCCCGAGGGATACCGCAAGGCGCTGCGGCTGATGAAGCTGGCGGAGAAATTCGACAAACCGATCATAACGCTCATCGACACACCCGGCGCCTATCCGGGTATGGAAGCTGAGGAAAGAGGACAAGGCGAGGCCATCGCCCGCAACATATACGAGATGATCCGGCTCCGCGTCCCCGTGGTCTGCGTGATCATCGGCGAGGGTGCATCCGGCGGCGCGCTGGGCATCGGCGTCGGCGACCGTGTCTATATGCTCGAAAACTCCTGGTATACCGTTATCTCTCCCGAAAACTGCAGTTCCATCCTCTGGCGCAGCTGGGATCAGAAGGAAAAGGCTGCCGAAGAACTGAGGCTGACGCCCGACAATATGTTTGAATTCGGCCTTATCGACAGCATCATTCCCGAGCCGTTGGGCGGCGCCCACTGGGACTATACCGAAGCCGCGGGGTTGCTGAAGCCCAAGCTGGTGGAGACACTGGCCGAGCTGCGACAATTCACTCCCGAAGAACGCATCAACAGCCGGATCGGGAAGTTCGGTAAGATGGGATTTTTTAATGTGGTTTCTGCCTGACGGCAGCGACCGGAAACCTTCACAAGTATGACGATCAGGGAACAGCTCCGGGGAACCGGGGTAGCATTGGTTACACCTTTTCAATCCGACTTCAGCGTCGACTACACCGCATTGGAACGCATCATCGATTTTGTGATCGATGGCGGCGTCGAATACCTCGTTTCGCTGGGAACCACCGGGGAAACACCCACGCTGTCCAAAGAGGAGAAGAAGGAGATCGTCGAATTCACGTATAAAAGGGTCGCGGGCAGGGTGCCCGTCGTGGTCGGCATCGGGGGCAACAATACGGCCGAACTCGTTCGGGAACTCGAGTCGTTCCCGCTCGATAAATCCGTGGCGGTACTGAGCGCAAGCCCGTATTACAGCAAACCTTCGCAGGAAGGCCTCTTCCAACATTATAAGGCGCTGGCCGCGGCTTCGCCGAAACCCCTGTTGTTGTACAATGTACCCGGCAGGACCGGTCGCAACGTCAACGCGGCGACGACTATCCGGCTCGCACGCGAAGTGCCCAATATCGCAGGCATCAAAGAGGCCAGCGGCGACATCGGTCAATGCATGGAGATCCTGCGCGACCGGCCGGAGCAATTCCTCGTGGTCAGCGGCGACGACGCCCTGGCGTTTCCCGAGATCGCATGCGGCATGGACGGGGTGATCAGCGTAGCGGCCAATAGTTTCCCCTCCGCGTTCACGGAGATGGTGAGAATGGCGCTGAGAGGCGACCTGAAGGGGGCCAAGGCGCTCAACGACAGGTTGATAGCCGGGTATGAACTGCTGTTTACCGAAAATAACCCCGCCGGCGTAAAATGCGCGATGGCCGAACTCGGGCTGCTCGGAAATCACCTGCGGCTGCCTGTGGTGCCCGTCAGCGAAGGGCTTCATGCGAAGATCAGGGAATATATTAAAGGTGAAAGGGGCCGCTGACCGCCGGGTAGGCTGGATGCAGGTCCATGGTCGCCTGAGGATCTGGTGCGTCAGCCGGGAGCCGATGGCTGTGGATCAGGCACTCTCCGGCTAACCGGGCACCTTGTTGGAAGAGCGATGAGGACAGGCAACCGGCGCGAAGGACCGAGGCTAGACCCGGTACGTCACGCCTTCCTGCGCGACATCGGTATTGGGAAAGATCTCGCGGGCTTCCTGTTCGAAGGGTTGCAGCTTTTCGTATTTGGAGCTGAAATGACCGATGAGCAGTCGTTTGACCTCCGCCTCGCGCGCAATGGAGGCCGCTTGTTCGGTCGTGCTGTGGAATCGCCGGCCGGCCTGTTCACCGAGATCCTTCAGGTAAGTCGTCTCGTGATACAGCAGGTCGACGCCGCGGACGCACTGCGCAACGCGTTTGTCGAAGAGCGTATCGGCGGTATAGGCGTAGGACCTGGCCTTTGCCGCGGGTTCGGTCACGAGCGCGTTGTCGATGAGGACGCCGTCTTTCCTCAGGTAGCTTTCACCCCATTTCAGGCGATCGAAAAAAGAAGACGGAACATCGAGCTGCCGGGCTTTTTCGGGATTGATGCGGCGAAGCGGCCGGATCTCGCGGAAACGAAAACCCCAGCATTCTATCCGGTGATAAACGGGGAAACAACTGACCTCCAACCTCGGTTCCTGCAGGATCGGACCCTCGGTCTCCAGCGGATGAAAATGCAGCGGGTACGGCAGACGGATATCGGCCACTTTCAATTGCAAGCCGATGATGTCCTCGAGCGTGCGCGGCGCGTAGAGGTGCATCTCCTGCGTTCGCCCGAGGAGGCCCATCGACGTGAGCAGACCGATGAGCCCGAAGTAGTGGTCGCCGTGCAAATGCGAGATAAAGATATGGTTGATCTTGCTGCGACGGATCTTATATTTGGCCATCTGCATCTGGGTCCCCTCCCCGCAGTCGACAAGGAACAGGTGATCCTCCATGGTGATCACCTGTGCTGTAGGGTGGCGATCGAAAGCCGGAAGCGCTGAGTTATTGCCTAAAATAGTGACGGCCAGCATTACACGAATTTAAGTTACGATCTCTGTTTGTTGGTGCAAGACGACGGGCGCTGTTCATCCGCTGCATTGACCGGAAAATAAGGTTTGCGACGGCCCGCCGGCGAAGCCGGCGGGCCATACCCCGTGGGCGTGAGGCCGGGGCATGCTGGCGAATATAAGGTCTTAACGCAGATTAAAAGCCACGAATTGTGTGTAAAATCATGGACACAGCCGGGCTTGGCGACAGGGCCGGGTTCTGGCCAAAAGAAATCCGGCTCATGGTGATGCCGGGGCGGCACGCCGAATTCACCTGATGGCGACGCGCCGCGGACCAAACCCGGTGGCGACCAAAACTCGGCGGCAGCCCCCCGCACATCGCCCCCACCTCGAACCCCCGCACCTCGAAACCTCAGGCAATCCTCGGGTTCCGGACAGGGTAGAGCACGCGGGCCCCAAGGCGATTGGGTAGAACGCCCGGAAAACCTGGCGTCTGCGGCAGTCCCGACGGTTCGGGGTGCGGCTGTCGCACCGGCTTCGTCGCGGCACTGGCAACACTGGCGGGACCGAAGGCCGATCTTGCAAAACCGCCGCGGCCTCCCGATTGTTACAGACATACGCGGAAACCCGGCACGCCCTATGCTTCTGACGTTCTGTCGGTTAGAGGGGGCTAGGCGGCCGGTCGCCACGGTTGCCAGGGGGCGGGTGAAAATACGGGAGAAGGTCCGTGGATGCCGTCCGCGCGCTCAGAGTTCGGGATCGTTGAGCATCTCCCTTTCGATCTCTTCGAGATGGATAATGTCCCAGGCTTCGCTCTCGGTGGGCGTCACATTCATCAGCTCGAGCAGCCCGCTTTCCTCGAGGCTTTTCTCGACGGCGGGATTCAGTTCGCAGATCACGAAGGAGGCGCCATTGTCATAGAACTTCTGTTGAACGGCGACCAGGTATTCGGCAGCAGCGTCCTCGAGATTTTGGGTGTCTTTTAGTATGAGAATCACGTTTTTAACGTCTTTTTGGAGGATAGGAAGTAAACGTTGATCCAGGTCTTCTGTCATATTAGCAGCGAAAACGGTTTCAAGGATAGTAATGGCATGAAATTTTTCTCTGGTATCAATTTTGACTTGCATATACACTTAAAGAATATTAACGTCCGTTAATAAAGCGGCGGAAACAGAAGTCAAAAATATTCGTTATTATTGTATAAAGCTCAATAACTTAAAAATGGATAATAATTTTTCAGCCCAGGTAAAGGAGATTATTTCGTTCAGCAGGGAGGAAGCTTTGCGACTGGGGAACGATTTTATCGGTACGGAGCACTTATTGCTGGGTTTGATCCGTGAGGGCGACAATACGGCTGTCCGCATCCTGAAGAGTTTCAATGTGGACCTGTATGAGTTGCGCAAGGAGGTGGAAATGGCGGTTAAGGATAAGACCGGTAAGAACATTGCCAATATCAATAGTCTGCCGCTGACCAAACAGGCGGAGAAGGTAATACGGGTAACCGTACTGGAAGCAAAAGCCCTGAAAAGCCCCACCGTAGAGACCGAACACCTGATGCTCTCCATCCTGAAGAACAAAGAAAACATTGCGACCCAGATCCTCAACCAGTTCGACGTGGATTACGACCTGTTCAGGAACGAGCTGGGTGTCGTAAAAAGCAACGACGTCCGCAGCGAGTACGCCGAAGAGAACGACGACGACTTCGACGAGGAGAAGAAATACTCGCAACAGAAAGCCCGGTCCGCGGGGAATGCGAAAAGCAAGACCCCCGTTCTGGACAACTTCGGCCGGGATATCACCCGGCTCGCAGAAATGGGCGCCCTGGACCCTATCGTCGGGCGGGAAGAAGAGATCGAGCGCGTCTCGCAGATCCTCTCCCGCCGCAAAAAGAACAATCCCATCCTCATCGGCGAACCCGGCGTAGGTAAGACTGCCATCGTGGAAGGTCTGGCGCTGCGGATCGTACAACGGAAGGTGTCCAGGGTACTCTTCGATAAACGGGTCATTTCGCTCGACCTTGCCGCGCTTGTCGCCGGTACGAAATACCGCGGCCAGTTCGAAGAACGCATGAAGGCGATCATGAACGAGCTGGAAAAGAACAGGGACGTCATCCTGTTCATCGATGAGATCCACACGATCGTCGGCGCCGGCGGGGCCAGCGGTTCGCTGGACGCCAGCAACATCTTCAAACCGGCGCTTGCGCGCGGAGAACTCCAGTGCATCGGCGCCAGCACGCTGGACGAGTACCGGATGTACATCGAGAAGGACGGCGCGCTCGACCGCCGCTTTCAAAAGGTGATGGTCGATCCGCCCAGTGTCGAGGAGACCATCCAGATCCTGAACAATATCAAGTCGAAATACGAAGACTACCACAACGTAACCTATTCCGACGATGCGATCGACGCATGCGTAAAGCTGAGCGACCGGTACATGACAGACCGCCTGCTGCCGGACAAGGCCATCGACGTGCTCGATGAGGTAGGCGCGCGGGTGCACCTGAAGAACATCAACGTCCCGCAGAATATCGTCGATCTCGAGAAGAAGATCGAGGACGTGAAGAACGAAAAGAACAAGGTGGTGAAGAGCCAGAAGTTCGAAGAGGCGGCTTCTCTACGCGATACGGAAAAGCGTCTCCAGGAAGACCTGGAAAAAGCCAAGTCCGAATGGGAAGAGGAAAGCAAGCACAAGCGTTATCCCATCGACGAGGAGAATATCGCCGAAGTGGTGAGCATGATGAC
>DASZYU010000020.1:0-6153 GCA_035545215.1 Puia sp.
GGATCAGCACTTCGAAACCGTCTTCGACGGCGTCCACGGCGTAGCGGCACAGCCGGTCGAGACCCGCCTGCAGCGAACCGGGTTTACCGTCGGCGCGGAAATAGGTCTGGAGCGTCTTGGCCTGGAAGATCCCGGTGTCGATACTTCGGATTTTCTCCAGCTCATGATTGCTCAGCACGGGTTGCGGAAGCGCGACGCTGTGACAGGCCAGCGGATCCTCGGCGAGGAGATTCCCGTTGCCGCCGACAAAACTTGCCAGCGACATGACGAGCCGTTCCCGGATCGGGTCGATCGGTGGATTGGTCACCTGCGCGAACAGTTGTTTGAAATAGCTGCTCAAATGTTGGGGCTGGTCGCTCAGGACGGCCAGTGGCACATCGGTACCCATCGAGCCGACGGGTTCCTTGCCGTCGAGACACATCGGGGCGATCAGCGTGTCGAGGTCTTCGGTGGTATAGCCGAAGGCCTTCTGGTATTTGAAGATCTGCTCGTGTTCGAGATGGGTGAAGGCTACCCGGGGCTCGGGCAACTCGTCCATGCGGATCTTGTATTTATTGAGCCACTCGGCATACGGTTTCTGCGAGCAGATGCGCGATTTCAGCTCGTCGTCGCTGATGATGCGTTCCTGTTCGAGATCCACGATGAACATCTTGCCGGGTTGCAGCCGCCCTTTTTCGATGATCAGCGAGGGGTCGACCGGTAGCACGCCCGTTTCGGAGGCCATGATCACGCGGTTGTCCCGGGTGACGCAATAGCGCGAGGGGCGAAGACCGTTGCGGTCCAGCGTGGCGCCGATGATCCTGCCGTCCGTGAACGAGATCGAGGCAGGGCCATCCCACGGTTCCATGATCGAAGCATGAAATTCGTAGAAGGCTTTTTTCACCGGGTCCATCTGCTCGTTGCCATCCCAGGCTTCGGGAATGAGCATCATCATGACGTGGGGCAGCGACCGGCCGCAGAGCGTGAGCAGTTCGATCACGTTGTCGAGACACGCGGAGTCGGACTGGCCTTCGGAAACGATCGGCAGGAGCATGTCCATCTCCTCCTTGGTGAAATACGGCGTGGTAAAACCTTTTTCGCTGGTCTTTAACCAGTTGAGATTCCCCTGCAGCGTATTGATCTCGCCATTGTGCGCGATAAACCGGAAGGGCTGGGCGAGACGCCAGGAAGGAAAAGTATTGGTGGCGAAACGGGAATGGATGAGACCGAAGGCGGAAACGACCCGTTTGTTGCTGAGATCGGGAAAATAGTCGCGGACCTGGTGGCTGGTCAGCTGGCCCTTGTAGACGACCGTCTTGTACGACATCGAAGCCACGTAGAAACCGATGGCGTCCTTTTTGACCGTATTGTTGATCGTGTGACTGGCATAGTTGCGCAGCAGGAACAGCTTGCGTTCGAAGTCGTCCGGGTGTTTGAGGTGGTCGGGACAGGCGATGAACACCTGTTCCATTTCGGGTTCCACCGAAAGCGCGGAGGCGCCGATGCTGTCCGGGTTGACGGGCACTTTACGGTAGCCGAGGATCTCCAGCCCGAGCTTTTCGGCGCTGCGGCCGAAGATATCGCGGCACTCTTCTTTCAACCGGATGTCGCGCGGGAAAAAGAGCATGCCCACGCCATACTTGCCATAGGGCGGCAGGTGGATGCCCAGCCGGACGCACTCATCGAAAAAGAATTCGTGCGGGGTCTGGATCATGATGCCGGCGCCGTCGCCGGTGTTGTTCTCGCAGCCGCAGGCGCCACGGTGCTCCATGTTCTCGAGGATCGTCAGCGCGTCCGAGACGATCTGATGGGACTTGTGGCTTTTAATGTTGGCAACAAATCCGATACCACACGCATCGCGTTCAAACTCAGAAGAGTATAAGCCATTTTTGGTCATGTTCGCTCAGCAATATTAGACGTTATTCAAAAAAATGCACAAATCTTTGAGATTTCACATGGCAAAAGTGCGGGGCATTCGTCTAAAGTTACGAAAAAAAGCAAATTTACTTGATTTTTCGTTAATATTTGTTGTCCACACGGTCGGTAGGGTTATTCACACGACCCGGGCGCTCGACGCCGCGGTTTCCGCCCGCTGGTTGGCTCCGCAATTGGTCCGGCGCGGCTTGGCCGATCCGCGATGCCGCCATTACACCAGGTAGCCGAACAGCGTGTCGTCCTTGTTCAGCTCGGTGTAGGTGATATTGAATTTAGACAGGTTGGCGATCAGGGTTTCGTAATCTTCTCTGGCCGTTAGTTCGACGCCGACGAGCGCGGGGCCTGTTTCTTTGTTGTGTTTCTGGATGTATTCGAACCGCGTGATGTCGTCATTCGGCCCCAGCACATTGTTGACGAATTCTTTCAGCGCGCCCGGGCGTTGCGCGAAGGTGATGAGGAAATAGTGTTTGAGGCCTTCGTACTGGAGCGACCTTTCCTTGATCTCCTGCATCCGGTCGATGTCGTTGTTGCTGCCGCTGACGATACAGACGACGGTCTTGCCTTTGATCTGCGCGGCAAAATCGTCCAGCGCTGCGATGCTGAGCGCGCCGGCGGGTTCGACGACGATGGCGTTCTCGTTGTACAGTCGCAGGATCGTCGAGCAGACGCGGCCTTCGGGCACCGTGGTCATTTCATCGAGCACTTCGCGGCAAATCGAATACGTCAGATCGCCGACGCGTTTGACGGCGGCTCCGTCGATGAAGCGGTCGATGCTGTCGAGCGTGACCGTATGACCGGCGCGAAAGGCGGCGACCATGGACGGGGCGCCTTCGGGCTCCAGACCGATGACCTTTGTCTGCGGCGAAAAAGTCTTGAAATAGCTGCCCACACCCGAAGCGAGACCGCCGCCTCCGACGGGAACGAAGAGGTAATCGATTCCGCGTCCTTCGCCCGGCGGAAGGTCTTCGAGGATCTCTACCGCGACCGTGCCCTGACCCTCGATGATCCGGAGGTCTTCGAACGGCGGGATGAAGGTCATGCCTTTTTCTTCGGTGAACCGGCGGGCGGCCACCGCGCAGTCATCGAAGGTATCGCCGGCGAGGACGATCTCGATGTTGTTCTCCCCGAACATCCGGGTCTGGTCGACTTTTTGCCGCGGAGTGATGATGGGCATGAAGACGACGCCTTTTACGCCGAGGCGGTGACAGGAATAGGCGAAGCCCTGCGCGTGATTGCCCGCGCTGGCGCAGACAACCCCTTTTTGCAGCTGGGCAGCGGGGAGGCTGACCAGCATGTTGTAGGCGCCGCGGAGTTTATACGAGCGGACGATCTGCAGGTCTTCGCGTTTGAGATATACCCGGCATTCATACCTTTTCGAAAGGGCATGATTGTAAGTGAGCGGGGTACGGTGGACCACCTTGCTGAGCCGTTTGGCGGCCGCGTGGAAGTCGAGATCCCGGCTCGCCGGGCCCGGCCGGAGGCCGGGCCCGGAGTCCTCTGGCGAAGCCTCGGACCGGGAAGATAAATTAGTGTGCGACGGGTTCATTCTTCGATGATTTTTGTGTGCCGGCCGTTTGATTTTCGGGCCTGAGGCTGCGGACGGTCTTGCCGGCCTGCCACAGTTCGCTTTCGCGCAATTCCTTCAGTTCGGCTTCGAGTTTTTCGCGATAGTCCGGCTGGCTGTTGGAGTCGATGCTCCGTTTGGACTCCTTGCCGGCGGCGACGCTCTCATACAGCTCGTTAAATACGGGCAGGGTAGCGTCCCGGAATTTCTTCCACCAGTCGAGCGCCCCGCGTTGCGCGGTCGTCGAGCAGTTGGCGTACATCCAATCCATGCCGTTCTCGGCAACCAGCGGCATCAGCGATTGGGTGAGTTCTTCCACCGTTTCGTTAAAGGCTTCGGAGGGAGTATGGCCCTTTTTTCGCAACACTTCGTACTGCGCGGCAAAGATGCCCTGGATCGCGCCCATCAGCGTACCGCGTTCGCCGGTGAGGTCGCTGTACACCTCCTTGCGGAAATCGGTTTCGAACAGGTAGCCGCTGCCGACGGCGATGCCGAGCGCGATGACGCGTTCTTTCGCCCTGCCGGTCGCATCCTGGTAGATGGCATAGCTGCTGTTCAGACCGCGGCCCTGCAGGAACATGCGGCGCAGCGAGGTGCCGGAACCTTTCGGGGCGACGAGGAATACGTCCACATCCTTGGGAGGGAGGATGCCGGTCTGCTCGTTGAAGGTGATGCCAAAGCCGTGCGAAAAATAGAGCGCCTTGCCCGGCGTCAGGTATTTCTTGACCGTGGGCCACAGCTGGATCTGCGCGGCGTCGCTGAGGAGGTAGCAGATGATCGTACCGCGCTGGAGCGCTTCTTCGATCTCGAACAGCGTCTCGCCGGGAACGAAACCGTCGCGAACGGCCTTGTCCCAGGTCTTCGAGTTCTTGCGCTGACCGACTATGACATTGATGCCGTTGTCTTTCTGGTTGAGCGCCTGGCCGGGGCCCTGGACGCCGTAACCGATGACGGCGATGGTCTCATTCTTCAATACTTGCTGGGCTTTGGAGAGCGGGAACTCTTCGCGTGTGACTACATTTTCTTCAACTCCCCCGAAATTTAACTTTGCCATTTTTTGTGTGTTTATGAGTGGTTATACTGTTTGTCCGCCATGATCGGCGAAGGTTGGTATTACATGGAAAATACTTTGTCCTGCTGGTTGAGGTATTCGTTCTCGACGACCTCTTCCCCGGGTTCGGTGCGTTCGAATTCCTTGAGCTTTTCGTGGAAACCGGCGCTTTCCTTGATGATGGCGACGCGCGCGCTCCGGACGAACTCGATAAGCCCGTACGGTTCGAGCACTTCGACGAGACGGTTGATCTCCTCGCGCTGACCGGTCGTTTCGAAAACGGTATAATCCTTCCGGATCACGACGGCCCTCGCGCCGTATTCACGCAACAGGCGTTCGACCTTCACCTTTTCGGCGATCTCGTCGGTCGGCACCTTATACAGCGCCAGCTCCTGCCAGATGATCTCGTCGTTGTTGTTGTAATAGGCTTTGAGGATCTCCACCTGTTTTTCGAGCTGCCGGCACAACTTGCGCACGACCTCTTCGGTCTCGTTGATCACGATGGTGAACCGGTGGATGCCCTCGACTTCCGACGGCGACGTATTGAGACTCTCGATGTTGATCTTCCGCCGCGAGAACAGGATCGCGATGCGGTTGATCAGGCCGATCTGGTTTTCCGTATAGACGGTGATGGTGAATTCTTGCTTCATGACTTATAATTTGATGGCTTCGATCCTTAATCTCTTGTAATCGGCATACCAGCTGTTGTTGATGAACCGGGTAGGCCGGACGGTTTCCTGGATATCGCTCAGGATGCTGTCGATGTCGCGTTCGGGGATATCTTTAAAGAAGGCGTTGCCGAACATTTTGATCCAGTCCTTCAGACCGCTGGCATTGTCCTGCAGTTTGGTCGGCCGGTCGAAATGCGAGGCGTACCTGATCTGGAAACCGCGTTTCTCCAGCAGCAAGGAATATTCGCCGAGCGACGGGAAGTACCACACCTGTTTGGCCGCATTCGCATACTGGTTGTGCCGGGTGAGGGCCTTGCGGGTGGCCACGATGATCTCTTCGACGTTGCCCTTGCCGCCCATTTCGAGGACCAGCCGGCCGCCCTGGCGCAGCGCGTGGTAGATGTGGTCGATGGCGGCCTCTTTATCGAGTATCCAATGCAGCGTCGCGTTCGAGAAGACGGCATCGAAGGGCGCGTCGAATTCCATTTCGGTCGCCGATTGCACCCGGAAATCCAGCCCGGGATAGGTCGCTTTCGCCTTTTCGATCATGCTCGCCGATTTGTCGATGCCCGTCACCCGCGCTCCCGACTCCGCGATGAGGTTTGTCAGGTAGCCGGTGCCGCAGCCGAGATCGAGGACCTTTTCACCGGGACGCGGAGCCAGCTGGCGAACGACGTCCTCGCCGTATTTGAAAACAAAGGCGTGTCTGTCGTCATACAGACGGGCATTCCAGGTGGTGTCGTTGGATGTTGTTGACATAGTGTTTATTTGAGTCGTATTTCGCTGACGCTGCAACCCTGGGGCACCATCGGGAAGACGTTGTTCTCTTTGCCCGTAAAGACTTCCAGCAGGTAGGAACCGCGGTGGTCGAGCATCGTTTTCAGCGCGGTGCCCAGGTCTTTTCTCTCGGTGACGCTTTGCCCTTCGATGTGATAGGCTTTGGCGAGCGTGAC
>DASZYU010000021.1:0-12512 GCA_035545215.1 Puia sp.
GAATTTAATGCTGTTGAGGTGTCTCCTGTTCTCCTCATCGTAATAGACGCCCGGGGTTCCCGCATCGCCATAAGCGAAATCGTTCATGATGATGTTATAGGAAGCATCGTTGTCCACACCGCCGCCTTCCACCGGGTCGAGTTGATAGACCATGCCGCGCAGGCGGACACATTTTTCCAGACCGATGCCCGCCAGGTCCTGCGGAGACGTAAAACAGATCGGCCGCCGCCAGTGACTGCCGGCGATGACGGCCAGCATGGCGAGCTCGTTCTTTTGCAGGTAGTTCTTGCTGGAAGGGATATCGAGCCGCAGTTCGTGGAAAACACTGTCCCCTGGATGGATGGCTTTTGTCATCAGCGCCGCGGTGCTGTCGACCGGAAGCGAAAACTTACGCGTGGGGACCAGGTTGACCGGCTGACCGTTGTCCGCCGGCGTCGTGTAGCGCGGGTCGTCGCTGGCCACCACGTCTTTAAGGATGGTGTACAGGTCATAGTACTTGTTCGGATCGAAACCCGGTACTTTATCGGTGAAATAGACGACGTTCCTGCGATCCCCCATGATCTGTTCGGGCGTGAAGATGACATCGAACGAGTCGTTCTGATTGACCTTGTACCGCAGCGAATTCATGTACCAGTCGGTACCCAGAAGGGTATTGACGATGACGCGGACATCTGGGCGGATACCTTCTACCTCCTGCGCGTACCACAGCGGATAGGTGTCGTTGTCACCGAAGGAAAAGAGCATCGCGTTCGGAGGGCAGCTTTCGAGATAATCCTTCGCCAGGTCGCGCGGCAGCGTCTTTTTATGACGGTCGTGATCGTTCCATTCCTGGCTGCCCATCAGCACGGGAACGGCGAGGAAGCAGATGCCCGCGGTCGTGTAAGCGGCCGCGGCAGGCGTCAGTTTCGGCGCATAACGCCGGAACAGGTCGTATACCGCGATGATGCCAAGACCGATCCACAGCGAGTAAGTCCAGAAGGAGCCTGCGAAGGCATAGTCCCTCTCGCGCGGCTGATAGCCGGCCTGGTTGAGGTAAATGACGATGGCCTCGCCGGTGAAGAAGAACAGCAGCCCGATGATGATGAAACCCCTGCGGTCGCGACGATAGTGGAATACGAGGCCGATCAGACCGAGGATCAGCGGCAGCATGTACATGCGGTTGTAGGACTTGTTCAGCGTACGGATCGAGTCCGGCATCTTGCTTTGATCGCCGAGGAAGAAGTTGTCGATGAAAGGGATCCCGGTGATCGCATTGCCGTCGCGCGGGTTGCCGAACCCTTCGAGATCGTTCTGTTTGCCGGAGAAGTTCCACATAAAGTAGCGCAGGTACATCCAGCCGGTCTGATAGCGGATGAAATACTTGATGTTATCGGCCATCGTGGGATTGTCGTCCGGTCCCATTCCCGAGAACTGGCGGTAGGCGTCGATCTCGTGACGGTCGTTGACGGGGTTCCACATGCGCGGGAAAAGGTGTGCAGAGGGGGTATTGCCCCATTTTTGTACATATTTCTGACCGGCCACCTCGTATTTCGTTTTTCCCTTGATATACAGGTCTCCGGCGGGATCGTAGGGCGCCTGATCCGTGAAATCGGGCCCGTACAGGATGGGCCAGTCGCCGTACTGGTCACGGCTGAGGTAGCCGACCAGGTTAACCGGGTTGTCCACATTGTACATATCCACCGGCACGTCGGCGTTGCTCCGGATCATCGTGGTGAAATAGGTGGAATATCCCAGGAGCATGAAAGCGAAGGACCAGAGTGCGAGCTTGAAATTCTGGATGCTGCCCTTCTGGATATACGTTCCGGCCACCCAGGCGATGACCAGCGCAACCGCCAGTTCCAGGAAACCTCCGCCCGTCATGCCCGTGCCGCTGAGCAGCAGCGGTAAGAGGATGATCAGCACGAAAAAGATCAGCCAGAGCCGGACATTCATGGCCGTAACCTGTCCGCGTTTGAACAGGAGGCCCCAGGTGAGGAGGGCCGCCAGCAACAGGAAATAGAGGCCGAAGCCCGTGAAGAAGGGCAGGTTCAGGCTGTTGACAAAGAAGATGTCGAAGGCGCCGGCGCCCTTGATCGTGTATTGGATGACCACCACCTGGACGATACCCGTGATCGCGCAGCCGACGATGAAGGCCAGGATGGTGCCCCAGGTCGTGGGCGTGAAACGTCTGAAATAATAGACCATTACGATGGCGGGGATGGTCAACAGGTTGAGCAGGTGGACGCCGATCGAAAGGCCCATCATATAAAAGATGAAGATCAGCCATTTGTCGGCCCCGGGCCGATCGGCATTCTGCTCCCATTTGAGGATCGCCCAGAAAACGAGGGCGGTGAAAAAAGCCGAAGAAGCATAAACCTCGCCTTCCACCGCGCTGTACCAATACGAATCGCAGAAGGTGCCGGCAAGCGCCCCGACCACACCAGCCGTCATGATGAGGAAAGTCTGGATACGGTCTGGCTCGGCTTTCCCATGATCGGCGCCTGAACCCGCGCCGGTGGCACCCCGCATCACGGCCCTGCGCGCAAAGTGCGTGATGATCCAGAACAGGAAGAGGATCGAGGCGCCGCTGGCCAGCGCACTCATGAAGTTCACGGCACGGGCGGCGGTATGCGGATTATCGCCGAAAAGAATGATGAAGAACCTGCCCATCAGTGCGAACAGCGGGGCGCCGGGCGGGTGGGGAACCTCGAGCTTGAAACAACTGGATATGAATTCACCGCAGTCCCAGAAGCTGCCGGTCGCTTCCATGGTCATTACGTATACGGTTGTGGCAATGAGTCCAGTGATCGCACCTACGATGTTGTTGACTTTGCTGAAACGCATGGGGTAAACTGCTAATTTGGACACGAATTAAGACCAAATAGTGCAAATTTCCGAGAATAGGGCGGCGAATTTTGCTAAAAGACTGGACCCTAACCGCTTTTTAACAAAAATTGGGGCAGACGACCCTATTCGAAGTAGACGCGGACGGTCTGATAGAAAAGGCGGCTTTGCAGGTATTGGTTCTGGGATTGCTCGGTGAAATCCTGCAAACCGAAGAGACCGGCCGCGTTGCCTTTCTGGATAGCGATCTCAAGGTATCCGGCGGAATTGAAAAGCGCCAGTTTTTCCCCTTCCCCAGCGTCGGCGTAGGTTTCGCTGATCCGGTCGATGACCTCATCGCGTTTGAAGACGATGCGAAAGCTCCGACCCTTCCTTCTTTCCTCGAACTCGTCACGCGTGATATTGACGATGACGTTTTCGAAATGATCGATGAAAATGATCTGCCCTTCGATCCAGTTGTCCCCATAGACGGGCCGGAGGTGGTTCTTTTCCGTAAAAGGCACGTCCGGGACGCCGATGTCGGGCAGCCCGGCGCCCCTGCTGAGGTCGAGTATGGCCTCCCCCATGACGCGGATGCAGTAAAGCGTGTTCTTGATCTGGGTCCGGTCCAGCGGAAGCCCGATGACCATTTCAGGCTTACCCTCGAGGATCATATTCAGCAGACCGTTATCGGCGCAAAGCAGGTATTGCTCGTTGTGAAAGGCGAGCAGCAGCTGTTCGGGTTTTTTCTCGAAGAGGTTCACCAGGATAATGTGGTAGGTATGCGGAGGGAAGTAGCGGATGGCATTGCGGCAGACATAGGCGGCCTGGGGGTAGTTGAAGGGAGAAAGCTCGTGCGAGATATCCAGGATGTTAAAAGCCGGGTCGATCTGGGCTAACTGGCCTTTGATAGCCCCCACGAGATAGTCCTTTTGTCCGATATCCGATGTCAGGGTGATTAAGGCCACGGTGGTTATTTGACGAATTCGCCCTTTTTGTTGTAATAATGTTTATAGGTGAGCCGGTCGGCCAGCGAAGGCGCTACCTTGTTGATCAGCACCGTGACCTTCCCCAGGAGCGTCAAAACCAGCGTCCGTCTGCGTCGTTCGATGGCCTTGAGGATATGCCGCGCGCAATCCGCCGCGCTCATCAGGCGCCCTTCGTCGAGCACGGTCTCGCCGCGGACTTGTCCGTGCGGGTCCAATGCGGCCAGCCGGATGTTGCTGGCGGTGAAACCCGGACAGACCCACATGACGTGGACGCCGCTGTGCAACAATTCCGTCCGCAGCGATTCGAGCCAGCCCTGGAGCGCGAACTTCGATGCAGAATATGCACTCCGCCCCGGCAGACCGCGATACCCCGCCGTAGAGGAAACGCCGACGATGGTGCCTTTTGCCGCCAGGATCGCCGGGAGCGCGTATTTGGTGCAGTAGACGGCGCCCAGGAAATTGATCTCCATCACTTTGCGGGTCACTTTGGTATCGCAGTCCGCAAAAAGGGCGCGCATCGAAATACCGGCATTGTTGATGAGGATATCGATGCCGCCGAAGGTATCGATCGTCGATTCGATGAAGCGCCGGCATTCTTCCTCGTCGCTGATATCGCAGGCTACGGCATGCAACAGGACCCTCGCATATTCCATTTGCAGCGCGTAGATCTTGTCGTGGTTGCGTCCGCAGGTCGCCACTTTCGCGCCCCGCGGTATCAGGGCTTCAATGAGGGCTTTGCCGATCCCGTCGGAGCCACCGGTGATGACCACTACCTTATCCTGGAAGAAAGACATTCGCCTCGTGTTGGTTTGGTAGCAAAAATAGGCGATCCGTTCTATTCCGCAAGAGGAGATCGGGGCATTCGTTGACGATGCACATTGGATTGCCGTCTGATGCGGCGGATCAGAGGGGCCGCCGACACCACGGTGCCCGTTGCCGGAACCCGGAGCATTGGTTGCAATCGTGCCGGGTCAGAACGGCCGGTGGCCCGCCGCCAGCTGGACCGTCTGCCAGATTTGCGCATCGCGGAACAATTGTTTGTTCCTGCGTCCGCCTCCGAACATGCTGCCCGTGCCGATCGAAATGCCTACTCCGCCTCCGCTGCCGAAGGAACCGAATCCGAGGCCTCCGTCGACGCCGATCGCAGGGCCGCCGCCACCGCGGGGCGCGTCCGTACCCGGGGGGAGTCCCTGGATGAAGATGCCGACCGCAACGCTTTTTGCGGCATACGAGGCGGAAGGGCTATGCCCGGGAAAAAGGGCGGTCAGCGGCAGGGATGCCTCATAGATC
The DNA here is from genome assembly GCA_035545215.1 of Puia sp. Classification (GTDB taxonomy): domain Bacteria; phylum Bacteroidota; class Bacteroidia; order Chitinophagales; family Chitinophagaceae; genus Puia. The sequence continues at coordinate 5,082 of DASZYU010000021.1, forward strand.
AGCTCGCCCGTATTGTTGTAATCCATTCGCATGCGGACGCCCTGCGGATTGTCGTCACCGTAGGTATAGGTTCCGATGGAATCCCTGACGAATCCGTAAAGCGCGTAATCTTTCCGGTCTTCCAGGGTCACCGGTTTATGCGAGTAACGGTCGGGTTGCGCCGCTTCCATCAGTGTCCGGTCGCGGTCGCTCCTTGTGTCGAGCGGGTAACCGATGCCCACTGCGTCGCCGATGTTCTTGTCACCCTTTGCATTGACCCACACCGTCATGCCTCCCTGGATGATCTTCTGTTGTTCCTGTTGATCTTTGGTGGAAAGCAGGACATAGAGATCTTCGCCGTCGTTCGTAATGGCATAGTTGACCTTCTCGGCAGCAACATAACCCGGCAGCGGCCGTGTCCAGTCGTTATCGGACCCATCGATCGTCAGCGGCGCCTGTTGCCAGGCGGAGGAACTCATCGTGGGCGCCTGGCCGTTCCTCGAAGAACCGCAGGCGGAAAGGACAGCGGCGACCGGCATTGTCCCGATCAAAAGGATAAGCGGATATTTCATAGGTGTAAAGGTATAACTTTGCGCCAAACCACTCCGCTGACTATCTATGCACATCCGACAGCTGTTAACGATGATCCGGGAGGACACCCGGCTAAGGATCCTTTTGTCCGCAGGCTTTCTCATCCAGTTGATCCTTTGCTTTTCGGCGGTCGGCGTCTACCATCCTGATCAGTATTTCCAGATCATCGAGTTTTCTTCGTATCAACTGAACCGGCCATCCGCGGTCCATTCCGTATGGGAGTTCGCGGCACATCTCCGGCCAACGATACAGGTGTATCTTTTCTCGGCTTACTATGAGGCATGCGCAGCGCTGGGCGTTCAGGATCCTTATCTTCAGCTGGAAATGCTGCGGATCGTTTTCGGTCTGCTGTTGTTTGCGTTCTTCAATGCGATAGCGCTGTATTATTTTGCTGGCGGCCGCCGGGTCGTGCTATATTGGGTCCTTTTTTTGTTGAACTTTTCCTGGATCCTGCCTTATACCCGCACGCTGTTCAGCAGCGAGATGCTGTCATCGCTGTTGTTCTTCGGCGCCCTGTTCCTGTACGAAACGCGCCGTGGCCCCGATGTCGCTTCGCCGGGGCTGGCACTGCTGACGGGTTTCGTTTTCAGTCTTGCCTTTTATGCCCGTTTTCAAACCGGGTTCGCTCTCGCGGGATTCTTCCTCTGGCTGTTGCTGCAGGGCGGGGACCGGCGCGGCTTGTGGTGGATGGGCATCGGCTTCCTGGCGGGCGTTGGTCTGAATACGCTGCTCGACTCGTTGTTCTATCACGAGGCGGTTTTTACGCCCTACGTCTACTATCGGGTCAATATTACGGAAGGGAAGGCCGCTTCCATGGGCACATCCAGTTTCCTGCTGTATATCGGGGTACTGATCGCGGTGATCCTGACGCCTCCGCTGAGCATCTTCCTGCTCGGGGCAGGCTTCCGCCAGGCATTGCGAACCAAATTCGACCGCCCGATCGTAACCTCGGTCGTTTTTTTCATCCTTGGCCATTGCCTGGTCGCGCATAAAGAAGAACGGTTCCTTTTTCCCATACTGAATGTGCTACCCATTTTTGTCGGCTGGGGTTTGCCGGGCCTCCTGGACTGGTACCGGCGGCGCGGCAGGGGGGCCGCACGGTGGTTGAAAGGCATGGCCGTTTTCAGCATCGGACTCAACGGGCTGCTCCTGGCCGTATTGCTGTTCACGCCTTACTCGCAGGCGATCTATTTTACGTGGTTGCTGAAAAAAGATTTTGGCGGCAGACCCGCTACCATCTATACGCTCGGGCATTCGCCTTTCCAGACGGGCGAGCGGCTGCCTTATGTCTTCTATCAGAACGGCGTTCGCAACCTGAGCTGGAAAAAGGTGCCGTCTGAAGACTCCCTGATCGGGGTAAGCGATAAGGCCACATATTTCTCGGCCACGTATAACGATTTGAAAGACAGGCCAGGCCTGCCCGACAGTTTGGGTTACGAGAAGGTCATTTATTCCTCCCGGCTTCTTTGGCGGATCAACGAGCTCATTGGGTCGATGAAAATGAATACCATCAACGACATTTGGGTGCTGTATCGAAAGAAGCGGTAGGTTATGCAGGCAACTGTTTTGTCCGGGAATGCCGTTTAATGCGCAGAACAGACGGGTTGAGACGTATGGATGAAAACAGGCATATCTCTGTCACCAGGACGGACCAGGGGCCGCGCGCCGTGGTCGTCCCTTTCCAGCGATCCTATTTCCTGCGGAAAAAAATGCATTTTTATCTGCTCGTCGCGGTCATTGCGACTACCTTACTATCCTGGTTCAATCTCAACAGCTGGCTGATCATCCTGCTTGCCGCCTGCCGGCTGTTCGATGGGCGGCCCGTCGCGGCTGTGCGAACGGCTTTTTCGAACCAGTGGTTCCTGGCCTGGTTTGCGGTCTTTGCGCTGGAAGTCGGCGGTCTTTTTCACACGCACGATCTTTACGCCGCCTGGAAACATGTCGAAAGCAAAGCGACCCTGGTGGCGATCCCCTTCATCGTCTGCGGAGGGCCTTTTACCGATCGCGATGGTTACAGGCGGTTTTGCCAGGTCTACACGTTGTTGCTCGGCGTATTGTGTCTTTTCTGTCTTTCAACCGCCCTGTCAGCATTTGTACGGACGGGGGACGCCTCCGTCTTCTTTTATCATGCCCTTACCGCGGCGCTCGGGTCGAATGCCGTGTTCTTTTCGGGTTATTTGCTGATGGCGCTGCTGTTCCTCCTCGCGGGCCCATTCACCGGGAAGGGCCGCAGTGCGCAGACGGCGCGGGCAGCGTTGATCCTTTTTTTCACGGGAATGATGGTGCTGCTGGCATCCAAACTGATGCTGGTGCTGCTGGCCGTTGTCCTGGTCCTCTACCTGACGGTGCGCTACCGCGTGCGGGTAGAGCCGTGGCGTTTTGTGGCCGCCGCCATCCCGCTGGTACTGGGGATTCTGGTGCTGAGCCTGACGAGCAACCCCGTTCGACAACGCTACAGCGAAGTCATGCGTGACCAACGGAACAGCATATCGCTGCGGTTGTTCATCTGGCGTTGCGCCGGGGAAATCCTGACCGAGGAGCGTGCGTGGACCTTCGGGGTCACGGCCGGGGACAGCCGCGATCTGCTCAGTCAGAAGTATCTCGCCGCAGGGCTCAGCCGGGGATACATCGGCTACGACTGCCAGAACCAATACGTCGAAGTGCTGTTGCGCAGCGGGATCACCGGCCTCTGCGTTTTTTTGGCGGCGGCGGGGCTGCTCATCGGGCTCGCACACCGGAAGGACACGCTGGAGTGTTGGATTGCGGTCCTCGCAATCCTCTTGCTGGCTTTCACCGAATCGACGCTCGAGATGCAGCAGCCCGCTTTCCTGTCCTGTTTTTTCCCATTGTTCTTTATAGGCAAGCGGCGCACACCGAAAAACAGCGCCTAATGCTGTCAGTGACCTCAACCCTTGCGGGGACCGGTCAGAGCCGCTACCTTTCACCCGTGATACCTCACTCTGTTCGCAAACTGTCGGCGGGTTTCGCATTGCCGGCCCGTACCGCGTGGAAACTAACCGTCATGAAGGCCAGGAGGATCGCCAACGCGCCTGCCATCGGGAAGATCCAGACACGGATCGGAATGCGATAGGCGAAACCCTGCAGCCATTGGCTGGCGGCCCACCAGGCGATCGGGGCTGCGATAACGATCGCGACGATGACGAGGCGCAGGAACCCGTTGCTCATCAGCAGGCAGATGTTGAAGACGTTTGCTCCGAGGACTTTTCGGATCCCGATCTCCCGGGTCCTTTGCACGGTGCTGATCGCCGCCAGGCCGAAAAGACCGAGGCAGGCCAGCAGGATCGCGAGCGACGCGAAAACGGTGAACAGACCGGCGGTACGCTGCTCGACCGTATAAAGGCGGTTATAGTCGTCGTCGAGGAAATGGTAATCGAAGGCGCGCGAAGGTACATACGTTTTCCACGCGAGCCGCAGGCCATCGATGGTCAAAGCGAGGTTCGCGCTGTTGACGCGGATCAGCATGTTGTGGACCCATTGAGTATCTGCAAAAAGCACCAGCGGACCGATGGCCTCGTGCATCGAAGCGAAATGGAAATCGCGGACGACGCCTTTAACGATGCCCTTCTCGCTGCGATCGACCACCTTGCCAATAGCTTGTTGCGGCGTCCACCCGAGCTTCCGGACGGCCGTTTCGTTGAGGATATATCGCAGCGCGGGTTTGGTGCTGTCCTTCGCAAGGTTATTGGCGGGAAGATCGGCCTGGGTAAAATCCGAGCCGGCCAGCAGTTGCATATTCATCGTCGCCAGGTAGTTCAGATCGGCGGGAATGGCCGTGATCGGAAAATTAACCTTCCCGTGGTCGGTCATAGCAGTGAGTCCGTCGCCCCAGGTCGCCGAGATCGGCAGGTTGTACGAACCGGAAACGCTGACCACGCCGGGGAGCGCCTTGACGGCAGTTTTCAACGCTTCATAACGGTTATGGATATGCGAGTCGATCGGCAACACGATTACGTGGTCCCGGTCCATCCCGAGGTCCTTGTGCCGGATATAACTCATCTGCTGAAGGATCACGACGGTCGTGATGATCAGGAACAGTGAAATGACGAATTGCAGTACGATGAGGGTGCGGCGCAGACCGGCCTGTCCACCCGTAATTCGAGAGCCGGAGCGGAGGATGCTGATCAACCGGGTATTGGCCAGGACGAGCGCCGGATAGGCGCCGGCGAGCAAACCGATCACCAGGCCGGCAGCGAGGATGATCGCCAGCGTGCGGATTTGGAGTACGTCCGTGACCACGAGGTATTTGCCGGTCATCTCGTTGAAGAAGGGCAGCAACAACACCGCCGAAAGAACGGACAGCAGCAGCGCTACCAGGGTAATGAAGAGCGATTCCCCGGCAAATTGGGCGATCAGCTGGCTTTTCAGCGCGCCAAGGACTTTCCGGATGCCGATCTCGCCGGTCCGGGCGGAAGATTGGGCAATGGCGAGGTTCGTATAATTGACAGCCGCTATCACCAGTATCAGTACCGCGATCAGCAGCAGGACCACGACGTAGGTGATGTTTCCGTTCGGCTCGAACCCGGCCAGCCTCGAATACAAATGCACTTTTTTCAGCGGCTCGAGGTAGTAGCGGAGATAGCCCGAACCTTCGAAACCGGCTTCCTTCTGCACTTCCGGCCTCCGCATATAATCGTCTATCTGTTTTTGCAGCGGGCCGATACCGTTCCGGTCGTGGAGCAGGAGATAGGTGACGTAATTGGCCGTCATCCATTGCTCGTCCCTGGAGGCGTCCAGGTTGCTGAAACCGACGACGCAGTCGAACTGAAGCTGAGAATTGCGCGGAGGGTCCGCCGCGATAGCGCTGACCGTGTAATCCTTCGAGTCGTTGACCCGCAGGGTCTTGCCGATGACGTCGGTGTTCCCGAAATATTTTTTGGCTGAAGAGGCGGTAAGCACGATGTTGGATGGGTTCCGGAGCGAATGGGGATCTCCGCTGATCAGGGGAAAGGAAAAGACTGTGAAAAAAGAGCTGTCCGCATACAGGAACCGCTTTTCGGTAAAGTGTTCGTCGTCGTAGCTGAGGATCGTAGGGTAGACGAAAGTCCGGGTGAAACTTTCCACCTCCGGAAAGGTCCTTTTGAACTGCGGCCCCGCCTTAGTGCCCGTCAGGGCATAGTCCCCGCTGGTCCCGCCGAAGGCATATTCCATGGTGATCCGGACGATCCTGTCGCCATTTGAATGAAAGCTGTCGAAGCTCAGTTCGTCCGCTATGAACAGGCCGATCAGGATGCAGGAGGTCAGCCCTGCGGTCAGACCGATCAGATTGATGAGGGTGAATCCCTTCTGTTTCAGGACGTGCCGGAAGGTCAGTTGGAAGAATTTGTACCGCATAATGGCATTAGACGCACGAATGCAACAAATGTTGCACCGCGGTGTCCTTTTTGGAACAAGCCCAAAACATGCTAAGAAACTATTTCACTGTCGCCTGGCGGAATCTCCTCCGCAGCAAATGGTATTCGCTGATCAACACCCTGGGTCTGTCCATCGGTATGGCCGTCGCCCTGCTGATCGGGCTTTGGATCTGGGACGAACTGTCTTTTGACCATTACCATGAAAACCACGCCCGGATCGCGCAGGTCATGACGACTCAGACCTTCAACGGGCACACGGGAACCGGACCGGCGGTCAGCCTGCCGGTGTCCAAAACGCTGCGTGCGCAATATGCCGCCGATCTCCGGGAGGTGGCCAGGGCCAGCTGGAATTTCGATCATATCCTGGCAGTGGGGGACAAGAAACTGACGCAGTCGGGTTCGTATACCGACCCCAGCCTTACCCGGATGATCACGCTCCGGATGATAAACGGGAGCCCGGATGCACTCAAGGATCCTTCCACCATCCTGATCTGCCGGAGTGCAGCGCAGGCGCTTTTTGGGAAGGAGAACCCCTTGAACAAGACGATCAAAGTAGACAACAAGGCCGTCGTCAGAGTGGGCGGGGTGTTCGACGACCCGCCAAGGAATACCAGCTTTTACGACATGAAGTTCATGCTGTCCTGGGAATTGTACGAAAGCCAGAACGACTGGGTCAAGCGGAGCGAGGAACAATGGGGGAACCATTCGTGGCGGGCGTTCGTGCTGCTGGCGCCCAACGTCGACGCGGCGCAGGTTACCGCCAAGGTCAAGGACATCGCAAAAGCCCACAATAAAGACGGGAACGAGCATATCGTCCTCCAACCGATGGACAACTGGCACCTGTACAGCGACTTCAAGGATGGGAAAGTATCGGGCGGCCGCATCCGGTTCGTCTGGTTATTCGGCATCATCGGAGTTTTCGTGTTGTTGCTGGCCTGTATTAACTTTATGAACCTCTCTACCGCCCGGAGCGAGGGCAGGGCCAAGGAAGTGGGCATCCGCAAGACGGTGGGCTCGCTACGCGGACAATTGATCGGCCAGTTCCTTTGCGAATCGCTCCTGGTGGCGCTCCTGGCCTTCGTGCTGGCAAGCGGCTGGGTGCTGCTCGCCCTGTCGTTTTTCAATACCCTGGCCGACAAGGATATGCATTTCCCCTTTGCACAGCCGCTGTTCTGGGTCATGGCCTTGGGGTTCACCGTCCTCACCGGCGTGCTGGCCGGGAGCTACCCGGCCTTCTACCTTTCCGGGTTCGAACCGATCAGCGTGCTGAAGGGGGTCCTGAAGGCCGGCAAGAATGCCACCCTGCCACGGAAAATACTGGTCGTCGTTCAATTTACCGTCTCTGTCGCGCTGATCATCGGGACCGTCATCGTCTTTTCGCAGATTGAGTACGCCAGGAGCCGCCCAGTGGGATATAGCCGGGAAGGACTGATCACGATCTTTATGAATACACCCGACATACAGGGTCATTACAATGCGATCCGCGGCG
>DASZYU010000022.1:0-8717 GCA_035545215.1 Puia sp.
CGCGGACATGGATATCCGCAATACCGGGTGGGTCTGCAAACGCTGGCCGATCCGGGCATACCGTATCTTGTTCTGAACATATCCGGCGAGGATGCCGCTCAGGAACAGGAACACCCCCGTATTACAGGCGTACAACAGCGAAAGACTTTGCCAGGGATGCTGATCCTGCAACAATCGGAGCGCTTCCTGTCCTTCGACCAGTTTTTTCCCGAACAGCCGGTCATATCCCCAGGCGACCAGCCATGAGCCGGGAAAGACCACCAACAGGTTTCCGACGAAAGAGGCGATCTGGCTGCGGCTGACCTTTGCTACCGTCAGCGCCAGGTTGTAGAGATTGGGTTGTCCCGCATTCTTCCGTGCGTCGAGCGATCCCGCCACCGCGCTCGCAGTAAAAGCGGGCTGCTTGGTGGCCAGCGTGGCATGCGTCTCCTCGATGAGAACGAAACCGACGCTATAGTTTACACTGAACGCGAAACCCTTCCAGAAGATGGCCATCGGCAGACGGATCAGCAGGTGCTTGATCAGGACCACGAGACAGATCCAGGCGCCTCCCCCCATTGCGCTGTTGAACATCAACCTGTATTCGGCGCGGCTGGCAGTGATGTATTTGTTTCCCTTTTCTCCTTTGTGTTCGGCGATCTGATAGGCAAGGTAACCCATGGACTGGGAAAGGAACTCGAATAGGCTGTTCTTCCTGTTTTCGTACCGGATCAGCCTGCGGAAGAAGTCCACGAACCGGCCCGTATCGAGCGCCTGCCCCTGCTCGAGCAGGTCTGTCAGGATGGCCATTCGGTCCAGCCTGTTGGCCAAAAGCAGCAATTGATAGGTTTGATGCAGGCTGGCACCCCTTGACGGATGGTTCTCCCGGATAAATTCGATGCATGCATGACACCTCGACAGGATATCCCTGATCTGTAGGGGGATCGCAAGGTCCTTTTCGCTCCGCTCCCTGGTTCCGGTCAGGGCCTCGCCAAGCCGGCGAACGGCATCGTTCTGCGCCACGAACGGGTTCTCATCGCGGTACGGCCCGGGCAGATAGTGCACGATCTCCTTCTCCAAACCCGCCTGTGCCACCTGGAAAGACAGCGTGTGGAGGGCGACGATCAACTGGCGCATGATACGGCCGTCATCGATGTGCAGCGATAAACCGATGGTTTGAAAAAAGGCGATCCATCGGCCGCGGGGGATGGCTTCGACCCAGAGATAGTCGTGCCGGCGAAAGAATACGCAATTCAGCACGTAAAGGAAATCGTCTTCCGGTTGCAACGGTGGCAATAGCTTGTGACGCAGCCGGCCGAACAGTTCCTGCCAAAAGCCCTGCGCCATCGGGATGCCGCTCTCCATCAGCGCGGCCCTCAGATCGGTATGGACGAGTTGCGACAGGACCGCCTGCCGCAGATTGCGCAGCAGCATCGGTTTCTGTTCCAACGCTTCGGTCACCTTCGAGAGATTCGCGGCGGCGTCGCGCTGCCCCGGGCCTGGCCGGATCACCGAAAAGAACGATACCAGGAAATCCAGTCCGGCCTGGCTATCCGCCAGCGACAGGACGGTCGAACGGCTCGCAACCGTCTCGATAAAATCAGGTCTGGTCTTTTTCTTGCCGAACATCGGGACATTTAATGAATGAACTGGCCGCGTATCATGACGCGCTCTACCAGGTTACTGCCGAATGCATAGGGAAGATAAGCGAGCGATGGGACGGGCCGCGTGATGGTCAGGTTGGCCCACTTGCCGGCAGAGATGGTACCCACCCTGTCTTCCATCGACATCGCATGCGCGCCGTTCAGCGTTGCCGCGTTGATCGCCTCCTCGGGCGACAGGCGCAGCTGGATACAACCGATCGAGACCACGAGATTCATATTCCCGCTGGGCGAGGAGCCCGGGTTATAGTCCGATGCCAATGCAATGGCGCAACCCGCGTCGATCAGCGCGCGCGCCGGCTGGTACGGCATCCGGAGAAAGAAGGCGGCTGTAGGCAACAACGTGCCGATGGTGTCGGACCCCGCCAAAGCGGCTATCGCCTCCTCGTCCATCGTCTCGAGGTGATCGACGGACAGCGCTCCCAGTTTTACGCCGAGCTGTACGCCGCCCGAACAATGCAGCTGGTTCGCGTGGAGTTTCGGACGCAGACCGTGTTGCAGACCTGCCCTGCAGATCTGCTCCGTTTCCGCGGGATCGAAAAAACCGCGTTCGCAAAAGACATCGATATAGTCCGCGAGACTTTCGCGGGCGATGACCGGCAACATCTCCCCGATGATCTGGTCGATATAGCCCTGGTGGTTTTCCTTGTACGCAGGCGGATAGGTGTGTGCTCCCAGGAAACTGGCTTTGATGGACAGCGGCGACCGCGCTTTGAGTCTTTTGATGACGCGCAGCATTTTCAATTCCGCCTCGACTGTGAGTCCATAACCGCTTTTGATTTCCACGGCGCCCGTTCCCAACCGCGCGATCTCCTGGAGACGGCCCCAGGCTTCGTCGAACAAACGATCTTCGGACGTTTCCCCCAGTTTGCGCGCCGAATGCAGGATGCCCCCGCCCCTGGCGGCGATCTCCGCATAACTGAGGCCTTTGATCCTGTCTACAAATTCCATCTCGCGGCTGCCCGCAAAGACAAGATGCGTATGGCTGTCGCACCAGGCGGGAAGGACGACCCGGCCGGTCGCATCGATGCCCGACGCGCTGTTCCGCATCGTCGAAAGCTCCCGCGGCAATTCCGACATCGGACCGAATGCCGCGATGTGTTCACCCTCGGTATGGAGCCAGGCATCGTCAATCACGGGCAGCCGCGCAAGCTCCTCGCCTCTGAGGACCCGGTTGTCCGCACGGACATTCACCAGTTGCCGGATATTGTAAAGGAGATAAGAGGACATGCCGTAAGATAGTCATTTTTACAGACCGTTGCCGGACCGCTACAGGAAATCGGCCTTGTCGAGCTTCCGCGAGATCCGGCAGGCGGCATTGATGAGACCCACATGCGAATAGGTTTGCGGGAAATTCCCCCACTGCGATCCGTCGTCGATAGCGTCCTCGCTGAAAATGCCCAGATGATTCGAGAAAGCGAGCAGTTGGTCGAGGTGCCGGATGGCATCGTCGACACGGCCGACACAGGCCAGCGCATCGACATACCAGAAGGCGCAAACGAGAAAAGTGCTTTCGGGAAATCCGAAATCGTCATAATGTTTATAGCGGTAAAAAAGCCCTTTTGGGGTGAGCAGTTCTTTTTCCAGCGCCGCGATGTGGTCCTTCGCCTTCTCGCCGCGGTGATCGAGATAGTCCATCGTGATCATCGACAAGGTGCTGGCGTCGAGATTGGAGGTCCCGATGGCCTGGGTGTAGAGTTTCCGGCCCGCGTCATAGGTCCTGGCGATCAGCCGGTCGGCGGCTTCCGACAACCGGAAAGCCTTTCGCATCAATTCAGGATCACTGAACAACTGGCCGATTTTATAGGCGGCCTTGGCGCCGGCCCAATGGAAAAGCAGCGTATAGGTATGCACCTGCGCCGCATTCCGGAATTCCCACAGACCCGAATCGGGGAGTTCGAGCGTTCGCTCGATCTGCGCCAATAGCCAGGGAACGATTCTGCGATAGCTGCTTTTTTTGCGGAAGAGCAGACGTTTGTCGGAATACAGCGGCAGCAGGCTGACCAGCACTTGTCCATAGACGTCATGCTGCGACTGGACATAGGCCTTGTTGCCGATGCGCACCGGTTTGTTTCCGAGGTATCCCGGCAGGTCCAGCGTCACCTCGTACAGCTTCTGATCGCCCGACACCGAATACAGCGGCTGCAGCGAATCCGAGGCATGGTGCAGGATGTTGTAGATGAAATCGAAATACTTTTCCAGCTCTTCGAAATGCCCGATCTGGTTGAACGCACGAAGGGTATAGTGCGCGTCGCGGAACCAGCAATACCGGTAGTCCCAGTTGCGCGTACTGTCATGGAATTCGGGCAGGCTCGTCGAGCCCGACGCGATGATACCTCCCGTGTCTTCGTATTGGTGCAGCTTGAGCACGAGCGCGGAACGGATGATCTCCTCCTGGTAGATATCCGGGAGATAGGAACTCTTGATCCACGACTGCCAGTCTTCCACCGTCTTTCGGATGAATTCTTCGGCCGTCTCTTTCAACGGCGCCTCCAGCGGCTCGCCATAGGTAAGCACGAGATAGCGGTCCTGGTCGAGGATGAACGATTTTTCCTTCTGGATATAGGTCAGCGGGAGATCGGTCGTCAACCGCACCTGCTGATCGAGGTTCAGATAGCGGATGTGATTGCTGGCGATCACCGACTCGGGCGCAAGCTTCCCGTAATCCCCCCTGGGCTGGCAGCAGACCGTAACCGCCGGACTGCCGTCCAGGAGCTGTATCTTCCTGACGATCATCAGCGGCCTGAACTGCCTGTCATAGATGCGCATCCGCGGCGCGCAGTCGGTGACCACAAAACGGCCATCGGGACAGGTGAATTCCGTGCAAAGGACATTGGTGTTGGGAATATAATACTGGCGGGAACTGCAGTTGTCGGCCGTCGGGCGGATATAGAAGTGGCCGCCGTTCTCCTCGTCGAGCAGGCTCCCGAAAAGAAAGCTGCTGTCGAAACGGGGAAGGCACAACCACTTGACGTCCGCCCTGGTATCGATATAAGCCAGGTACGAACAGTTCCCGATGACCCCCATGTCATATTTATGAACCGGCATACTCGTCTAAGATGTGGCCTTCCGCCGGCGAGCCGGACGGTGCGCTCTGCGTTATCGTAATTAACAGCGGCAGGACCTCCTGCTGCGACAGTACGGTATATTGCGCCGCCGTGGCGCCGTTGTTGACCTTTATCGTATAGGCTTCTCCTTCGAGCGCCTTGAACATGTCTTCGTCCGTCGTGTCATCGCCCATGCAAAGCGCGAAATCGGGGTCCATCTCACCCACGATCTTGAGCGCGGTGGCGCCCTTGTCGAAGCCCGCGATGCGCACCTCCACGACTTTATTGCCGTCGATCACCTGCAACGTTGTATTCTGCGTCAATTGGGACAGCGTATTGAGCAACTCGCGCGACCGGGAAAAACCGAGTCCCGCCTGTGTGTTGCGGTAATGCCAGGCGATCGTGTTGGTCTTTTCTTCGATGAACGAACCGGCACAACGCAGGACGAACAGCTGCATGATCCGGCGGATCTCGTCTTTCCACAGGTCCGACACCGAAACCATCTGTTGCCAGGTGGAATGACGCATTTTGAAGCTGGCGCCGTGTTCGGCCACGAGCGTGACGGGCAACTCGCCCAACCAACGGTCGAGCGAAGAGAGATCCCTACCGCTGATGACCACCACGTGGTTGCGGCTGTCGGCGGACAGGCGGGACAACAGGTCCTTTACGGCATTGTCCGGCGCAGCTTCTGAAGGCAAACGGGAAAAAGGGACGAGCGTCCCGTCGTAATCCAGCAACAGACAACGGTTCCTCGCACCCTGGTAATGTCGCCGCATGGCCGCCGTCGATTTTTCATCGAGCAGCTTGACAGCCTGTTTGCGCTGTTCCTGTTTCACCTGCGCCAACTGGTCCATGAAGTCGTTGACCCATTTGAACACATCGTATTCCTGTAGCCGGCGTTGCATCAGCGAAATGCGGTTCCGTTGCTCGTACAGCGGCATTGCCAGCGCGCGCGTAATGGAGGAAGCAACGTCGGCGGTATCGGTAGGATTGACCAGTATGGCCTCGCTTAGTTCGGCGGCCGCTCCGGCCAGCTCGCTGAGGATCAGAACGCCGCGACCGAGGCTGCTGGCCACATATTCCTTTGCGACCAGGTTCATCCCGTCGCGCAGCGGAGTGATCAATGCCACATCCGCCGCCTGGTAAAGCGCGATCAGCTCCGGAAAAGAAAGATGGTTGTACCGGTAGATCAGCGGCTGCCAGCCGATGGTCGAAAAGCGGCCATTGATCGTCCCGACCTTCTCCTCGATCTGTTTCTTCCTGTCGTTGTAGGCCGGTATCGTGTCCCGGGAGGGGACGATGTTGAGGATAAAAACCATTTTTTCGCGCCATTCCGGATACCGCTCGAGAAAATATTCGAAACCGTTGAGCCGCTGCATCACCCCCTTGGTGTAATCGAGACGATCGACGGAAAAGATGATCTTCTTATCCTCCAGGTTGGTGCGCACCTTATTGCGGTAAACTTCGACTTCCGGGTCCGCGCCGGCATTGTGAAATTTATCGTAATCGATGCCGATAGGGAACAGATCGATCCGGACCAGCCTGTTCGTGTACTGGAGGTTGTGAAAATGGTTCTCGGCGCCCAGGAGCATTCTCATCGATTGCAGGAAATGTTGTACGTAGTCGTAAGTATGAAAGCCGATGAGATCGGCTCCCATAACCCCATGCAGTAAGGTCTTTTTCCATTCGGTAGGCATCAGGCGGAAGATTTCGTACGAGGGGAAGGGGATATGCAGAAAGAAGCCGATCGTAGCGTCGGGTTTCTTCGTCCGCAACAAATGCGGAAGGATCATCAGCTGGTAGTCATGGATCCAAACCTGGTCGTCCGGCCGGAGGATCGGCAGGAGCGTCTCGGCGAACAGCTGATTGACCTGCACATAGGCGTCGAAATACTCGTTCTGATAGTCCGCCAGCGATGCAAAATAGTGAAACAATGGCCATAGGACCGAGTTCGCAAAACCATTGTAGTAATTGTGATACAAGTCTTTATCGACGAAGACCGGGAGGATCCCAAAGTCCTGCTCCGCCGCGTGCGACGCGACGGCCTGGTCCCAGTCTTCCTGGGGAAAATCCGCCACACCCATCCACATTTTTTCGGTGATCCCGCCTTTTTGTGCCGCCGTGTTATCGAAGTAGCTTTTTATGGCCGAAACAAGACCACCCGAACTTTGGCGAAGACTGACCTTATCTCCTTCCTTGTCGATCGAGAAGGGAAGCCGGTTGGATATGATGATTAAACGACCCATGCCTTCCTTACACAACAATAAGGCCAGGAATAAGTTGAGTGGGCCGTAGCCCGATACGTCAAAAAAAAAGAACCCCTCGCGAAGGGGGTTCCGGTCAACCGAAATTCAGAGGAATAAACAGGCGTCATCGCATGTCCCACGGATGCTGCAGCGAACGCTATTTGCCTAATCGTTGTTGCAGGTCCAATCCATTTCGCAGCGCCGTTTCCCGTGCGGCAGCATAACCGGCGTCCGCATGACGTATGACGCCCATGCCCGGATCGTTTCGCAGCACCCTCGCCAGCCGCGCCGCCGCCTCGGGCGTCCCATCGGCCACGATGACCATTCCGGCATGAATGCTATAACCCATACCCACCCCTCCCCCATGATGCAGGCTCACCCAGCTGGCGCCCCCGGCGGTATTCACCAGCGCATTGAGGATAGGCCAGTCCGCCACCGCATCACTTCCATCCAACATGGCTTCCGTTTCCCGGTTGGGGCTCGCAACGGAGCCGGTGTCCAGGTGGTCGCGGCCGATCACGATGGGCGCCTTGACCGCCCCCGTCCGCACTAATTCGTTGAACGCGTGGCCGGCCTTTTCCCGTTCTCCCTGTCCGAGCCAGCAGATCCTTGCCGGCAATCCCTGGAACGCGATCTTTTCCTTCGCGAGTTTGAGCCAGCGCAGCAGTGCGGCGTTTTGAGGGAAAAGGGAGGCGACCATTTCATCGGTAACGGCAATGTCGGCCGGATCGCCGCTAAGCGCCGCCCAGCGGAAGGGACCTTTCCCTTCACAGAAAAGGGGACGGATATAGGCGGGGACAAACCCCGGAAAATCGAAGGCATTCTCCAAACCCTTTTCCTTTGCCCTTGCCCGAAGATTATTGCCGTAGTCAAAGGTGACCGCTCCCCTCGATTGCAGTTCCAGCATGCATTCGACGTGCCGCCGCATGCTGCGGTAGGCGTACTCGATATATTGCTGAGGGTTGTCGCGTCTCAAAACCACCGCCTGTTCGGCGCTCAGCTCGTGCGGCCAGTAGCCGACCAGCGGATCATGCGCAGAGGTCTGGTCGGTGAGCGTATCGGGAATGCAATTTCGCGCGATCAAGCGCTCCAGCAAATGCACGGCATTGCAATGTACACCGATGGAAAGCGCTTCAGCCCGGCTGCGGGCAGCCAATGCCGCGTCGATAGCCGCGTCGATATCGTCCATTTTTTTGTCGAGGTACCTTGTTTCGATGCGTTTGTCGATGCGCCATTCTTCCACTTCCGCGATGAGTGCTACGCCTTCGTTCATGGTGATCGCCAGCGGCTGTGCTCCGCCCATGCCCCCCAGACCCGCGGTCACATTGAGCGTCCCCCGTAGACTGCCGGAGAAGTGTTTGGCCGCGGCCGCCGCATAAGTCTCATAAGTTCCCTGGACGATGCCCTGCGAGCCGATATAGATCCAGGACCCCGCCGTCATCTGGCCGTACATCATCAGCCCTTTTTTCTCCAGCTCGTCGAAATGCGCCCAATCCGCCCATTTGGGCACCAGCTGAGAGTTCGACAGGAGGACGCGTGGCGCGTCCCGATGCGTGCGCAGGATGCCTACCGGTTTACCGCTCTGGATCAGCAGCGTTTCCTCCTCGCCGAGGTCTTTCAGCGCGCGAATGATCAGATCGAGGCTCTCGAAATTGCGGGCAGCCTTGCCGCGGCCGCCATACACGATCAATTCATCCGGCCGCTCGGCTACCTCGGGGTTCAGGTTGTTGAGCAGCATCCGCAGTGCCGCTTCCTGGATCCAGCCTTTACAGGTCAGCTTCGTT
>DASZYU010000023.1:0-31186 GCA_035545215.1 Puia sp.
AATTTTTCCTAATCTGGCGCAACCCTTGTGGCCGGTTCATTTCCGGCACAGCTGCCGGATTCGGGGGCGTCGCCGCCCGCTTTCGGGAAAATTGGGAACACTTCTGGAGAAAATGGGACCCAACGCAACCCCATTGTCGGCCCACCGCGTCCGGGGCCATGCCGGACGAGGGCATGCGCGCCCCGGCGGCACGGGAATTGAGCGGATTAGGAAACTCTATATTATGAACCGAATGGCGGCGTTGATCGCGCTGTGTATGCTTTGTGGGGTTGCGGTCCGCGTATCGGGACAGGGATCTCTCTATTCCTACAGGACGGATGGAAACTCCTTTGTCAGCAATGTATTTCTGAATGAAATACCCACAAAGGCTTTCAGACATTTTCGCAAGACCTATCCCTTTGCCGCGGAGGAGAAATGGGTAAAGTCCCGGGATGGGTTCTCGGCTTATTTCCGGACAGGCGATTCGGTCACTTACAGTGTCAAATACGACCGAGGCGGCCATTACACCCGGACGATGATCTATTACAGGAAAGGCCGTCTTCCCGCGCAGTTGACCGGCCCGGTGAAGATTGCCTACCCGGGTTTTTCGGTTCTTTACACCAGCGAAATGGATGATCAAATGAACAAATCGTACGAGGTCATGATGACCGATAGCACGAATGTCAAAGTAGTCGACATTTCGGGTGGGGAAATGAAGACGGTCCTCGATTACCAGGTAGCCCCCGATTACTGGTTGGCGTTACGCCGGATGTACTAAATATTCTTGCCGGGCCGGCGAACTACTGACCGGGCCAATCGTCGGCCGCGGCCGGTTCGGCTTTTAGTTGCTCCGCGCCTTTGATCTCGACAAAAGGCCTGTTTTCTTTGCCCAGCTCTTTCCGGATGCCGCCCAGGAGATCGGCCAGAAAAAGCGTGAGGGGGTGACCGCCGTCCACCGTTTGCGCGCCATCAACGGGGTCGGTGTCATGCGGTCTGTTCACAGACGCGGCACGTTGCGCTCCTTTCAGGCTCGCATAATGGACGACGTTCATGATATTCGCTCCCGACAGCTCGTAGCGGCGCAGGAAACTCAATACCTTCGCCGGGTCGAGGGCTTCTCTGTCCGGGCCGCGAGATGTGTCGGCGGAGACGTCGCGCGCAAATCGCACATTCCGCGGCAGCGATTTCTTCCAGATCTTCTCGCGCTCATGCGCGTCGGGGAAGGGGAAACGCAAGACCGCATTAAACCGGCGCACAAAGGCGTCATCGATATTGTTCTTCTTATTCGTGGCGAGGATGATCAGTCCGTCATAGTCTTCGATCCTTTGCAGGAGGTACGACACCTCCTGGTTCGCATATTTGTCGTGCGCATCCCGGACGTCCGTACGCTTTCCGAAAAGCGCGTCGGCTTCGTCGAAGAAGAGGATCCAGCCTTTGTCCTCTGCGCGCGCAAACAATAATTCCAGGTTCTTCTCCGTTTCGCCGATATATTTCGACACGACCATGGAAATGTCGATTTTATAAACCGCCTTATTCAACTCATTGCCCAATATCCCTGCAGTGAGCGTCTTGCCCGTTCCGGGCGGCCCATAGAAAAGCGCGCGATAACCTTTCTTGACACGATCTTCCATTCCGTATCGGTATAACAAGGTATCGTTGTTGTCGACCCAGCTCCGGATATCATCCACCTGGCGCGTGAGCTCCGCATTGAGGACCAGCGAATTCTCCCGCGTACGGCGTTCTTCGATGCGTTTGGCCGGGAAGTTTGCGCCGAAATGAGGAGAAGACGGCTTACCCGTCACAAAGCTGTCGATATAATCCTGCGATACGATGATCTTGCCGCTCAATACCGGCTCGCCGGGTGGCAACTGCTCCAGCCAAAGGATCTTCTTCCTGCTGAAGAAATGATCCGCGTCGAAAAGCTGACGCACTTCCATCCGCATGCGATAGTCATCGTCGCCCAACAGGAACAACGCCGTCTCTCCCGTCGGCAAGAAGCCCCGAAAATTATGGCCGTCCGGTCGTATTCCGCCCAGCTGCGGGAACTCTCCCGTATGCCGCAAGGCCGACTGAAGCGCGCCATCGAGCAGGTCGGGTTGGACGTGCGGCGCGATGGCCAGGAGCAATAGGGTGGCCTCGGCAACGGTCAATGTGGACCCCTGGCCATGAAGATGACGCCCATTGCGCTCGATGAAGGGAAGGACCCGCAATTGCCAGCGGAAAAAATCCGGCATGACCGGGCGTGGCTCCGTAGTTTTTTCTGCGCCGCCAAAACTGCGCCGCACCCTCCACCTGACCAGCGCGGCAAGATATTCGAATTCCGGGGGCCTTGTTCCCGGCTCTGTCATGGCGTCGGCGTCCGGAGGCGGCAAGAGGGGGGCAGCCTCCCCGGCATCCGATTGGGTTCTTTCGCCCGCTGCATCGGGATGATGCTGCTGCCTTTCGCGGTCGGGGCCATGGTGCCCTGTCCCCGGGTCGGACGGCCAATGCTGGGGCTCGTCATGCTGCGTTTCCGGGTCGGGCGGCCAATGCCGGGGCTCGTCATGCTGCGCTTCGGGGCCGGACGCTGTCTTGTTACCGAAAAGATGGTTAAATATTTTCATGGTGTCCATTTTTAAGTTTGGATAAAAATTCTTTGGCGAGAGCGGCATAGTCGACCGCACCGTTGGAGCGCGGAGCTAAACTGAAAATGTCGAGCCCTGCTTCCTGGGCCTTGCTCAACTGGATATTCGTGCGGATCCGCGTCCTGAAAACTTTCTCGGGGTACTCCTCCTCCAGCTCATGACACATCCGCCTGTTGATCGTCCTGCGGTCGTCATACCGGTTGAATACAAAACCCAATACATCGATGGTCGCATTCCGTCTTGACCTGATCGCGGCGATATCCCCGGACAGAAAATCCATTGCCCGCCTGGCCCCGTTCAGCGGCAGGAATTCGGCCTGTAACGGCATCAGCACATACCGGCTGGCTACAAGCGCACTCCGCGTCAGCATTCCCAACG
The DNA here is from genome assembly GCA_035545215.1 of Puia sp. Lineage (GTDB taxonomy): Bacteria > Bacteroidota > Bacteroidia > Chitinophagales > Chitinophagaceae > Puia. The sequence continues at coordinate 2,982 of DASZYU010000023.1, forward strand.
CCGAGGGACAATCGATAAACACAAAATCATAATCGGTGACGATGGGCTGCAACAGATCGCTCAGCAACGACTCGCCTTCTTCCGCCGACACCAGCTCGGTCTCGGTCTCCGCCAGCGCCGGCGAGCCCGGCAACAAGTCCAGACCGGATGCGGTATGAAGGACCGTATGCCGCAGACTTTCCTGCTGTTCGGCCACCGACTGGCCTCCGCCGCCTTCCATCTCCTTTTTCCACTCGGTATACAGGTTCCTCTCCGGCGTCTCGCGGATGCCAAGCGACTGTGAAAGGTTGACCTGCGGGTCCGCGTCGACAAGCAGGATGCGCTTGCCGAGGCGAAGCAGCGCCGCGGGCAGGTTCACGGCGGTAGTGGTCTTACCCGAACCGCCTTTCTGGATAGCGATGGATACGATAGACATAATTTATGGAACATTGAAGTTTCCGCGTATCGCCCAAAATCTCTTCTCGATCGGCTTGCCGTCCCTTCGGATCTCCCCCATGAACCGCATATCCAACACAAAATGATCGCCATGGACCCCGGCCCCGTTATCGACGCCTGCCGAATCATTGTTCTGGTAGATACAACCCTTTTTCAGATCGGGCGTCGTCCCATCCAGGCCGACATACTGGTCCAACACGCCACCTAGATTAGGCTGCAGATTCCGGTGGCCATAGGGTCCGTTTGCGGGGAGCGTATTATCGCCGTCTTCTATCCAATTCCCCATTCCCGGCAGCCGCCCGCCGGGCAGATGACTGATCCAATGGTTGACGTTGCTGCCGTTGCGTGTCACATCGCCGGAGATCCACTGCCGGTACTGGAAACGCGAGCAGTCACAATGCGGGTCGAACCTGACCTCCACGGCGAAGGATCCCTTGATCCGCACGCGGCCGGGAGCGACGATGCTTAGCTGGGGTGGCGTCACACGCACCAAAATAGAGTTGAGACAGGTGTCGGGCGAGACGTTCTCGGCGCCGAGCTCGCTGCTCAACTGCCCGAAGGTATCCGGCCCGGCCATCCCATCGGCCTTCAGGTGATTCTGCGCCTGGTAGAGGGCGATAAGACGTACCGTTTGCTCGCTCATGACCCCATCCTTTGGGCCGCCGACGATGTCCTGGATCAGTCGGATCGAAGGCTCGGTATAACGGTTGTTATTGTAAAGGATAGCATCATGGATCTCCTTTTTCGTCAGGACCGGATCGGCAACGCCGACATCGGGAGCGATAGCGAGATCCCGCTGGACCCTTGGTCTTACCCGCAGCAGGGTGGGGACGGTTCGTCCGCCGCCGGCGGACTCTTCCTGCCGGAGCTTGTCACCCTTGTTGCGCGCCTCCTTTTCTTCGTTCGTGCCCGCCCTTTCGTCGATCGCGGAGGTCGCGAGACGTTGCAACTGCGGCGGTCGGCTGGCATCCCCCGCCGCCGTGTGGAAGAATTTTTGTTTCTCGTCGGCAGCGGCGCCATCGAGCCTGGAAGAGAAAAAAGGCTTCTTCTTTTTTTCGCCCTCGGGCGACTGCGCGTTGCGGTGGTTATATATTCTCGTGCGATACGTCATGATCGTTATATGGTGACGCGTCCTCTGACGGCCCAGAATTTTTTTTCGATCGGCTTCCCGTTCTTGCGGATCTCCCCGATAAAGCGGATATCCAGTACGAAATTGTCTCCGGCGACCCCGTCTCCCTCCTCGATGCCCACGCTGTCGCTGTTCTCATACATACAACCGCTGCGCATGTTGAGGGTGCCATCGGGATCGGAATACTGGTCCACGACATCTCCCACATTGGGCGGCAGGTTCCGGTGGCCGTAAGGTGCGCCGGCAGGTTGGGAGTTATTGCCGTCCTCCCGCCATCCCCCCATTGCCGGAAGTCTTCCGCCGGGCGACTGGTTCAGCCAGTGGTTGATGTTCACTCCATTCTTCGTCACCGTGCCGCTGACGAATTGCCGGTATTGCAGCGTGCTGCAGTCGCAATGTGCGTCGAAGTGAATGTCTACATTCACGTCGGCTTTTATCCTTACCCGACCGGGCCTGACAGTCGTCACCTGCAGCTCGCCCACCCGTATAAGAAAATAATTGATGCAATCATCCTCGGGTGCTCCTTTTGCGCCCATCTCGGCGTGCAACTGGCGAAGGGTGTCGGGGCCGATCTTGCCGTCGGGCTCCTGGTCATATTTCGCCTGGTAGAACGCGATCTTTCTGACGGTATCTTCGTCCATGACGCCGCTGACCGTCGCCTCGACAATGGTCTGCATCTGCCGGACGGAACCCTCGCCATAGCGGTTGTTGTTATAGACGATGGCATCGCGGATCTGCTGGGGCGTCAGTTCGGGCGCTACGGCATCCGGGTGTACGGGCGGTATCACCAGCTGACGTTGTATCTCCCCATCCCTGTCACGGGTGCCGCCTTCCGTCTTGTCGCGCATCGTGCCGCCTTCCGTCTCGTCGCGCATCGTGCCGCCTTCCGTCTTGTCGCGCATCGTGCCGACTTCCGTCTTGTCGCGCATCGTGCCGCCTGTCTTGTCCTCCCGCAATTTGTCCCCTTTGTTCCGCGCCTCCTTTTCCTCGGTGGTTCCCTTCTTTTCGTCGATCCCGGATGTGGCGAGACGCTGCACTTGCGGCGGCTCCTCGCTGGCGCCCGCTGCGGTGTGGAAGAATTTCCGGTGGTCGTCGGCTGCGCCGGCCCTGTGTTTGGAAGAAAAGAAGGGTTTCTTCTTTTTTTCGCCCTCGGGCGGCTGCGCATTGCGGTGATTGTATAGTCTCGAACGATAAGACATGAATACCCTATTAAGCTATTTTACCCCCAAGCGCTGCATACCATTCTTCGAAGACATCCGAAATGGTCTTCGTCGGGTGATTGGTATAATGCAGGTCATAGTTGATGTCATTGTTGAACGCCCCCGTCTTCGGCGAATAGACCATCCGCATTTCCGTCGGCACCTCGCGGCCTGCTTCTTTAAAAAGCCGCTCCGTCTCTCTTACATCGTCCTTCCCCTGGTCGAGCAGCCGGAACATACGGTCATCCGACACGTCATACTGTTTGGAGGAGACGGTATTGACCCGATGCATTTCGACCAGCTGACCGTTGATGCGGTAAAAGACATTATAAAACAAGTTCCCCTTTTCCATCGAACAATACACATACACTTCGTCGACCTCGGCTTTGTTGCTGTCGACATATTCGAAGGCGATGGTCACCATGTCGGTAAATAATTCCTGAAATCGTTGATCGAATTCCGCTGGGCTCATATGGTTATCTAATTTTTAATGAACGCATTAAATGGTTTACCGTTGACCTTCCAGTGGACGTCAAAGCTGGCCGGCCGGTCGCTGTCGCCGTCATAGTTGATCTTGACGTCTACCTCTACTTTGCTGGGCGGAACTTTCTTCAGTTCCTTGGCCCATTGATTCTCCAGCTTCTTGTATTCGCTGAGATTAACTCTGTTTCCCTCCTGGGATACTAAGTTATCCAATTCGGGAGAGCCGCCAAAACGGTCGCCGAGGATATGACCCGCATGATCGCCATCCAGTTTGCCGGGCGTATTCGGCTCGTGCTCGACGCGTTCGAATTTGCTGAGCTTGAGGTCATCGGTATGCACCCTGCTCAAACGGCCGAGATGATCCGATTCGGCCGGATAGCCATATTCTCCCGCCATCCTGTATTGCTGATCCGGTTTCAGCTTGCCTTCCTTATCAAGATGCCCGAGCTTGTCCCGCAGCGATTGTTCGATCTCGCTCAACTTCTCCAGCTTCTTCTCATTGGAAAGATTCGATTTCTCGACCTTGTCGATCCTGGCCCTGGTCTCGTCGTCCATGTAGCTGCCATATTCCTTTTCCAGTTTGCTGCATGCCATGGGACATACCTCGCAGTCGCCATCGATATCCATGGCCAATTGGCGCTTGCCGTCTGCGCTGCCCTTGAGCGGTTTCTCGAGAGGTGCCTCTCCTTCCTGCACCGTATTGGGATCGACGTCTTTCGAGGCATCGCTCCTCTTTTCATCCGTACCCGTCTTATCTTCCGCGCCGCCCTTATCGCCGGTGCCTTTATCCCCCGCGCCGCCCTTCTCGTCTGTTCCGCCTTTTTCGCCCGTACCACCTTTATCTTCCGGTCCACCGGTATGACCTTCCCCCGGTTTGCCCTTCACGTCTTCCGCGGCGTCGCCGAGCAACTCGCTCAATTTCGAGAGCAGGGCCTTGGCCGCCGTCATGATCCCCGATGCGATCCGCGCGGCGATGGCCGAAAGGATGGCCAGTATGCCCGCCGTCACCAGGCCGATGACACTGTCTGCGATCTTATTGAAGGCCGTTTCTTGCTCCTCTTCCGTATTGACACCTGTCGCAAGGATCACGTATTGAAGACCGAGGTTGGTGGCTTCGCCGGCAAGGAAGGACACCAGGAGCACTTCGCCGATCTCGCCTGCCAGTTCGGCGCCTGCTATCATACCCGGAACGGCGCCGGCGCCCACGCCAAAGACCCCTCCGAGAACACCGCCGGCAATGATCAGCAGGATAGCGAGATAAACATACAGCAGACCGACGACGGTGTTGAGGAACCGCCAGATGATGACGATGATGTCCAGCAGGTGCAGGAGATTGGTCCAGAAGTCCTGTAGCGTCTCGACCTTATACAGGCGGTCCCAGACTTCTTTGATATCCTTCTTCATCCCATCCCAGGCCTCGCCGATGGCCCTGGCGGTTGCAGGCGGCCAAACCATGCTCAGGACCATGTCCTTGAGCATCGAGCCGATGTCCATTTGCTGCCATTTGTGAATACAGGCGCGGACTACGCCGAGTGCGATGTCCTGGTCTTCGAGCGAGTAGCGCTTCGGCATCTTACCCTGGTTGGCCGCCTTCCGTTTGTCCTTATTCCTGGCCATCTGTTTCTCGATCTCTGCGAGGAATTTCTGCGGCGCGTCTTTCAGTTTGTCGACCAGCCATTTTACGAAGGGATCGATGAGGATATGCGGGTTGTGCCAGATCTCGATTACGCGTTTGATAAAGGCGCCGAACTTATGCAGGAAGTCGACGATCTTCGCGACGGGTATCGCCCGCAGTTTTTCCAGGAATTCGTCGCCCAGACGGAAAAAGCCGTTGACCACGCCCGAAAGACTGCCGTAGACGGTGTTCCATTCTGCCTCTACGCCATGCCAGGCCAATTTGAAGCCGTCATAAGCCGTTTCGACGATCGATTGGACAAAATCGGGCAATTGCCGGTAGACCGTGCCCTGCATGATGTTGTCGATCCGGTTGAAGAATCGGTCCACATAGCCGCTGATGCCGTCCCAGAAAGAGTACACCTGCTGCAATACCGTCTGGCCAACAGCCTTGAAGCTCGCCCACTTGCCTTCCACAAACGCCAGGAAGGACATCCACGCCAGGTTCACCGCCGCCGGGTCGAGGTTCTCCAGCGCATTGGCGATATTGGTCAGCGGCGATTTGAAGAATGCTACCAGCCCGTTATAGGTTTGTTTGATCGACTCGACCGCACCGCTGGCGAAACTCTTGATGAATTCCCAGGTGCCGACGATATAATCGCGCGCCTCGTTGATGAGACCTCGGACCCAATTGACGAGATCGTTGAACCGGTCCTTGACATAGCTGGCAGCATCCGTGACCTTATCGCTGACATAAGACGCGGCGCCAACGACTCCCGATTTGACATCGCTGGCCAGATCGGAGACGCCCGAGGCGACACTGCTGCCAAAGCTCTTGACGCTGTCCCACCAGCTCGAATTGTCATCGTCGTCTTTCTGGACCGCGGGAGCGGCCTGCTTCCGGACCGAAGCCCCCTGTTGGACGGTATGCGTCAGCTCATGCGCCAACAGCCGTTGACCGTCCTTGCTCTGCGTGTCATACTTGCCCGAATTGAAATAGATGTCGTTGCCGTGTGCGAACGCATGTGCATTGAGCCGTTCGTTCATGGCCGCGGCCTGGCCGTCGGTGTGTATGCGGACGCCCGAGAAATCGGCCCCGAACGATGACTCCATCTTTTCACGGGTATCCGAAGGCAACGGGCTGCCGCCCCCTTTCGAAGATCGCAGACCCGATTCGATGCCTGGACTGGCGGCGTCCTCTTCACTCCCGGGACCGCTCTTCTGTACCACCGGTTGCTGCCCTTGCTGTTGCTGCTCCCGCTCGCAGGCTTCGCAGCGCTGCACGCCAATATCCATCTTACCCGCGGCCGGGGCATCCATCGGTGGAGGTGTCGGCTCCGCATTGCTGTCGAAGATTGGTTTTTTGCGGATCTTGTCGCGCTCGGGCGATTCTTTTTCCCTTTCCTGCCGTTCTTTCTCCTCACACGCGGCGCATTTGGTCTGGACGGGCGGCGCGGCAGCCATGCCGCGATGGGAGGCGGAAGATGGTCCGGTCCCATTGGTGCGCGATTGCGGCGGTGCCGTGAGGCTCGTCGGCGACGATGCGATGTTCACCGGCGGCGCGACATTGCTTTGAAGCGGCGACCAGGTCGCAGGGCTCGTCTGCACGCCGGGCGCCGCGGACTCGGCGTTCTTCTTCTTGTCTGTAGATACGTTGTGATCCGCCAATCGCATAACCACCTTGTCGGCCGTCGCATCGGCCTCCTGTTCAAAATGGTCGCCTGCCTTTCCGATGCTCAGCTTGGTCTGCACCGGATTCCCATAATTGAAGAAAGCGGGCCGCTGCTCTTGTTCCTGCATGGCTTCGCCTGCTCCGGTAAAAAATGGTTTGCCGGGGCCGTTCTTCGCAGTTGTCGCGGGTTTGACCTCCGCCGACTTCATGTAACGCGCGTTTTAACCATGTTCTCGATTTATGTCGTTCGTCGCCGCAGCGATGGCCTGTCGCGGACAACGGTCCTATCGCCAGTTGACATGCAGGATCTCTTTCATCCAGGGCAGACGGATGAGACTCAGTGGCCAGGGCAGATAGTCCAAAAGGACGTCTATCGATGACCGCTCGACGTCGAGCCTCATGCGGCCATCTTTTTGCTGTAGCCGGCCGGCGCGATGCAGGAAATTCCCGCGAAGCCCGGCGCGCGAGGTCGTTCCGAGTTTGGTCCATTGAGCGAGACACGCATCCAGCAGACCGTCGATCTCTTCGATTTCTGCGGCGGTCGGTATGAAATGCCGTGCTACCGGCTCGCTAAGCGGGAAGCCGCAAAGCACCCGGGCTATCGACAATTCGTATTCGGGTGCGCCTCCTTCCTGGTCGTCGGCGGTGTAGGTCCCGGCCGTGACGGCATAATGCAACAAAGGAAGGCCACGGCGTTGCGCCGCCTCATCGACAAATTCCCCATCCTTTACCAGCCCCAGCCGGGTGAAGAAGGTCGGGAGCAGGGGATGCAGGATCACCATGCCGGCATAGGGAACGAAAATGCCTTCTTCCAGCGAGCGATGTTGTTCGGCGATGGCCGTTTGGTCCGCCGGGTGAGTCGCCTCCGGTATCAGCGCCGATCTCGTCTCCACTGGCTGAGCGACGGACGATGAGGGGCTCTCTAAAGGCGCGGTGACTTCCGGCGGTGGTGACACCGCATCGGCGAGTTCTGCCAGCAGCGGGCCGCAGTAGGGAATGCGGTCTGCCAGTTGGACGTGCAATAGCGTCGCCATCGCCACGCTTGCAGCGGTCCCGCCTTCCACCGGTGCGCCGATCAATTCCGCCAGTAATGCCTGCACGATGGCCGGGGTCTTCCTGCCCGTCCCGGGGTTCGCTGCCGCTCGTAATGCCGCCGACCACAATGTCTGTATATCGATCGGGCGCTGTCTGTCAGGCGCGCCGGACCGGTCGCGATCGGCCGCCAACGACTTGGATAGCGTCCGGGCGATGAGTTCCAGTTCCGCCAGCGCAGCGGGCAATGCCGCCTGATCGCTGGCCGTCAGTACTTCCGTGAGGCTCATCAGGAACCGGCTATCATGCTGAAGGACGACGCGGCGCAGGACGACCGGCCGGCCAAGCAGGTTTTCGCGCAAGACCGTCACGGCCTCGTGATCCGCCGCGAGATGTTCCAGTAACAGCTGCAGCCATCGCCGGTCGATGACGGTTACATTCCAGGGCAGCCATCCCGTCCGCATATAGTCGAGCCATTGCCGGAGGATCCCCGCACCGATCGGCCGGCGCAAGGTCTTGCGGCGGCCTCCGCCTTCCCGGATGAGGACCTGCGCCTGTCCGCTCAACTGCGCATACAGCTCCTCGGTCCAGCTGCCGTCCTGGATAGCTTTCTCCGTCACCGAACCCATGTCGATGACCAGTTGGTCGAACGAGATCAGCTCGCCCTCGTCCCCGAGTGAATCGAAAACGCGTTCCAGTATCGCCAGCATCCGCTGATAAAACTGACTGCTGACCTGCTGTTGCAAATGAAAGGCGCCGTTCGCATCACGCAGCGAAAGCTCGATCACCTGTCTATTGACGATATGTTGCATGGTCTTTATCGTTTGCCTTCCGCGAGCCGGCGAATTGCGGCGATCTCCTGCGCGCCCCCATATTGCGGTTGCAGACCGGCGCTCCAGGACGCGAACAGCGCTTTTGTATCGACACCTGCCTTCCGCATCCGGTCGAACACCGCTTTTATAGGCGGACGTTCCACCCTTAGATCACGGAGCACGACCAGGTCCAGGAAATGAGCGGCGATGATCGCCGCGAGCTCCATTTTCCACCCGCCCTTCTCTTCGAGGACCTGGTCCATCAGTTTGGAAAAGCGCTCGACCGTAGGCTCGCGCGCCGCAAGGAATTTTTTGGCTTTTTCGAGGATCTCATTGTCGCCGGCTTCCTTTTCCAGGACATCGCGTCGATGTTTGTGGTCGGCATACCTGGCGTTGATGAACCGTCGCCGTTCTCGGTCGTCGGGCGGGGCCGGCGCCGCGGGTTCTGCAGCCGCCGGCGCCGCGGGTTCTACAGCCGCCACCACCACGGGTTCTCCAGGAGCCTGCGCCTCGGGCGAAGCCACCGCCACTTGTTCAATCCGCGCCACAGGTTCTGCAGCCGCCACCGCCTCGGGCGAAGCCACCGCCACAGGTTCTCCAGGTCCGGCAGCCACCACCCCCGCTACCTCCTCCTTCTCCTCGCAGCCGCACTCTTCGCAGACCTCGCAGGGCGCCCATTCATACCGGCCGTCGCATGTCATCGGCGCCCAGCAATACAATTCGTCGATCTGATCGAGCAACGTATTCTTCCCGATCGGATGCAATTGCTCGTCTTTTTCGGTAAAGCATGGCGACGGCGCCGGTTTCACGCATGGCGGGCACTCATGACATTCACCCAGGCATTCCAATCGGGTGTGGAACAGGAATTTCACAAAGGCGCACGGCGTGTACCCCCCGTCACGGCACACCGGCTTACACGCCAGCCACCGCAGCCACTGCCGGTAGTGCACCTCGAAACAACACAGGTCATGCGGCGCCAACCAGAGCACTCGCAACAAGACATGCGCGGGTGCCTCCCTGGCCAGCATATATTCGATATAGGCCCTGTTCTCCTTCGACCGGAACCGCTGCGGCCAGGCCGGCAACGCCACGGTAGCGATGAACGAATACGGATCGGCGCCCGGATCGAAACAGATTTCCTTGTCCACCTCGCAGGGATCGCCCGCTACCGGCGGCGACCAGGTAAAATGGCAATCCGTCAGATCGGGGCACCGCTCGGTCAACGCTTCACAGCGGCAGTCCTCGGGCACGCGCGGTCGCAACAGGATGTGCTCGACCGTATGAAGCCCTTCGGCATTGATCAGCGCCCGCGCCCGCGCCGCGGCGTCGCAATCCATCGCGGGCGTGCTGTAACATTGCGGGTTGAAGGCGACGATGTCCTCCGGCGCGTGCAAGACGATCCGGTAGTCGCCGCAAGGACAATCGTCGATCGGCCGGTAATTCCGCTTGTCGGCCAGCACGGCCAGCAGCATAAAATAATCCGTGAAGGCCTTTTGACAGGTCTCATAACAACAACTGCTCTTCCACGCAACCCAGCAACCGGTTCCGGGCTTCCCCTTCCATCCCCCGCATCCGCAATCGTCCACAAGGTCATCGTCGGGATCGTTAAAACAGGGCAGCCTGATCTCGATGCAAAACCTGTCCTTGTCTCCTGCCTCCTTTTCGCGAACGATCGGGAAATAGTAGGCCAGCTGCTGCAATCGCTTTCGCCACTCATCGAGACCGATACCGGGATCGGCCGCATGAGCGATGACATGTCCGAGATCGTTTCGCATGACACATCCTTCGGCCGTCCGCTCGAAGGATGCAGAGTGGAAGATGGTATTCACCAGCTCGAGCAACCGGCAACAATACAAGGCGAAATCACGCTCCACATCCATATTGTCGAAGATGGCCACGGGCTGGCCCTGCAGGTCGTAAATAAAATTCGTCTCGTGCGGGAAGAAAAGATCGGCGAGATTGCGCGTGCTGAAATCTGCGAAAGACCGGAACAGCTTTGCCAGCGCCTTGTCCCGGTTCTCCGGCGTATCGTAGTGACAGGGATGGATCAGTTGCGGACGCGGACAGGCCACATAATAACTATCGCAACAGGTCTTTCGGTTACGATACAGGTGAAAGGCGCCGGGGGTCTGCGCTACGCAGATGAATTTCTCGATGCCCTCCGGACCCCAGGCCTCGGCCTTCGTGGAGAAACGCCTGGTGCTCTCGGCGAGCACTTCGCGGATATAGATGCTCCATCGGCAGGTACAGGGGTCGCGCTCGACCACATAGTTACCGGGATACCGTAGCAAAAGGAGGAAAAACTCGAATGCGCACCGCGCCTTTTGCAGATCGGCGATCGGCCAGGCGCTCTGCCAGATCTCATTGCCCGCCGTATCGGACAGGACATAGAAATAATATTGCCCGATGACCGGTGCAGCAGGACAACTGCAGCGATCATCCGTGAGCGGAGGCAAGGTAAAACAGGGAAACCGTCGTTTGAATTCTTGCCGGTCGGCCTTTGCATCGGTGATCGACCGCATCGGGTAGAGCCGGACGATGGCCACCAGTCTTGCGATGAGTTGATCGATATCGTACCAGCTAAAGAACTTTTTTGTCTCATCCGGGATGAAGACGACGCTCCGGAGCTTCACGCATTCGCCGATCGTATCGATGAACACTTCTTTGATACCGATGTACCGGTCGGCCCCATACTGCGACGGGTCGAGCGCCTTCCGGAGGATGACCATGTACAACCCATCGAATGCCGCCTCGGCAGCCGCGGCAGAGGCGTAGCCCTGGACGCTCTCGAAAAGCACCAGTCCATTCAGCGCCGGATCGCTGCACCGCGTCAATTTTAGTTGAAAATGATAATACGCGATACACGACTCCGGCTCGACCCGCTGACGGACGATGTCGCCGCCCAGGCAAAAATCGATCGTGCCGTACGGCGGTTGCTGTTGGAACAGTGCTTTCTTTTTCGCACACGCGCCGGCACTATCGTTGCCATAGTCGTCGGGCAGATAGATGCCATGCAGATGGTCCTTGTCCACCAACCGGTAAATGTATTTCAACTCTTTGTCGAGGGTCTCGTTCTGCACGAACGGATTGAATGCCGCTTCATCGGCTGCGGCCGCAAGACGCCTCACATCTCTGCGCAGCTGCAACAGGGGAGAGGAGGAATCAATCGGTGGAGACGATTCGAACCCGCCCGGATCGCAGGCATCCAACCGCGTATCCACATCCTCGCTGGCCTCGATCGCCAGCTCGGGTGACGGGTATTCCGCGACGCTGCGCAGGCTGTACCGCCCATATGGGGCGAACGCCAGTTCGAAGGCATACTTCCACCGGTAGGGCCGTTTGGGCGTCAGCATTTGGAAGAGGTGCCGCCGCGTATATTGGTGGATATATTCGGCCCTCGCGTTGGCATCGGTGAGCGTGGAATAGAAGGTCGGCGTAAAGGCGACTACCTCCGATCCGTCGATGACCCGCAGTTGGTAGGCTTCCATGCGTTTGTCATAGACGGGCACAATATTCGCACGGTGACCCAGCAACCGGATGAGCCGGTAATAGTCCTCCTTCGCCGTCGCAAGCGAATCGAATTCGGCGCTGGCCTGCAGCCGGAAGCGCAACACATCGTCGACGAGCCGGTAAGTCAGTTTACCGACCTTGTCCTCGATGGCATCGTCGGGAATGAAGCGGAATCCATCGAGGTTGACGAACTCCGTGCGCCCGCCGCCAGATCCGGGCTGTTCACCGGACTCAGCCTCGCCCGAAGACCCGGGCCCGCCGCCGGATCCCTGTGCCGCCCCATAAACATAAATATTCGGAAAATGCGCATGGGCCGCATCGGCAAGGAACCGCCGGGCCTCCTCTTCGGTGCCGTAGACATCTTTATAAGTCGCCACCTCGGCGCCCGCATGATCGGTGATCACGATCCGGTGGACATACTGGCTGACAACGGTCTCACAGCGGGTAGCGGCAAACAAGGCATGCACATCCCGGGCATGTTCCATCGCGGCGCCATGCGAGTCAAAACGCGGGGAACACCAGGCTTCCTTGTTCTGATAATATAGCTTGACGCCAAACCGCGACAGCGTATCGTCATAGGCGACCCGGTAGTTGTCGAAATCCGCCGCGCAGCGGAACAGCTCCCGCGCCGAGTGACAGGTAGCTTCGCGCGAATATAATTTTTCGTCGGCGGTGAAGAGCAACTGGCCGTCGATCACGACCCGGATGATATAACGATCCTCGCGTTGTTCGACTACGAAATTACACAGGCTGTGGTTCCCGCCGGCGTTCATCCCCGCCAGACCCGCCACCCGCTGCTCGAAACCGGATACGTTGTCATTGTACCAGCCATTGACGCTGTAGTCCGCGGCTTTGCCACGGTTGCTGCTGAGCCCGGCATAGTCGCCGAGGAACCTTTCTTTGGCCGCGATCAGGGCGTCGTCCAGGGCGCTGTCTTTGAGCGAGCCATACGACAGGATCGCGAGGTCCGTGAACTGCTCCGCAAACCGTGCCAGCAGATGGTCGAGGAACTGACCGCGCCGCCGCCGGTACAGCGCGGCGTCTTCGGCGATAGTTTGCAAATACGCATAATAGCCGGGGATATCGACGCCGACATGGAAAGAGAAATGTGCGCCGTCAGCCAGGTTGAACAGGCTGTAATTGCTTTTTTGCGACGCCTGGGAGAGGAGAAGACTGCCGGCGTCAAGGGCATGCTGTTCTTTGTCATAGCCCGATCGCCCGACCAGGATCACCCCGCAAAAACTGCCCTTTATATAGAAATAGAAACAACTGCCCACGGCGAGCGTACCGATGGTCAGGTTGCCCGTCGCTGCGTCGTCTACAAACTGCCAAACCGCCGTATTGCGCTCATCGACCGTGTCGAATGGGTAGGGTTTTGGCAGATGGGTGATTGTGGACTCCCCAAGAACCTCGGCACTCACCGCGATAGCGGTAGCCGTGGCGGTCGAAGAAGTAGCGATCAGCTTGTCGATCCCCGGTACCGAGGCCAACTGGCTCGTAAAATAGGTGTGCTGTCCGGAAGCCGGCGGAGTCGTCAGCGAGAAGAGCGATCGGATATTCGACAGCTGCGCGACATAATCGGCGAGCACCTGGTCGAAGAACAACAGGTATCCCTTGAGCTGCAATGCCTGCGCTTTGCGCTGATCGGATGCGTCACCGGGCAGACCGCCCGGCCCGATGCCATAGACACGCGGAAATTCGTTCTGTATCGAATAATAATCTCCCAGCCCGGGAAGATAGGCGCCGTATTCGATGGCCAGGTCGAGATAGGGCGATCCCTGCGGATATAACAGCTTGGCGGTGCCCGCATAGTTGATATTGAACGGCGCGGAAAGCGCGGCCACGTCGACGCGCACCGACCGGTTATTCTGCGAGAATTGCCAGCCGCAGCAGGATAGGTTGAAGATGGGGACATAGTCCTTTGGTACATGAAAGACCCAGCTGTCGCCGGCCGATACGGGGTTGTTCCCGCAGACCTGCAGCGCGAGCCGCCGGATAGTCTTGACGCCGCCGACCTGCAGGATCACGGAGTACAGATCGCTCAGGTGGATCTCGCGGCGTAGCCGGATCCGTTCGAACTCGTCCGGGTCCACAAAACCGTGGCTTTGAGTGATGTCATAGGGGCGCCCTGCAAAGATGGACTCGATCGGTTTGCTTTTCGGCGGCTGCAACAGCTCCTGCAGGGTATAAAACTTCGGCGCCGTCGAGAAGAAGCCCTGTATTGCCGTGACGATAGCCGGGAAGACGGTGTTCACGTCCGCGCCGATCTCGAGCTCGATGTCGGCGCAAACCCCAATACCCATCGTGCAGAGGATCTTGATATCGAGAAAATCCTCGCAGAAATTGCGATGCGCCATCAGCGTCTTTTTCACCCGCGCAACCGCCGCGTCGCGCTGTTCCGTCGTTGTCACGTTCTCGTCCAATTGCAGCTGCACGGTGTAAAGACCGTTGAGAAAGGTCTCGCAACCGCCGCGGCCCGCCTGCTCGCGACAGATATCGTGTTGGTCGGTGGCGACCTCGATCCAGGCGTTGGTGACTCCTTCCAGGTCGATCAGTAGCCGGCGATAATCGGCGATGGTCAGCGGGTTACAGGCGAGGATCCGGGCAGGAGTAAAGAAGTTGGTGTCGGGACCCGGCACATCGGGGGCTGGCGCGAGGACCTGACCGATCGGCAGACTTGCCCGGTAACCAAGGTCCATGACTGCATAACAAAGCATCTCCAGGATAGTGATTCCCGGGTCGTGTGCGTTGTAATCCGTCCAGATGTTGCCGGTCAGCTGCGCAAGGTATTTGATCGATTCGCTACGCAGCTTGCCAAAGTCGAGCCAGGACTGGAACGGCGAGCTGGTCGTACTGATCGTCGTGCTATCGTTGGTTGTGTCAGCCATGTTAGACGTCCCCCTCCGTTGCCAGGACTTTTTGTTTGCAATCCCTCACGGGATAACGCTCTTCTTTGCAAGCCGGCTCGCCCCACTCGTCACAGCCAGGCATGAATGCGCAGACCTCGACGGTTCCCGCTATGAGGATCGACCGCGGGGTCGCGGGAAAGATCACGTGGTGCGCCTTTCCCTTGTCATTGAACATCTCCAGCCGGATCACGTAATCCACATAATATCGGCTTTCGAGAAAACCCACGATGTCCGACCGGTATACCGGCTGGCCGAAGGTCAGCTTGTCATACTGACCTACCGCCCACGGGGCGAGGAACCGGCTCAGATCGATGGCCAGCTGCTGTTTGTAATAGTTGGCATCCATATCCGGCTTCAGCCGGACGGTCATACAGAAATCGATCGCCTCATAACGCGGATTCATAGCCCGGAACCGGACGAACGGTGACGTCAGACCGCTGATATAGGTATAGATGTCTTCGAGGATGCTCACCGGCACTTTCGGCTGGAACGAGTTGCCCGCTGCCAGTTGGTTGAGATCGGGGATCACGGCGAGCAGTACATACCCCGGGGCCAGGGGGAAGTCGTTCTTGTATTCGCTGCCATCGAGGGCCAGGCTATGGTTGATGCACTTCGCCTTGAAGATGACGGGGAAACGCTGGAGCACCAGCCGTTCGTAGTCGAATTTCTGGATGGCCCGTCCTTTGTGATGCAACAGCTCGCTGACCCGGACATAGAAAGGGCCCTGTGCCTCTGGCGGCGCACCTCCGTAACTGGGGTAGGGTTGACCGATCGATTTGATATGCGCATCTGCGGTAGCCAACCGCGAAAGCGAACCCGCAGCCAGCGGTGTGGACATACGTGTCTGCTCGTTGACATTCGGGTCGTTGATGAAGGTGGCGCTGATCGCCTGCGTGAGGAGGGCGATCGTCTCGGCGACCGACCGGTGATGCTGCGGCACAGCCGCTTTGATCCAATATACACCTGCCGGCATGACCGTGTTGGTGTTGGTCATATTCGCGGGCAGGGATAGCTTGATGATGCCCGTCCTCGTCAGACCTTCGGTGCCGTCGCTGATGACTTCAAAACCGGGGCGCAACGGCATCCACTCGTTGTCGTCGAGATAACTGTAGGCGACCCTGGCCTGGTCCGATTCGGAATCTGCCGTTGCCTCCGCCAGCTGGAAGAGAAAATTGACGATGCTGCCGGGTACCAGTCCGCTCAGTCCCAGGAACAGCGTGCCCTCGTCGCAAAAGACCGGGAACAGCGGCGGATCGAGCGTGATCTGGCGCGGCAGGTAAGTGCCGGTATAGGGATAGAGATGGATCAGCGACAGCTGCGTGGCATCCGACGTGGCTTCATAGTCCAGCGACATACTGCTGATCGTCGGCGTCCAGGGCTGGTTGGGGATGACCGCGCCTTTAGCCAGGGTACCCTCGATGGCGGTCGCCTGATTTTTTAGTTTGGTAAAAATGTCCTGTAAGGCAGGCCCCAGGGTGGGATAGACCCCGCTCGGACCGGCGGGTGGCGGTGGCGGTATGTTGACCGGGGTATCGAAAGAGCCTAACAACGCGTTGGTGATGGGTTGACCCACGCCTGCCATCGGACCTCCGCCGCCAGCCACATCGGCGGCGGCAAACTCGTTGGTCATGATATCGATCTGGCCGCCCGCACCGCCCATGGGTATCGGGTTGAGCGTGTTGTCATTGGCCAACTGCGACGCATACACGACATCCGCGAAGAGACTATTGATGTCGACGACCTGGTATTGCCCGGCCGCATTGATGCCATAATAGACGGCTCCATCGATCAGATCGGGCAGTTTGCCCAGCGCCGACATCTGGCGGGCCAGGACGCCCGGGTACCGATCGTGCTGGAAGTCCTGGCATTTCAGGGTAATGCGGATGAAGCTCTGCCTGGTGTTGACATCGAGGTGTTTGAGACCCAGGTAACCAAAGACCTCGCTCGGATCGGGCAACGCGGGCACAAAGTCGTTCGCCCTCGAGATCCGGTACTGCCACCCGTATCCCGCATCGTCCGGACAGAAAGGGTGGGCGGGCATGGGGTGGAACAACAGCGAATGCGCTGGATGCGGACCCATGGGCGTCGTGCAGTCGCCGTATTGCCAGGGGATCCATTTGCCGTCCTGCAGGATCGCGATCTTCTTTCGGAAATAGTCATCCTTCACTTCGAAAAGATCACCCGACGGAAAATGGTCCTGGTAGCCATTGTAATAATAGTTGAAAGGCGTCGTGAAGCCGGCGCCTGCCGGCGGATCGGCGGGAAAGTCCTTCCAATTGATGTTGACATAGATATGCTCCCAGTGTTTCAGGAAGATCTCTTCGCAGCCGATGTAGAAATTCGCTTCGACCTTCGGCCGGGTCCCGAAAGGGAAGATCGGGCTGTTGACGTTCTGAAGACTGTTGTCGTTCTGCACAATGATGTTCCTGAGCCCGCACACTTTCACGCGGATATGCGTATCGTTGAGCGTCACATTGCGGAACAACTGGTAGAGCGATATCTCCGCGCCGCACAGGTCGGGCGTCCGGTCGAGACAGCAGGCGTCGGCGGCGACGATGCCCAGTGTCCCCTGAAGCGCGTTGTCGAGCGCCACTTTGATCTTGTCATTCAGCAGCACCTTGACCACCGGCAGGGTCGTATTGAAATCTTCTCCAAGCGCTTTCTTGTCGTAAAACGTGACGGCGGGCTGATCGGGCGTCAGCTGCGCATGGATCCTGATATCGAATGTGCCGCCTCCGCCAGGCGCCGCATCGGGGTCGATGTCGAGCGTCGCGGGCGCGATCCACTCTTTGGCTCCGCTGAAGACGACCGTAAAGGGATAGATCTTGCCGAATAGACCGTCCAGCACGGTCACCTCGCTGGCGCTGGCATGTGCGCCGATAAAGGCCTGCCAGTTATTCCAGCGGCGGACGGTACTGTCTTTATAATAGACATGACTTTTGCAGCACAAGGATTTTTGACAATCGTCCTTCAGGAACTTATCCCGGATGGCATCGCCCACCGCCGTCGCCACCCCCTGCTGCACGGCCTGCGCGATCAGCGTCTCGGTGATCTCGACATAGGCATGTTTGAGCACCTTGGCAACGCTGGGATAGAGGTTGGTGGCGGACACGAAGTCAGGATAAACCTCGGCCGGGCCGCCGGCGGGCGTTTTTTTGCGATCGACACAACACCGGTCGGGCGGCGGTGCTTGCGCCGCCGCCATCGCACCACACGCATCATCCTGCAGGGTACAGGTCAGCCGGATATGTACATGCCGCGTACCCTCATGGAGGAACAGTACATTGGAGGCGAGCAGGAAGCCGATCCGCGCGCCGGGATACGGTTGCGGATTCGTGGCTCGGGGCGGCACATATTTGCTGTACTGTGCGCCAAGCGTGGGGTAGTTCGTCGGGTCATGTGTGAACGAGATGCTCACGCCGTCGGCCATCCGCGCATCGGGAGCCATATAGACGCCCTCGGTCCACGTCTTGTCGTAGGCCGTCTGGTTATTGCAGAAGAGCGTGCGGATATCCGAAGCCTGCGTGAGATTGACTGCGATGGCCTCGTCGAGCGCGAATAGGATATCGGCCTTGTTGTTGTCCTTGCCGTCCTTAATGGGCCGGCCTTTTTCCAACGCAAAAGATTTCACCTGGTTCTGCAGATAGACGATGAGGTTGGCATGATCGGGCTGCGCCGGCTGCGGCTCGAGTCTCAGGATATCCGAATAGAAGAAATCGAGATGCGCTTTTTTGAAGCCGTTGATATCCTGCTGCAACCGGACGAACAGCTGGAGAAAGACGAAGATCAGCGCCAGATGCGGCTGATGCCGTTGCTGAAGACTGGTTGCCAGCGGCAGGAGGCTTTGTTCGATATTTCCCGGTGCCTCGCCGGCCAGGATGCCCAGCGCACCCGCAAACGCCGGGACGAGGTCCGCCGCCTCGCGATGCAGCGCCAGCAGACGTTTGCGGTGACCGGGACCGGCCTTTTTGAAAGCGGTATCGAGCGCATAAAGGTCGGTCTGGTCCAGTCCCCACGCCGGGTTATTGATCAACGGTCCAAAATCCGGCTTCTTTACTCCATACCATTTCACCGCCGCATTCACGATCCCGATGAACTGCAAGACCGGCTGTTTCAGCCGGGTAACGATCAGCTTGTTGATCGTGGTCTCGATCGGCAGGTGGCTGCCCGCCAACTGGCTCGACCAGGTATTCACCTGCCGGATGAGGTTGTAATAGGTATAAAAGAGCTGCAGCTGCAAGCCGGCGCCCGAAGGTTTTTTCCGGAACAGATGCGCATACAGGGCGAGTTTGCTGTCGATCGTCGCGGTGGTGAAATGGGTCATGCCGGCCAGCAGGAAAGGACAGCTTTTTTGAAAGAAGGGCGTCCAGTCACCGGGGGTCAGCCGATCGTCATAATAGACGATATTGGGCGCCAGCCGCGTAAACAGCTGCAGCAGGTCTGCCATCGATCGGCCGTCGATCAGCGCTGGCCCCCCAAGCAACGCATCCATCACCCGGGCTTTTTGACTCGTGCCCGGATCATTCTGGAAGGGGTGCAGCAGTTTGTCGCAATCGAAGGGCATACATCGGGAGTTTAGATGGCGGCCAGCGCCTCGTTCGAATAATAATCATAGACATAGTTGAACCGCGAATTGGTCTGCGGGATCGAGTAGGTCACGAGGATCGTAAATCTTCCCTCCCAGAGTTCCGCCGAGTCTGCAGCCGTAACCTCCACCGACTCCGTGACGATCCTGGGCTCATAGTAAAGGATCGCCTTCGTGACAAGGTCCCGGATGAACCCGATCAGCGTGTTGTTCAGCGGTTCGAAGAGGTAGTTCTCGAGATTGCAGCCATAGTTCGGTTGCATGACCCGCTCCCCCAACGTCGTCGAAAGCAGGATGTTCAGGCTTTGATTGATATCGTCGACATCCTTGACCAGGTTGACGGTCCCCGAGACGTTGTCAAAGCTGGGGGGGAAGGACCAGCCCGTTCCTAAGAATGAAGGATAGTTTGCCATCTGTTTATTTTTTATCCACCGATCTGTACCGTGGGAAAACCTCCGACCACCACCCCGCCATGCGCGGTCACATCTCCCTGTCTGGCCGCCGGCCTCCCGCCGATCAATACCGTCATGCTCCCCATGACGATCGGGTCGGGCGGCCCAACGCAAACACAGAGATCGCCGATCGCAGCCGCGGGCATTCCGCCGATCAGTACGGTCGGCGCACCCGGTCCGGTGACAGGCCCGCCGATATGCGGCTGCGGCGTCGCCAGTGGGCAAACATGCATATCTGTCAATCGCGCGGCTGAAGCCATGGTTTCGTTTTTTAATTGATCGTTACCAGCGAACCCGTGATCGTCGTGACGCCGCTGGATGAAAGCGTCGTGCTGCCGTCACCATTGAGACTGAGTACTCCGTCGGCGTTCGCCGAAATGCTGACCCCCCCGATCGACAGCGAGGCGCCTGCACTGAGCGTCAGGTCGGTCCCCGCATTGATCTGGATCTCCATCGGGCTCTGCAGACTGATACCGGTTGGGTCCATTGTGATCGTGTTGCCATTCTGATCCGACAGCTCGATCTTCTGTCCCGACTCGTCGAGCGTGATGCTGTTGCCCGCGGGCGTATCGATGGTGATCGTTTTGGTGCCGTCGTCGATGCTGATGTGCATCTTGCTGCGGGTCGTGAAACCCTTTTTATCGTTGATATCCTGTGCCGCGATCGGCGCCGGTTTGGCGCTGCTGTTGAGCATACCGAGCATCACGGCATGCCGCGGGTCGTCGTTGATGAACCCGACGATGACTTCGTCGTCGATCTCCGGCCGGAAAAAGGCGCCCCGGTCCTTGCCGGCATCGAGACTGGCCACCCTTGTCCAGATACCGCGCGCCGCGTTGTCGATGGTAGGCACCTTAACGAGGATACGGTCTTCGCCGTCGGGGTCGTTCTGCAGCTGGACGACCTTGCCGATCTGCAATCCGCCGATCATCCCTATCAGACCCGCCGAGCCGGGGTCATGGATATCTTCATTGTGGACCTCGGCATAACGACGCGGGTCGAGACCGAACTGCACATGCGTATCCCACTGCCCGTTGCCCACTTCATGCCTGACCGCCGTCACAAAGACCTTTCCGTTGAATCGGCCGCCGAGCCCTTCGAGATCGATCATATTCCCCGGGACCACACCCGTCGAGCCCTGGAATTTGACACGCCCCCGGATCTTCGCCATCCGGCTTCGGAGCATAATGCCGTTGACCCAATCCTGCAGCTCCTGCTCGATGAGATGACCGCTGTGATGCATCTGGTAGGCATCGAGCCGCATTGCCCCCGCCAGATCGGCGCCGCTGATATCGCCATTCTCGGTAAAATTCGTCGAGTCGGTATCCGCCGTGAAAAGACCCTGGCTGGAATAGTCCCAGGAATCGGCGGTCACCTTCTTCCATTGGTTGCGGGCATCCATCTCCGCCTCGAGCTCCAGCACCGAGATACCATACGTAACGGTGAAGACGGGCCGGTTGCCCGAACCGGTATCCGGCGCAAAGACACTGACCGTGCCGTCATCGGCGGTAACCAGCATCCCGCAGGCTTCCGCGCGCAAGAGCAGGAAGTCCCAGTCGGTGATATGGTGTTGGACGATCTCCCGATAGACGGGGCTCGTCGATTGCGGGTTGCTGACGAGGTTGGGATGATTCTGGATCAACGCGTCGAACAGCATATTGTCCGACATGTTCTCGAAATACCGGCTATGCCGTCCCACCGTCATCCGTACCGCCTCATCGCGGCATTCGACATGCAGCTCGGTATTGCCGTTCTCGCGGATCCTGATCCCGTGTTTGATCACGATGCCTTTGAAGACCTGCATATTGTTGCTGTCGCGGCCGATCCGGATCACCACGGGTGCGCCGGGTACGAAGAGGTCCTCGCTGCTGACGGAAAAGGTCTGGTCCGCGGCGCTGCCATCGCGGAAAACCATCCTGGCCACGGGTATCCGGTTGATCTCCTTGGTGACCAACAGCGAAAGCAGTTGCAGACCCGCGTCCGGGGTCTGGCCATTGACCGTGATATCATAGGTGACCGCATCGTGAACCGCCGTATTGGTTGCAATCTGTTCCATCAGTTCGTAGTGCCTTTATCGAAGGGTGGAAAATAGAGCGTCATGCCGACAGGGACATTCCGCGGGCTCGCCAGCTTGTTGATCTGCGCAATCTTCAGGAAATAGCTGGAATCGTTATAGTTCCCGTAGGTCATCAGGTCCAGCCGGTCACCCTGGTTGACCTTTTGATAATGCGAGAGATCGGGCGACTGCACCCGGTCTTCCTGCAGCCGCTCCTGCGCCGTCTTGTATTCGAGGAAGGTGGCCGAAATGCGTACCCGAAGCGGGTCGCCAGTGTCGTCGAAAAGCGTAAAATTGATGTCGACGTCGGACAACAAACATTGAAAATCCACATCCCTGCCCCACTTGATCTTGAGGAACCTCGGGCGGTGGATATCGCCATCCATATTGTAGGCGCAATTGAGGAAGGCGGCCAGCTGGTCGTGGACTTTCATCTTCTTGTATGCATCCAGGTACCCTTGCATGGTACCGGTGCCGTCGAGGATAAAGTCCAGCCTCAACTCTTCCGGATCGGTTGCAATGTATTGCGGATTGGTGCCGTCGTTGCCATGCCCCTTCCTTTTGTCGAGGCCGATCTTGAATTTTTTACTGAACGACTCCGGGTTGATAGGCGCGGTAAATCGCCGCGAGGTGTCCTCTTTGGCAAAATCGTTTTTTTCAAAAGACTGTATGGTGAATTTGTCCATCAGCGTTCGGTTTTATCGTTTTGTATCGCCAACATCCGCTCCAGACACGCCTCGATCATCTCCTGCGCCGGCGGAACGCTGTTATTGGCAGTCGTGTCGGGAGACCTGGCCTCCTGTGCCTGGTCCTTGACCACATTGGCCCGAATGATCAGCTCGCGGACTTCAACCGGCATAGTCAGAGTTTGTCGAAGATTAATTGGTTATAATTGAGCTCCAGTGTTTCGATCAGCACCTCGCCCTGTTCGGCATTGAGCTCGCCCACCTTCCAGCTCAGCGGCCAGACATTGTTGATCTTCCAGTGCATGAGCGCCTGGTGCGACTCGTTCAGCAGGATGATCGTCATTTGATCCCTGGGGACGACATTCTGGTCGTCGAACGCCTGTTTCAGCCATGCCGTCACCAGCGAGTCCCCGGGTTTGAGGATGCCTCGTTTGAGCACCAGCGGACCATACCGGCGCCGCACGGGAAGGACATGAGTGAACCGGTTTTCGCCCCCTTCTTTCACCGTTTCCGTCTCGATCGTCGAGTCCAGACCGGTCACCGACTGAAACGCAATGTCGGACCCGGAGTTGCCGAAGTTGAAGTTGACGAGGAAGTGAAAGTTGACGGTCTGATAGCTCGTGGCTCCCATGGCGGGTCGGGTTTGGCGTGTAGCGATGGGTTGAATGCGTTCGGGTTATGAATTGGGCGTGATCTCCAGCCCTTCATGCACCAACACCATCGTCTCGATGGCCACCTCATTGCCATCGGCCTTTAGATCGGTCGCCTGCACCTTCGAGGGCCAGGCATTGTGCACCGTCCAGGTGATGGCGGGCTTGTGGTTCTCGTCCAGCAACTTGATCGTCACCGTCCGGCGGAACGTTTGGGTGACCTCCTGGAAATAATAAGTGTTCTTCCATTGCTCGAAGAACTCGTTGTCACCATAGAAAGTACCGCGTTTGAGCGTGATGTCGGAATACTTGGTCATCCCGGGTTGCTTCGTCTTATTGTAATTGTACATATCGCCGCTGCGATACTCGATCACCTGTGTTTCGAAGTCCATGCCGGTCACCTCGGTGAAGCTGAAACTGCTGCCGCCCCATTCCACGAGGAAGTGGAATTTGGGTATCGGGTAGTTTTTTCTCGGATCATCTGCCATATAGAATAGTTTTTGGAGTGAGTAATTGGTTGTCGCACAGCGCCGCCGTTACTGCGAACAGGGTGCGGTAGTCTCATCAATTGCCGCACCTGCCCGTCGGCCCCGAGGCCTTCAACGCTGTATTGAGGCCATCCAGACAGGCCTGCAGCGAAGCCTTCTTCTCATTGGCCTCGTCGCTTTCCCGTTTGAGTTCATTCATTTTGATCTTCACCTTTTCGCATTGCTCCTTCAATTCCTTGAAATAGGGGTCGCGGTCGATCGGAAAGGTCATCATGGGTTCGAGGTCGCAACACTCGACCCCCGGTTCATGCGCGGGCTCCGGCGGGCAGGGCAGCGGATCGCAAGGACCCTCGCAATTGAGGATACGGCGCCAGAAGGTGAGGATATTGCGCAACCCATAATCGTCGCAGATGCCGTCATGCAGCTCGTACGCGTACTCCATCACGGAGATGATCTTGGCGAGGATGGCGTCGCGCTGGTCGGTAACGGTTAGTAGTTTCTTGCCGTAGTCGTCGAGACAATTGCGGATGCCGCCGGAGCTGAGGGCCGGGTCTTTGAGACAATTGATGCATTTATACAGATCGTCATACCGTTCCTTCAGACAATCCACCAGCCCGAATATATCCCGGATCATACAGAACAGGATGTCTATCGCCGTATCGGTCTTCTTCGTGATCTTGCAGACCCGCCGCAGATGCCGGATGAATAGCTCGAGGTTGCGGCAGAGCGCGTCGGCCTTATGGTCGGCCGACTCCCAGTCATCCCGCCAACTCTTGAGGATGGTGTACCACTCGCTGATGGCCTGGTAATGTTTTGTCTTATGTGCTGCGCGGGCGGTGGCATGCTTCAGCTGGGCGCTGACCTCGTTCTGGTCCATCGTCCACTGGTCGTAACAGCAATCGCCCGTTCCTGGAGGCGGCTGGTGCGGGAAATCACAGCATTCGAAAATATTGCAGTTCTCGTCGATCTTACAATAGGTGAACATGATTGAGAGATTTTTCGGTGAATTGATCTAGTTGCCTGTGCCGGGCGTCGTCGGCAGTTTCTCCATGGATTCATCGTAGTAGATGCGCGCCACCTCCTGACAGATCTCGCAGATCTCGCACTTGCACTTCTCGAGACGCGGTCTGCCGTTGCAGCCGCAGCCGCAATCCTCCTTGTCATGACGCCGTTCGTTCTCGCGGCGGTCGCTGTCGCGACGGTCATTGTCCCGTCGGTCGCTGTCGCGCCGCTCGTTCTCGCTGCGCCGCTCGTTCTCGCTGCGCCGCTCGTTGTCATCGCGTTTTTCGTCGTCACAGACGCATTCGCACCTCGGGTGACAGAGGAAGTCCTTCAGTCCCTTGATGCTGTCGATGGCGGTGCGCGCGTCGAACAGCGCGAACTCTGCGTCCGTGAGGTCCTTGATCGCCTGGGTCAGGTTCGTTTGGGCCGTCGTGAGCGCGGTGGCGCCGTTGGTTATCCGGTCCAGGATGAAGTCGTCGAACGCCTTGGCGCTGGCCTTGAGGCCGGGCAGGAAGGTAGCCGTCAGCGCGCTGATATTCGCAAAGGTCTGGATGCCGGTGACATCCGCGGCAGCCACCAGGATGACATCGATCTCCTTGCTGAGACAGTCCGGCTCGTGGATGAGTTGCCGGATGATCTCGACCACATCATCGCAGTCATGCGGCCGGTGGCCGGGCTCCGGATGTTTATGTTTGTCGTCACAGTCTTCCAGCTTTTTACCGGTGAGGATGGCCACCTGCGACCGGTTGCAGCTGTCCTTCATACAGGCATCGAGCTTGCAGCCGCTTTCGCGCAGATCGCCAAAGGCCGCCTTCGCGGCTTTCAGCAGCTTTACAAGATCGCCGAGCGCGCCCGCGAGCGAGGTATTGTCCGCGACGAGGTTCTTGATCTCGTTCTCGATGTCGCCCGTTGCCTTCATCAGTTCGACGCCGTATTGCAGCTCGATATTCCGGAACAGCCGGTAGTTCTTTTCAGTCCGGATGAAACGGCACTTCCGGTGTTCATAGGCGATCTTGCAGCCCACCCTCGTTTCCTCGCATTGTTTTAAATTGCCCAGGTCCGTCTTGAGGATCTTGCAGTAATCGTTCTTTTTCGACCGGATGGTCTTCCAGGTGGCCGTCTCGAAGTCCTTGCAGGGCTTTTTCTGTTCCTTCTCCGATGGTGAATAATTCATGACAGTATTTTTATGGATGTGTTATTGTGATTCCGGTGGACAAGGCAGG
The DNA here is from genome assembly GCA_035545215.1 of Puia sp. Classification (GTDB taxonomy): domain Bacteria; phylum Bacteroidota; class Bacteroidia; order Chitinophagales; family Chitinophagaceae; genus Puia. The sequence continues at coordinate 28,916 of DASZYU010000023.1, forward strand.
TTATGATTCGGACAGCATTTTCTGTTCAAAACGCAGGATGATGAATTCGGCCGGCCGGACCGGGGCGATACCGATGAGCACGATGAGTCGGCCCTCCCAGATATCCAGCTCCGTCATCGTCTGGCCCAGGCCGATCTTGACATAGAACGCTTCCTTTGCCGTGGAGCCCATGAGCGCCCCTGCCTTCCATTGTTCGGTCAGATAGTTCTCGATCATCGACTTGACCCGTACCCATGTATTTTCGTCGTTGGGTTCGAAGACGAACTGCTCCACGGCATTGCGCGTGGATATCTCCAGCATGTTGCAAAACCGCCTTACCGAGATGTAACGCCATTCGTTGTCATTGCCCGTGAGCGTCCGCGCGCCCCAGATGATGGCCGGTCCCCGGCCGGGGAACGACCGGATCGCGTTGACGGACTTGCCGGCCGTGGTATCGACATTGAGGAGCGCCTGGTCGTCATTGTTGATCGGCACCTCCGGTTTGACGCCATTGATGATATTGACATTTGCCGGCGCCTTCCAAACCCCGCGGCTATCGTCGGTTTGCGCATATACGCCTACCACCGCCGCCGATACCGGTAACAGCATTTCGAGATTGTTGTCGATAGCATTTTTGGCGGCGAAATAGTATTGATTGTTCTTCGTCTTCAGATCGGCGAGCGTCCCATTGAATGCGGCGTCAGCGGGCCCGATGCCCTGCACCGTCACCAGCGCGTCATTGGCGGTATTGGTGGGGTCGCCGACGACCGACAGATCGAAATTGACGGTCGTCCACAGCCGGGGATAGTAGACGGCGCCATATTTGAGCTCGAGCGGCGTACCGGCCAGCGTACTGCGGAGCGTCGTGATATTCTGCAGCCAGTTCTTCACCGGATCGACGCCGGGGTCCGGCCAGACATCCATCACCGTTACCCTGCTGCTGAGGTTTTCGCATTGCAGGAGCGCCTTCTCATGGAGACCGTAATAGCTCGCGGCCGATGTGATATTGATGCTGTCGGGGAAGAGGATGATCGTGATGTCGTCCTGCCGGGCGATGGCAGTGAGACCGTTCTCCAGGTCGGTCTCGTTGATCACTCCGCCTCCGCTGTAGTCGCCGACCGATACGACATAGCAGTCGCCGCCGCCGTTGGCGAAATACATCTGGATGTTGTAGTACATCATGTAATGCGAGGGCGAGGCGGCCCTGGCCTCGATATCCACCGGTGTCTTGCTGGAGTCGATGGTCACGACGACGCTCTTTTCGCGGTCGGCCTTGCCGAAGTATAGCTCATACTCCATGATCGAGGTGATGAATTGCGGCACGTTGATCAGGTCCTTTGCGACCTTGTTCTGGGCCATCTCGGTATAGCCGATAAAGGCTGGGACTGCCGTGGGAACCGAGGCGATGGAAGGCGGGAGATGAGGGATCTCCTCTATATACACTCCCGGGGTTTTATAATCTGCCATGATGTATTTGTTTTAATAATTAGCTGAACATATCTGTTTTTTGCACCCAGATGTCTTTAAAGAATTGGTTGCCCGATTGCGCCAGCACCGACCCATAGACCGGGTTGGGCAGGTTGTCATAGTTGATATTGTCGACGGTGAACAGCGTCGGCGTATAGGTACAGATGCGGGGTGTTTTGGTGACCAGCGATGTACCGCTGACGTTGAGATAAGGGCTGGTATTCGGATTGGTGGCCAGCGTTACGCCGTCTGCATTCGGATGGTATCGCCAGTAGGCGAGCCGGCTCTTGATCCTGACCTCGAAGACCGGGTGGTCCGGCGCCGTACCGCCCGCCGGAGGCACGAGAAAACCATAGCTATCGAGCAGATTGAAAGCGGCGGTTTTCACCGTCGGCTGTAGTTGGACGACGCCCCAACAGGCTGCGGGTAGTTGCGGGCCAGGATAGAACAGGATCCTGTATTGTTTGGAATAGCCATTGCTGCCGGCGATCGCGAGCGTATACAGCGGCAACGGCGGAGGCGGGCTGCCACCGTCTCCGATGACATTCAGACCGGCGGCAGTAAAATCGAGCGGCACGCTTTGCAACAGCGCGGCGCCGGGCGCGGTGCTACCGGTCGTAGTGGTCTGAACGACCTGGTTGCTAACGTCCTTGAGCGTGAAGGTAGCCTGCGTCACATTGTCCGCCGCCGAAAAGACGTAACGGAAACCGAGTGGCAACAAGAGGCGGTCGCTCTCATTGATCCAACCGCTGTTCTTGACGGGTAGTTGCGGCGGGGCGACCCCGCCGGCAGTAGCCTGCTGCAGCGCGCCGCCATTCAGCGAAA
>DASZYU010000024.1:0-16870 GCA_035545215.1 Puia sp.
GGGTACGGGCATTACGGCACACACCTGACCGGCGATTTCCTTTTCTCCCGATCGCTGCATCCCCTGCTCAACGGTCTGAGCAACGGAGCGCTGGTCGTCGTGGAGCGCTGCTGCTGGTGGCTCCACATCCTGGGCATCCTCGCATTCCTGAACTACCTCCCCTACTCGAAACACCTGCACATCCTGCTGGCTTTCCCCAACGCCTACTACGCCCGGCTGGAACCCGAGGGGCGGATAAGGAACATGCCTTCCGTTCAGCAGGAAGTGCTCTATGCGATGAAACCGGAAACAGCCCCCGTCACGCCGGCGGACGGCGCGGATGCATCCGCACCGGTGCCCCGTTTTGGAGCAAAGGACGTATTCGATCTGAGCTGGCGCAATCTGCTGGATGCCTATTCGTGTACCGAATGCGGCCGTTGTTCGGCTGCCTGTCCCGCCAACCTTACCGGCAAGGTGCTTTCCCCCCGGAAGATCATGATGGGTACGCGAGACCGTCTGGAAGAGGTCGGCCGGAACATCGACGCCAACGGGAAATTCACCGATGACGGCAAATCGCTGCTCAGCTATATTTCGGTGGAGGCGCTACGGGCGTGTACGACCTGCAATGCCTGCGTCGAGGAATGCCCCGTCAGCATCAGCCCGCTCGAGATCATCGTCGAGATGAGAAGGGCGCTCATCATGGAGGACAGCAATGCGCCGCAGGAATGGAATGCGCTGTTCGGCAATATCGAAAACAATTTCGCTCCTTGGAAGTTCAGTCCGGACGACCGCGATAAATGGACGGCGGAAGCGTGACGCATATTCCCGGCCCACTCCTGCGGATATCCGCGCAACCGCCGGCGGCGGCTACTGTTTTTTTGCCAGCACGGTTAGCGAAACGGTCAATTGGTTGGAGATCGTGCTCGAGCCGCCCACGCCGAAATCGCGCCGGTTGATCGTGAAGTCGCCCTTGAAGATCAGGTCTTCGCCCAGCGCTGTGACGATAAATGGAAAGGCGATGTCCTTCGTCGTGTTCTTTATCGTCAACCGCCCCGTCACCTTGTAATGGCCACCGCGGTCCGGACCGGTGACGCCGGTCGAAACAAAGCGGATCCGGGGGTAGTTCGCCACATCGAAATACGCCTCCTTTTTCAGGTGTTCATCGCGCATTGAATTGCCGGTATTGATCGTAGAAGCGTCGATGCTGACGTCGAAGACGCAGCTGTCGGGGTGCTGCCCATCCCATCCGATGGAGCCGTCCAGACCGCTGAAAGAGCCTTTCGTGTTGATGCCGAAATTTTTGATCACAAATGCGATGGCAGAACCCTGGTCGGTCGGTTTATACTGCCGCTGGGCAATGCAGACGCCGCCACAGGACAATGCCAGGAGGCCGGCGATAACGAACTTCATCATTGTTGGATACGCGTTTGCAGTTTTTTTACATCCAGGAAACAGATCTCCTGGCGGTTGTAAGAGAGGATGCCTTCGGTCTGGAGATCGTTGATCATGGTGGTCACCGTCTGGCGGCTGCTGCCGATCAGGCTGGCGATATCCTCATGCGTCAGGTAATTGGGGATGCAGAACCCTTCGGCCGTGTTCTCGCCAAGGTTTTGCTCCACCAGCTGCCAGAAGAAATGGAGAAGACGGGTCTTGACGTCCTTGCTGAGCAAACTGACGAGACGGGTCTCGATCTGGCGTAGTTTGGCGCCCACCTGTTTGCTGTATTTCAGCGCGAGATCGGGGCGGTTCTTGAGCAACCGTTCGAAATCGTCGATGTTGAAAGCGCAGATGCTGACGTCGTCTTTATAGGCCTGGGCGAATTCGCCGCGGAGGTTGTTCCGCTCCAGCCCGAACTGGCCGAACAGCTCCCCTTTCCGCAGGATCTCCTTCACCTTTTCGTTGCCTTCCTCGTCGATGTAGCCGATCTTGATGGTCCCCTCTTTGACGAAATACACCTTGTTGTGATTGTAAGCTTCGAAATACACGTATTCCCCCTTCGGCACTTCGATCACGGAATGTTCGATCTTCAGCGCTTCGTACTCCTCATCGGGCAAATGGCACCACATATCATAGTTGCGTATCCATTCGAGGCTTTCGTCGCCTGCCATAGCTTTTGCTTTGACGGCTAAATTAACCCGGACCTTTCGCTTTCCAAAATAAATTGCGATGAACGCGGGCAAACGCGGTCGGACGGGAGCTGTCGACCGGGGCCACTGCCTATTATGACCACACGGAAAAAATTAGATTTCGGCAATTTTTTCCCGCATCCTAGATTTACGGAAAAATAGCCCTATGCATGTACCTACGATGGCCGAATTCGCCGCAAAAGGGGAAAGCCCCGAGATCCTCTTCTGGGTGGGATGCTCCGGCAGCTATGATCAGCGCGCCCAAAAGATAACCAGGGCATTCGCAGCCATCCTCGATAAGGTCGGCGTCCGCTATGCGGTGCTCGGCAAGGAAGAACTGTGCAACGGTGATCCGGCACGCAGGGCCGGCAACGAATTCCTGTTCCAGATGATGGCCTATCAAAATATACAGGTATTGAACAATTACGGGATAAAACGCATCGTGACGGCCTGCCCCCACTGCTTTAACATTTTTCGCAACGAATACCCGGTGCTCGGAGGTACCTACGAGGTAATCCATCATACCGCTTTTCTGCAACAGCTGATCGACGAGGGCCGCATCCGGTTGAAGGAAGGCGGTCCTTACAAGGGCCGAAAGATCACTTATCACGACAGTTGTTACCTGGGCCGCGGCAACGGCATTTACGAAGCGCCCCGAAAAGTGCTCGAAGCCCTCGATGCCGAGCTCGTGGAAATGAAACGTTGCCGGAGTAAGGGGTTGTGCTGCGGCGCCGGCGGCGCGCAGATGTTCAAGGAAGAGGAAAAGGGAACGACGCGCGTGAACTTCGAACGCAGCGGAGAGGCGATCGGCACCGGAGCGGAAGTCATCGCCGCGGCCTGCCCCTTCTGCAATACCATGCTGACGGACGGTGTCAAACACGAGGAAAAGGAAGATACCGTAAAAGTGATGGATATCGCAGAACTGATCGCCGCCTCGCTGGCCTGACGCTTTGTACCCTGCCCGCTTCCCCACCGCGCAGCGCCGCAATTTCGTATCTTTGCGGCATGAATGCACACCACACCGAGCTGTTGCCGGAAGACTTTGCACCGGATTCGCGCGTCTGGATTTACCAGAGCCCACGGTTGTTCTTCCTTTCGGAGGCGCTCGCCATCGAAGAAATGTTGGCCAATTTCGTTCGCGACTGGAAATCGCACGGGGTGCCGGTGAAAGGTTATGCGAACCTCTTCTACGGTCAGTTCGTCGTTCTGATGGCCGACGAGACGGCCACGGGTGTCAGCGGTTGCAGCACCGACAGCTCGGTCCGGCTGATCAAAGAGATCGAACAGCGTTTCGGCATCTCTCTTTTCGACCGGCTGATGCTGGCTTTCCGGATCGGCGATAAGGTCCAGATGGTACCCGTTTCTCAAGTCCCTTATGCCCTGGAGAACGGATTCATCGGCCCGGATACCTTGTATTTCAACAATACGGCGCAGACAAAAGCCGAATTGGAGAGCCGCTGGCTGATCCCGCTTAAAGACAGCTGGCTTGCGCCCCGGTACCTGAAGAGCGTTCCCAAATGATCAAAAATATTTTTATCGGGAGACGGTAAGCCCTTACATTTGTCATCCGGCCGAACGCAAAACGCGTCCGGTGCCACGCGGAAGTAGCTCAGTTGGTAGAGCGACAGCTTCCCAAGCTGTAGGTCGCGGGTTCGAACCTCGTCTTCCGCTCACGAATAGCAAGGTTTCAACAATTGTTGGAACCTTTTTGCTTCTATTTCCTTCCCGGATCATCACCCGGGGCCTTCGCAAAAAATACCCGTCACCGAAATCGCTGCGAAACGTTTCCGGGGCGGCCAAAACGTAAACTGGCCGGCCCGGATGCTGTCAAACTGTCACATCCAATCCGATTTTCTGCTTATCTTTGCGATCTAAAACAGGAAACAGCCATGCTTGATTCGATGGGAAGCAGGACGCATGATGAAGAAAGACAGGGAGAGGCCTACCAGCCCGCCGTCGCCAATGGCCGCGGGTTCAGGAGAAAGTTCTACATCGAAAGCTATGGATGCCAGATGAACTTTTCGGACAGCGAGATCGTGGCTTCGATCCTGGAGGAAAGCGGTTATGGCGCAACGGGCAATTATGCCGAGGCCGACCTCGTCCTGCTCAACACCTGTTCGATCCGCGAGAAGGCCGAACAGACGGTACGGAGCCGGCTGCAGGTTTTCCGGCAAATGAAGGCCGAAAGGCCGGGAATGCTGATCGGGGTGCTCGGTTGCATGGCCGAAAGGTTGAAAGGAAAGTTCCTGGAAGAAGAGCAGTTGGTCGATATGGTGGTCGGACCCGACGCCTACAGGACCTTGCCCGGATTGATCGGCGAGGCGGAAGGAGGACAAAAGGCCGTCAACGTATTGCTTAGCAGGGAAGAGACCTATGCCGATATCTCGCCGGTAAGGCTGGACACCAACGGTGTGACGGCTTTCGTCAGCATCATGCGCGGGTGCAACAATATGTGCTCTTTTTGCGTAGTGCCCTTCACCAGGGGACGCGAACGCAGTCGCGACGCTGTTTCGATCGTCAGGGAATGCGAAGATCTTTTCAAAAGGGGATTCAGGGAGGTGACACTCCTGGGACAGAACGTGGACAGCTATTACTGGATGGACGAGGGCGCCGATCGCGTAGTCGACTTTGCGCGTCTGCTGGACATGGTCGCCCGGATCGATGCGGGTCTGAGGATCCGTTTTTCGACCTCGCATCCCAAAGACATCACCGATGAGGTGCTGTATACGATGGCGCGGCATGAGAACATCTGCCGGTATATCCATCTTCCCGTCCAGAGCGGGTCGACGCGGATCCTTCAGTTGATGAACCGGACCTACACCCGGGAATGGTACATGGCCAGGATCGACCGCATCCGCTCGATCCTGCCCGGCTGCGGACTCAGCACGGATATCATCGCGGGTTTCTGTACCGAGACCGAAGAGGATCACCGGGACACCCTGAGCCTGATGGAATACGCCGGTTACGATATGAGCTATATGTTCATCTACAGCGAAAGGCCCGGTACGCTGGCCGCGCGCCGCTACCAGGACGACGTCGCGGAGGAGACCAAGAAGAGAAGACTGGAAGAGATCGTACGTTTACAAAACCGGCTTTCGCTCGAAAAGAACAGGCAGGATGTGGGCAAGACCTTTACCGTGTTGATCGAAGGGGATTCGAAAAAAAGCGCCGCGGACTGGCGGGGCCGCAACAGCCAGAATAAAATGGTGGTGTTCCCGAAAACCGGATCGGCGCTCAAAAAGGGCGATTATGCCCGGGTAGAGGTGGCAGGCTGCACGGGGGCGACCCTGATCGGCCGGCCGGCTGAATAAACTTTGTTTATGGAAATTCAATCTATCAAAAATCGTTTTGGCATCATAGGGAACTCCCCGGGTCTGAACTTCGCCTTGCAGGTTGCAGCGCAGGTCGCGGTCACGGATCTGACCGTACTGATCGCCGGGGAGAGTGGAGTCGGAAAAGAGGCCTTTTCCATGATCATCCATTCGCTGTCCGCGCGCAAACATAACCCTTTCATTGCCGTCAACTGCGGGGCGATCCCGGAAGGGACCATCGATTCCGAGCTGTTCGGTCATGAAAAAGGGTCGTTTACGGGCGCCGTGGATTCGCGGAAAGGGTATTTCGAAACAGTCAACGGCGGGACCATCTTTCTGGACGAGATCGGCGAACTGCCGCTCGGCACTCAGGCCCGGCTGCTGCGGGTGCTGGAAGCCGGGGAATTTATCCGCGTGGGCTCCTCCAAAGTGCAAAAGACAGACGTCCGCGTTATCGCCGCGACCAATAAGGACCTGCTCGAACTCACGGAAAAGGGCAGGTTCAGGGAAGATCTCTACTACCGGCTGAGCACGGTGCCGATCCGCGTCCCTGCGCTCCGCGACAGGACAGAGGATATTCCGCTGCTATTCCGTAAGTTCGCCGTGGACTTTGCCGAGCGGTACAAGACGGCGCCCGTGCAGCTCGACGACGACGCGAAAAATCTGTTAATAAATTACTCCTGGCCGGGGAATGTCAGGGAATTGAAGAACATTGCGGAACAGGTGTCTGTTCTTTCGGAGGACAAACACATCTCGGCGACCGCACTGAGACGCTTCCTTCCGGAGACGTCGGGTACGAGACTGCCGATGGTGCTGCCGTCGCATGCAAGCGGCGGCAACGGCACGCACGAATTCGCCAATGAACGCGAGATCCTTTACACACTGTTCTTCGATCTGAGAAAGGACGTGACCGAGCTAAAGAAGCTGTTCAAGGAGATCGTTCAGAACCCCTCGCTGACGCAGGCCACGCATGGCGCCTATATCGGCGGGCTGAACGAGCTCAAGCCGGCCGAATTGTACCAGACGCCCGCCCTGCAGGCGGTACAACCGGTGGTCCTTCACAACAACATGAATGGCCATGAAGAGATCCATCAGCATGAGGAAGTCGAGGAGTCGCTGAACATCATGGACAAGGAAAAAGAACTGATCGTAAAGGCATTGAAAAAGCATAAGGGAAAACGGAAGGATGCCGCCTCCGATCTCGGCATAAGCGAAAGGACTCTCTATCGCAAACTAAAGGAATACGACATTAATGAATAAGTGTAGGAATCCCAGGATACTGTTTCTAGCCGTCCTCCTGTGCGCAGGCCTGTCTTCCTGCAAGATCTATTCCTTTAAGGACGTTTCTATCCCGGCCGAAGTGAAGAGCATCCATATCGCTTACATCGAGAACCATGCAACGCTGGTTAATCCCCAGCTGGCTCCGGCGCTGAATGACGCGCTGCGGCAAAAGATCAATAACCAGGCATCGCGGTTGTCGCAGATACAGTCTTCCGACGCCGACTATGATGTCAGCGGATGGGTATCCGGGTACAACTATTCCACTTCCGGCGTCTCGAACCAGCAGGCTTCGAGTAACCGGCTGAGCGTAACCGTACATATCGTCTTCAAGAACCATCTCGATCCGACGGGCAAGAAAGTGCCTCCGGCCGATTTCGAGGCGGACGTGACGCGAAATTTCGATTTTTCCGCCAACCTGAGCATCAGCGATGCGGAAGCGCAACTGATCCCGACCGTGGTGAGCAATATGACCGACGAAATCTTTAACAAGCTGTTCTCCAACTGGTAGAAATGAGTCCTACACACGAACCCTTGCTTGCGATCATCCGGCATCTTTTCCAGGCGGAAAGCCTCGAAGAGGTCAGCCGCCAGCGTCTGGAATCCTTCGTCGAAGAGTATCCTTTTTTTGGTATCGGGCATTGCCTGCTGTCTTACAAGCTGCAGGGCGAAGACCGGGAACGTTTTCGCGAGGCAACCCAGCGGACCAGCCTGTACTTCAGCAACCCGCTATGGCTGCAGTGGCAGTTGGCGAATGCCGCCGCCCGTAACGGAGAAACGCCCGCCGCTTCCACATGGCCATCCGCCGGCACCATGACCGGCGAAACGCCGGAGGAGACCGCCGCCGAATCGACTTTCGCCGCGGAACCCGTGACCGGCACACCGGACCTGGAAGCTGGCCTTCCGGAAGGAACCTTCACGGACCAGGCCGCTGTCCATGACGCGGCCGCCGAGGCTCCCCTGTCGGAGCAGCCGGGAGAACAGTTTGCCGGCACCGAAGCTGCCCTGTCTGAACGGCAGGCGGAAGCCGCCGCCGGCCATGATGCGGCCGCCGACGCTCGCGTGCAGGACCCACCCCGGGAAGGCGTTTCCGAAGCTCCCCTGCCGGAACAACCCGCCGAAGCGTTCGCCGGCTCCGAAGCGCCTGCAATGACGCGGGCGGAAGAAGCGATTGCGACTTCCGAAGAACCGGCAGCCGACCAGCTGCTGCGCAGCATCGAAGAGGCGAAGAACCTCCGCGAGTCGCTGCATAAAATGAACGAGGATTTCCGGCCGGAGGGGACGCAGCCCATTCACGACGAGGAAGCTTCCATCGTGCTGGATGAACCCGACCAAACCGCCGCACCGGATGGCTCTCCGGCGGCGCCCGGTTTCACCGGACCGTCCGCAGCATCCGGCCAAACCACCGAACCCGGCGCGACCCGCGAACCCGCGGAGACGCCTGAAACGCCAAATCGCGCCGCAGCCCCCGAGCCGGTCGCCGCGGTGCAGGAGCAGGCAGCCCATATTTCTCAGGCACCCGGCCTGACCTTCGAGCCCTATCATACCATCGACTATTTCGCTTCGCAGGGCATCCGGCTAGCGCCCGACGAAAACCCCGGTGACAAACTCGGCAAACAGTTGAAGAGCTTCACCGAATGGCTTAAGGTGATGCGCCGGTTGCCGCAAAAGGACAGGGAGGCGGTTCCCGACCGGGTGGCGGAACAGGCGGTCCAGAATTTTGCAGCGCATTCCATCGAGTCCAAAGACATCGTGACGGAAGCCATGGCGGAGGTGCTGGTCAAGCAGGGGATGCGCGATCGCGCCAGGGTGATCTATGAGAAATTAAGTTTGCTCAATCCCGACAAAAGGGCTTATTTTGCAGCCAAAATCGAACAATTAAATATACCCTGACATGCTATTTTTTGTGATCCTGATCGTCCTCGCCTGTGTGATTCTCGGATTGATCATCCTGGTGCAAAACCCCAAGGGAGGCGGACTGGCGGGAAACGTGGGCGGTTTCAGCAACCAGCTGATGGGGGTAAAACAAACCACCGATTATTTGGAGAAAGGCACCTGGATCCTCGCCGTCGTGGTGGCATTGCTGAGCCTTTTCTCTTCCGTTTTCGTACCCAGGGCCCGTGGAAACCAGATCATCGAAAAAGTGACCCCGACATCGGCACAACCCGCCACGCCCCCCTCCAACACGGTCCCCCTGCCCCAAGGAAAACAATAAGCTTTTCAACATAGTACGGCCATCCCGAAATTTTTCCCGGAGATGGCCGTTTTGTATAAATTGGTTACCAATCGATTTACCTATGAAGAAATTCATTGCAGCGGTGATAGTGCTCCTGCTGATCGTATGTGGTTTTGTTGGCTGGCGGGTCCTGGGACCCGGCACAGCGTTCAGCGGCGACAGCTATTTCCTTTATATCCATACCGGAATGTCCTACGACCAGGTGGCCCGTCTGCTGGAAAAAGACACCGTCGTGAAGAACCCGGCGCTCTTCAACTGGGTCGCGCGACGCATGCATTACCCGAACAGCGTTCGCGCGGGGAAATATGAGATCCGAAAGGATATGAGCGTGCTCAATATCATTAGGATGCTGCACAACGGTCGTCAGACCCCGGTGAAGATCGTGATCACGAAGTTCCGGACGCCGGAAGGTTTCGCCGGCGCCGTGGGCAAAAAACTCGAGTGCGACTCGACGGAGATCGCTGCGTTCATCCATAACGACGATTCACTTCGAGAATTCGGGGTCGATTCGAACACCTTCCTGACGATCGTTCTGCCGAATACTTACACCTATTTCTGGAACATCACCCCCTCCGTACTGTTCCGCAAGATGTACGCCTTTTACAAGGCCTGGTGGACACCGGCACGGATAGCGGCGGCCAATGCGCGCGGCCTGACGCCGACCACGGCAACCATCCTCGCGTCGATCGTCGAGGAAGAGACGAATATCCCATCCGACAAGGGCAAGATCGCGAGCGTCTATCTGAACCGCCTGTCGAAAGGCATGCGACTGGAAGCCGATCCGACCGTCAAGTTTGCCATGCGCGATTTCGAGCTCAAAGAGATCTATTACGGTTACCTGAAGACCCGGTCGCCGTACAATACCTATATGCACGGCGGTCTTCCGCCGGGTCCCATCTGCACCCCCTCCGAAGCCACCTTACAGGCCGTGCTCGCTGCGCCCGCCACGGATTATCTGTATTTCGTCGCCAAACCCGATTTCAGCGGCTATTCGAATTTTGCGGCTACTTTTAAAGATCACCAGGTATACGCCAAAGCGTGGACGGATGCGCTCAAAAAACAACGGGCAATCCGGGATAGCTCAGGCAGGGAAAGGTAAAGAATCACGCCTTATGATCAAGCTGGAACGAAAGATCTACAACAGCCCGCCCTTCCGCTTTCTGGAGGCCAAAAGCAAAAAGATCGTTTTGCCGGGCTTCCAGGGGATATCGCTTTTCGAAGTCGTCAGCTTTTTTCTCACCCAGGTAAAGAAAGTGGGATTGGTCGACCGGGCACGCGCCATCTCCTTCAGTTTCCTGATCGCCATACCCGCAGCCACCATTTTCATCTGCACCCTCGTCCCGTATCTCCCCGTATCGCATCAGATCGAGCGGCAGCTGCTCTTCCTGATCAGGGACCTCACGCCCAACCAGAACACCTTTCAGCTGGCGAGCAAGTTCCTCCAGGACTTCCTCGAAAAACCCAGGGTGGGCCTGCTGTCGACCGGTTTCGTCCTGGCCCTTTTCTACTCCTCGAACGCGATGCTCGGCATCATGCGTTCATTCAACAAATCGCTGATCTATAACCGCCGCCGCAATCCTTTCCAGGCGCGGTGGATGGCCGTCAAGTTAACGGCACTGGTCCTCTGTATGGTGATCGGCTCCGTGATCATCCTGGTCACGCAGGCCGAACTGCTGCGCGACGTTCTGAAAGCGCTGCACATCTCGAGCAGGGACCATACCGCACGCTGGCTGTTCCGCACGCTGCGCTGGGTGGTCACTGTCCCGCTGTTCTATCTGGCCATCGCCTGTATCTACAAATACGGCCCGGCCGTACACAAACGATGGTCGCTCTTCTCACCCGGAACGCTGCTCGCCACCCTGCTGACCATTTTGACGATCCTGGTCTTTTCGTACTGGGTCAACCGGTTCAGCTCGTATAACAAGATCTACGGATCGATCGGCACCGTCATGATCCTCATGCTCCTGGTCTACCTGAATTCGCTCGTGCTGCTCATCGGCTACGAGCTCAATGTCAGCATCTACCACCTGAAAGTGATGGCGGGAGAAAAACGCTGACCGCCGGCAGGCAGGGACGCAGGCCCGCACCAGGGAAGTCTGTACTTATGCGGCCGATCACCACATCGGCGTCATCCTGTTGAATGCGAACGAAGGCGATCGCGAAGGCGGCAATTCTTTCGGGGCCATGCAGGAATATGCGAAGACGCAGGGATACCATTGGTATTATGCGCTCGATGGAAAGACCGACCTCGCCGTCGCGTTCGGCGCCACCCGCACTCCCGAATGCTTCCTGTTCGACAAGGATGGGAAATTGGTCTATCACGGCGCGATCGATGATTCACCCGGAGACGAGCAACGGGTTCGCAGACGCCACCTGCACATGGCGATCGATGAGATGCTCGCCGGCAGAGAAGTGACCGTGAAAGAGACCCGATCGGTAGGTTGTTCGATCAACCGGGGCTAGCTGACCCCAACCCCGATACGCGCTGACACGCGTTAACGCGCAACCAGTTTCCTGACCTCCAGGTCCACCTGCGGTTCGGTCAGTTGCCGGTCGAAGAACCGCCGGTAATGGGTTCTGTTGTTGATGAACAACGAACACGGTATGCCTCCCGTCCAGTGAGGGTCCACCTTCGGACAGAAATAATCGGCATTCGTCTCGTCGAGCCACAACAGACGGGACGTGTATCCGCGGCCGCGTGCAAAACCGGCGATCCGTGCGGGAAAATAATCGGGAAGATCGAGACTGACCAGGATCAATTCCACGCTATCCGCCCGGTACCGCGCAACGGTGTTTTCAAAATACGGGATCTCCTTGTTGCAAGGCGCGCAGAAAGTGGCCCAGAAATTAACGATCAGCGGATGGTCCGCATGTGCGACGAGGTCCTGTAGATCCGTGACCTTTACCTTACGGACCGTTTGACCCTGCGCGGTCAGCGCGGTCAGCAACAGCAAAAACAACAGGTTTCGCATACTACATCATTTGGTGTTCCGGTCTGAGGCCATCGCTCCCCTGCTCCATTCCCGCAACAAGTCGCCATACCGATCCTGCGCCAGGCTGGGCCGGTCATAATGACCCGCCGCATTTTTCTGACGGAAAGCCTCGTAAAGTGTAACGGCGCATGCTACCGAAATATTCAGGGATCGGATGATACCTACCTGGGGAATGATAAAATTCCCGTCCGAAAGTGCCCGGATCTCATCGCTGACGCCCGAGTGTTCGTTCCCAAAAACGAGCGCGATCCTTTCGGTTAGATCCATTTCGTACAGCGACACGGCGTCGCCGGAAAGATGCGTCGTGAAGATCCGGTCCGCCCTGCGGCGCAGATCCGCAAAACAAGCTTCGGCATCGCTATATTGATGGATCGAAAGCCATTGAGCGGCGCTGCTGCTGCTTTTGGCTCCCCATTTCTTGTGACGAGGTATCCGGGTATTCAGAATATAGATATCCTGTACGCCGACGGCGTCGCAGGTGCGCATGACGGCAGAGATATTGTGCGGGTCAAAGACGTTTTCCAGCACGATCGTCAGACCGTCCTGACGCTTGTCGAGCACCTGGGTGATGCGTTGTTCTCTTTGCGGGGTCATAATGCGGGTTGCGGTTGACGCCAACGGCTTAATATATTGGGTGACAGCGCCGAAGCGCCCTGACCGCTGGTTGCAAAAATAGACCGAATTGTGTAATTTTGTGAAAAGAAGTAGTCGTATGCCCTATATGCTGAACAACCCGAGAACTGTGGAATTAATGGAAACGGACATCCTGACGACACACGACGATCCGTTCAGTCTTATTGTGTGGAACGATGAAGTGAATACGTTTGAATGGGTGATCGAAACCCTCATCGATGTTTGCGGACACTCTCCGGAACAGGCCGAACAATGCGCCATGATCATCCATACAAAAGGCAAGTATGCTGTAAAGCGCGGTTCCTACGATGCTTTGAAACCCGTCTGCGACGCGATCACCGACCGCGGCATCGGCGCGACGATCGAGATCCTTTCCGGTTCATGACCACTGCAGGCCGGAAGCCTCATACATGTCCCTTTTTATTTTAAATCAAGAGCTTGTTTTTCCGCCGGTCGACCAGGCGGAGCCCGATGGATTGCTCGCCGTGGGGGGCGATCTGTCGATCGAAAGACTGTTGCTGGCCTACCGGCGGGGCATCTTTCCCTGGTACGAGGGCCGGTATATCCTGTGGTGGTGTCCGGATCCGCGTTTCGTGCTTTTTCCCGACGAGCTGAAGGAAAGCAAGAGCATGAGGCAACTGATCAAACGGAACGCTTTCGAATTCCGGACCGATACCGCCTTCGACCAGGTGATCTCCAATTGCAAAACCATTGCGCGAAAAGGACAGGAAAGCACCTGGATCACCGACGAGGTCCGCGCTGCGTACACGCTTCTTCACGGCGCCGGTTATGCGCACAGCGCCGAGGCATGGTCCGGGGGCGAGCTCGTAGGCGGATTGTATGGCATAAGGATGGGCAAGGTCTTTTTCGGCGAGAGCATGTTCAGCAAAGCCAGCAATGCCAGTAAGTTCGCCTTCCTGCTGTACGTGCGGCAACTCCGCGAACAGGGTGTTCAGCTGATTGATTGCCAGGTTTATACCGAACACCTCGCATCCCTGGGTGCCCGAATGATCTCGCGCGGTCAGTTCGTGGCTCTTCTGGATCGATTGATTCCCCAATAGCACCATGATACATACAACGTTATGCGCGCCTTACATACTTTCACGTAGGGAATGGCGTTATTAGTACGATCCAATATTCATTTTTTTGTACCTAAAACCAATAAAAACCAGAAACATGAAAAGAATCCTCTTGGCAGTATTGGTGCTGCCTGCCCTGACTGTATTGCATGCTCAAGATCTGAAGGTGACCAAAGCTCCTTCTATGGACATGCACAAGTACAAACCCTTCAAAGTGGACCTGTCGACCGCCTGGGCAATACCGCAGGGATCGGGAGCAAAGGCCGGTGTCGCGTTTGCCATTGAACCGAAGTACGCCATCATCGATAAATTTGCTGTAGGCTTGCGCCTCGAGTGGGCGGTAACGGCCCGCGGCTGGGTCGCCCCTGACGGTTCTTCTGCAAGCGCCAACGTGGCTGCGAGCGGATCCTACCTGGCTACCTACGATTACTATCTGCCCGGTCTCGTTTTCCGTCCTTTCGTAGGTGGTGGTTCGGGTATCTATGACATGGCCAGCGCGTCGGTCACATCGAGTCAGAACGGCAGTGTTGCAGCAGCAGCGTCCTCTAAGTTCGGCCAGATGCTGCGCGCCGGTTTCGAGGTCGGCCATTTCCGGATGGCTTTCGAGTATAACCTGATCGGCAAAACGACGGCGACCGTCGTAGACGGGAACACGGGCACGACCAGCTCTATCTCCGCAAAGAACAGTTATGCCGCGATCAAGATCGGCTTCTTCATCGGCGGCGGCAAACGCTAATCCGCATCTTTCCGCATATCGGCCGGTTCCTCCACGGGTTCCGGCCGACTTTTTATACCTGTAAAAGGATCTTCTTGGATGGCCAGCGCTCGGCATACGCATAGATGAGCCCGCGCATGTAATCGTTCTCCGCGCAGGGTGTGAGGTATTGTTTCAGGTCTGAGGGATCAAAGATCGCTGCGTCCGCGGGCAGATAACCCATTCCGTAAAACCGCCCCCGTTCCACCAGGATGCAGCTCTTCTCCTCTCCATGACGTCCGCGGTCCATGAGCGTAAAGCTGGGTAGACTCTCCAGCAAGGCTGCAACGGCCGTTCTCACCTTTTCGTTATAGCTTTCGGGCGGTTCGCGGAAATCGCACGCGCCATCGCAGGTATGCTCTCGCAGGCCTTCGCACGGAACGCTATCCTGCTGAATAAAGCAAAGTCGCGGACAAAGCCGGAACTCACGTACCAGTTTGCGGAGGATATTACGACCCTCGGCAAGCATCGAGAAGGTATACACGGGTTGCAGCTGTTTTTTCCGGCGCTCGAGGATGAGCCTGGAATACCCGTTGAGATCCTCGTATACGTATAGCCCGTAGGTGGCCTCGAACCGCTTCATACTTCGGTTGTACGCGGGCCAGAGGCGTTTGATCTCCATGCATTCCAGCAGGAAGGCCATCAGTTCGGTTCCCGTCGTCTCGTGCGAGATCGAATTGATATTCCGCAGGAACTCCTGTTTTTGCCGCCCCGTTTTGTTATTGGAGAAATGGCTCGCGACACGATGCCGGAGGTTCCTGGCCTTCCCGACATAGATCACCTTGCCTTTTTGATCGTGAAAATAATAGACTCCCGGCACCTGCGGCAGCCGTTCGAGTTCTCCGGCGGGAAGATGGACCGGCAGGTATTGCTCGCTGTTCCTTCCTTTGAGCATCCCGCGGATGATCTCCAGGCCCCCCGTTTCGAGTATCTTCTGGAAAAGCAGCGCGGTTGCATCCGCGTCTCCTGCAGCCCTGTGCCGGTTGGAAATATCGATGCCCAGCCACCGGCAGATCGTCCCAAGACTATACCCCGGCGCCCCGGGAAAAGCCTTGCGGCTAAGCCTGACCGTGCACAGCTTTTTGCAGTTGAGTTCGAACCCGCAGCTTTTCAGCTGGTGGTGCAAAAAAGAATAGTCGAAATTCACGTTATGCGCCACGAAAACGGCGTCCTTCAGCCATTCGTGGATCGTAGGTGCCACGAGCCCGAACTCGGGTGCATCCGCGACCATATCATTGGTGATGCCGGTCAACGCCTGAACATAACGGGGAATGACCATGCCCGGACGGACCAGCGTCTGGTAGCGACCGACCTCCCGGTTCCCGTCGTGTAACACAATAGCTACTTCCGTTATAGCGTTATTAGCGGCATAACCACCGGTAGTTTCTATATCGACTATCGCATACATTCTTACTATCGATTTTAGCAAGGGGAATCCGTCAGCAAACTTAGTAAGAATCATTCGTTAGTCGACAATCCCGCCCTGAAAACCGTTCGATATTCCCGTTCGCACCCTTATTAACCCAAAAATCCAATCTGTATGGAACAAATGCACAAATTCAAATTCAGGATCACGGTGTCGGAAAGTACGGTGATGACCTTCATCACGGCGTTCCTGTACTTCTGTGCCATCCTTTCCTTTGCATATCTGTTTACGATGTCGTAGTCGTATCCCAACCCTAACTTATTAACCCTCTGTGACTCCGGCGGTCTGCCCGCCGGATTTTCTCATGTCCTTTTGCGTCGGACGGGGCCAAAAAAGATTTGCAGATATAAAAAAATAAATTAATTTTGTTCGTCTATTCCTCTCCCCTGGGAAACCATTTCCGTCGAATCAAATTTCCAGTCCCCTCTGAATTCCACCCGTTAATCACGACGTAACAGTCATTTGGTTCACCCTAAAATTTCTTACTATGAAGAGGATATTTCAATCTATCCATCTCGGAGAAACAGCGAAAACTATCTTGTTGGCAGTTGGCTTTATCGGCCTTGTAATGTTCCTGTCATATCTTTATTGGTTCGCTTAAATCTCCGCTATAGGATATAACTTTACACGTTAGATAGTTTATTACTATATGGAAATTCCCCATGTGCATGGGGAATTTTTTTTCGTTTCCGACGACTTGAATGACGCCCCCGGATGCGGTGAAAATCGCTACCTTTGCCTCCCTTTGATACAATACCGTTTGACCATGCAACTGAGCAAGAACTACATCCCGTCCGGTACTGAAGAGAAATGGTATGACCACTGGACGAAAAGGCGTTATTTCAACAGCCGTCCGGATGACCGCCCCGCGTTTACCGTTGTTATCCCACCCCCCAATGTCACCGGCGTGTTGCACATGGGTCACACGCTCAACGAAACGGTACAGGACATCCTCGTCCGCAATGCCCGGATGCGCGGCTACAACGCCTGCTGGGTACCCGGCAGTGACCACGCCTCGATCGCAACCGAGGCCAAGGTGGTCGGGATGCTAAAGG